>DATFHJ010000294.1:0-5172 GCA_035248585.1 Thermoanaerobaculia bacterium
CTCTTCAGCGCCGCCAATCCCGATCTCCGGAAATTCCGCGCCGCGGGCGGAAAGCTGCTGATCTATCAAGGCTGGAACGACGAGTCGACGATGCCGGCGATGACGATCGATTACTACGAGCTGGTCGCTCGCGTGATGGGCGGCAGCGACGATTTCCTGCGGCTCTACCTCGTGCCCGGGATGAATCATTGCGGCGGCGGCGACGGCGCGTTTGCAGTCGATTATCTGACCGCGCTGGAGAACTGGGTGGAGCGCGGAGTCGCCCCCGACGTGCTGCTCGCGGTGCGTCCGAAAACCGTGCTCGACTCGGACACGACGACGTACGCGCCGCTGCTCCGAACCTTTCCTGTGGGCGCGGCCGACGTGACGTTCACGCGGCCGCTTCCTCCCTATCGGGCTGCCGTCAGTAGACGATCCGCATCGGTAACCCCGTGAGATCCGCTCTCGCGTCGCCGAGCTCGCGGGCGCGGCCGGCGAGGATGCGCTCGGCGGTCCAGAGCGCGGCCAGCGCATCGAGGGCGTCGTTCTCGCCGGCGTGTTTCGGCACGGGCGGGAGCGAACCAAAGTGCGCCTCGGCGAGCGCGCGCCGCGCGGCGAGACCTTTCTTCGAATGCTTCGACGCCGCCATCGGCTCGTGCTCGTTCCATGCGGCGAACGAGACTTCCGGGTGCACTTCGTACACGCGTCCACGCAGGTGGCGATGGCGCTGCAGCAGGCGATCGATCTGCGCGACTTTCGGCACGATCGCCCAGGCCTGCTTCGAGATGCCGCGCTTCTGCAGATCGCACGCGACGCGGTTGGCCTCGGCGTAATCGCGCAGCGCGAGGAGTGGGCGCAGCGGCGCGGGGAAGACGCTGCTCGCGCGCTTGCCGAGGAAGCGGCGGGCGTGGTGATCGCAGGAGCGGGGGCCGGCCTCGGCGAGGCCGATCGGAGTGTCGATGGCGACGACGGCGCACGATTGGAAGAGCGCGAGCAGCTCTTCGTCCGACGTCAGCAGACGCGACTCGAGCGCCTCGCCTTCTTTGATCATCGCCACCCAGCCGCGGCGCGTGCCGTCGACGCCGGCGATGCGCGTGAGCGGCTCGACGAGCACGCGCGGCTCGCGATCGTTGGCGTTCCCGGTGACGACGAGATGCAGCTCCGCGCTGCCGTCGTTTCGAATCGCATGTGCGGAGAGCGGATCGATCTCGATGCGTACCGCACCGCTGCCGCTGAATGCCTGCGTCTCGACCGCTGTCCCTTCGCCCGAATCGAACAACAGTGTCCACCGATCGGTGTACAGCACGACGACGGACTCGCGCGCGATGCGATGAAAGTAGTTGCCTCGCACCATTCCGCTGCGCAGGGTCTCCGCGTGAGGCTCCGGCGTGACGCGGACGCTCATCCGCTTCTCGAGGCGTAGAGCGCCGCCGCGGCCAGCAACAGGGCGAGCACCGCCAGTCCCACTCCGTCCAGCGTCGGTCCGCTGGCGACGCTTCCGGTTGCCAATCCGATCCACGTCCCGGCGCTGCCCGACGCGCCGTAGGTAGTCGCGGCGAACGGCGAGCAGGGATTCACGCCCGCGATGCCGGTCCCGGCGAGGTCGGACCCGTCAGGGAATCCCGGATTTCCGGTCGAGTCGATGGTCTGCTGCGGACTGCCCGTGGTGAACGGGAATTGCCGGATCGTCACCAGCCACTGCGTGATGTTGCCCGCGCCGTCGGTGGCGACGCGGAACGTGCAGATCGTCGAATTCGCGAGCGTTCGCGTCTGGATTCCGTCGGTGAAGGTCAGCGAGATCAGCGCGGGAGTGATGTCGGTGAGCGGCAGGAACGGCGGCAGCGGAGCGGAGGTCGTGATGTTGCCCGTAACGCGGCCGCCGATCGCGTACGGCGAGATCGCGATGGTGAACGGATCGCCCGTGTATTGATAGGTCGCCGGCTGCGTGACGAGCGGGTTCGTATCCGTCCAGCTGCCCTGCGACGCGGTCGAGGCGAAGGGATTCGCGACGAAGCCGTCACACGGATTCACGCCGGCGATGCCGGTGCCGGCGAAGTCGATTCCCTCGAACGATCCCGGCGGATTTCCGGACGACTCGATGGTGTGCTGCGGCGATCCGGTCGTGTACGGGAACTGCCGCAGGAAGACCTGCCACTGCGTGATGTTGCCCGCGCCGTCGGTGGCGGCCTTGACGCCGCAGAGGAACGAGTCGGCGAGCGTGCGCGTGGCCACGTCGTCATTGAAGGAGATCGACGTGATGGCCGGCGTGATGTCCGTGAACGGCATGAACGGCGGCAGCGGATTCGCCGTGACGAGCGTCCCGGTGACATTCCCGCCGACGACGTAAGGAGCGGTCGCGGCGGTGTACGGATCGCCCGTGTAGGTGTAGGTGGTCGGCTGTGACGGGAGCGGATTGTTGTCCGTCCACGTGCCGTCGGCGGACGAGTTCGCACTCGGCGAGAGCACGATCGGATCGCACGGATTCACTCCCGCGTTTCCGGTGCCGACGAGATCGGTGCCGGCAAGAACGCCGGGCCTTCCCGCGGTTCCAATCGAGTGCTGCGGATTTCCGGTCGTGTACGGGAAACTGCGGACCACCATGTCCCAGTACGTGATGTTGCCCGCGCCGTCGGTCGCGATCTGGAAGGAGCAGAGCACCGAGTTCGCGAGCGTGCGCACGGTCACGCCGTCGTTGAAGGTCATCGACGCCAGGAACGGCGTCGCGTCGGTGATCGGCATGAACGGCGGCAGCGGATTGGCGGTGGTGATTGTGCCGGTGAGATTCCCGCCGACGACGTACGGCGCGGTCGCGCTCGTGTACGGCGCGCCGGCGTAGTTGTACGTCGTCGGCGTCGTCGCCATGTTGAACGTGTCGGTCCACGTGCCCTGCGCCGACGATCCTCCGCTGGACGTCAGCACGATCGGATCGCACGGGCTCGCGCCCGCGGGTCCGGTCCCCCCGAGGTCGTTCCCGGTAATCGGGCCCGGACGTCCTTGAGTATCGATCGAGTGCTGCGGCGCGAGCGGCGTGTACGGCTGCTGGCGCAGCCGGATGTCCCACCGCGTGATGTTGCCTGCGCCGTCGGTCGCGACTTTGAAGGAGCAGAGGAACGAAGTCGCCAGCGTGCGCGTGGAGACGCCGTCGCTGAACGACGCGCTCTGCAGATACGGAAGGATGTCCCGGAACGACAGAAACGCCGGCAGCGGAGTGTTCGTGGTGAACGTCCCGGTCACGTTTCCGCCGAGGCTGTACGGAGGCGTGACGGCGGTGTACGGCGCGCCGGTGTACGTGTAGGTGGTGACCTGCGCGGCCGCGGGAAACGCAAAAAGAGCGAGGACGACGAGAGAGAACATCGCACCTTGACGCTGCATGGTGCGAATTCTATGGGAGATTCACGTCATCGCCGCCGAGCCGATCTCGCGGTGCGCGCGCCAGAACTCGACCAGCTTCGGCATGTAGTCGGCGAGGCGCGGCGCGGCGATGCCGGAGCCGGCCAGATCGGCGGTCGCGTTCGACGTGTTGTAGAGCGTCGGATGCACGAAGTAATCGACCGCCGCCGGCGGAATGCGCAGCAGCCGATACATGCCGGGAACGTACTGCAGGGCGTCTTTCGCGATCGACTTCGTCAGCGGAACGCGCAGCACCTTTCGTCCGCCCGCCTCGGCCAGCACGTCGATCGTCTCATCGACCGTCAGCGGCGACGGATCGGCGATCGCGTAGGTCTTTCCCTCGGACCGCGGATGCGCGCTGAGATATTCGATCGCGTTCATCACGAAGTCGCGCGGCACCACGTTGAAGCGATAGCGCGACGGCCGTCCGACCACCGGCAGCATCGCGATCCTCGGCTGGCGCATCAGCCATTGCAGGACAAAGTACGGTCCATCGAATTTCTGCGTCGCGCCGGTGGCGCTGTCGCCGACCACGACCGAGGGACGATAGATGGTCGAAGGGACTCCCGACTTCCGCACTGCAACCTCGGCGAGCTGCTTCGTCTCTTCGTAGTAGTTGTTGAACGCCCCCGCGTTTTCGAGATCGTCCTCGCGAAACACGCCGTCGTATCGCCCGCTGACGTAGCAGGTGCTGACGTAATGCAGCCGCTCGAAGCGCGGCGCGCGGGCGGCGAGATCGAGCACGCGCCGGGTGCCGATGACGTTGACGCGCATGCCGACGTCGCGCGGCACGGCCAGGTCGTACACCGCGGCGAGATGCCACGCCTCGCGAATGTTCGTGGCATCGATGTGATCGAGCGACTCCGTGATGTCGCCGTCGACGAGCTTCACGCGAGGCGCGAGCGCCGGCGGGATGCGCTGCTCCGCCAGCGCGCGGAACTTCGGCTGCACGAGACAGAGCGCGTCGTCGTCCGTGCGCGCCAGCACGCGCGGCAGCAGCTCGGAGCCGAGAAAACCGGGGAAGCCGGTGAAGAAGATGGACACGGAAACCTCGATTCTAACAACCCGTATCCTTACCAGCATGTCCGCCTCCACCCTCACCGCCGCCAGTCGCTCCTACGGCTGGCGCAGCTGGCAGGACGCGGTGCGCGAGTCGGTGATCGCGGTGCTCCTCGGCCTGACGATCTCGCTGATCGACGTCGGCGCGGGCAATCTGCTGCCGCTGCTGCGCGGCGGTATGACGGGGCTGCTGATCCTGCTGCTGGCGCGCGGCATGGAGACGGCGCTCAGCTGGGCCATCGAACAGAGCCGCCTGCCGGTGCTCTTTCGCGTGATGATCTATCTCCTCGGCGCGATCGCGGCGGCGTTTCTCATCGCCGGCCACAAAAAGTACGACCCCTTCGACGCCGCGATCGGCGCCATCCTCGCGGCGGCCACCGTCGGTTTCATCCTCCATCACAACCGCAAGCGCAACGACCGCCTGCGCGCGAGCATCGAGCGGCTGAAAGAGCACGAGTTCGCGGAGAAGGAGCTCGAGATCGCGCGCGAGATGCAGCAGCGCCTGCTCCCGCCGCCGCTCGTCGAGCGCGACGGATTCCGCGTCGCGGCGCGCACGCATGCCGCGCACATCGTCGGCGGCGATTTCTACGACGTCCTGCGCCTCTCCGACGATCACACCGCCATCATCGCCGCCGACGTTTCCGGAAAAGGAATCGCCGCGAGCCTGATCATGGCTTCGTGCAAAGCGATGATCCCGTTCCTCGCCGCGAACGGAAGCGCCGCGGATGTGATGCGCGAGCTCAA
>DATFHJ010000295.1:0-13199 GCA_035248585.1 Thermoanaerobaculia bacterium
TGATCGAGCACGAGGTGCATCACCGGGGGCAGATCTATCTTTATTGCTCTATGCTCGACATCCCGACACCGCCGATGTACGGTCTCACCGAAGAGCAGGTCAAGGAGAGATCGCAACATGGCTAATGAGAGCAACCCGCCGGAGGACTCGACTCAGACGGATTCCACTCAGACGGATTCGACCCAGACAGACACGCCTCAGACAGACACGCCTCAGACGGGCGACGCGGCGTCGACGCTGCTCGCCGTCAGCACCACGGCGACACCGGCCGACACGAAGAAAGCCATCATTTTCAACTGCGTCGCCGTCATCTTCAACGAGCAGGGACTGCCGACGATGGACGAGGGGAACGAGCGCATCGTCTGGTCGTCGATCGAGGAGAACGTCGTCATCGCCATCGGCAACGGCGTGACGGATTGCATCACCGGCAAGGGCTACGAATGCCCCGCGCTGGCGACGGTGTTCTGCACGCTGCGGGAGATGAATCAGGTCACGGTGGTGAGCGATCTCGTGAACGGAATCGAGAAGCTGGTGACGCCGTGAAGCGCCTCTTCGTGCTGCTGCTGCTCGCTGCTTCGCCCGCGCTCGCGCAGGCGCCGGGATGCACGAACAAGATCCAGGGCCTCTCGGCGAAGCAGCTCACGGCCGTCGTCTGCAGCGGCACCGCGGTGCCGGCGCAGGGGCAGCCGATGACGGTCGTCGTCGGCACCAGCCAGTTCGAGGCCATGGTGAACAAGACCACGGACGTCTTCGGGTTCACGGTGGTCGACGCGTCGGTCGTCGATGCCACGAAGGCGCAGGAGAATCTGATCCTGCTCTCCGGCGCGCAGACGGCGACGCTGCAGTATCAGTCGACGACCACCAGCGTGAACGTGATTCCCGCGAATCCGCTCGTGGCCACGAATCGCACGTCGTACAACTGGTCGGTCGGCCCGGCCAAGGCGCCGAACACGAATCCCAACAATCCGACGACGAGCGCGGAGAATCTCGACTCGGTTCGCTTCCAGGGCACGGGCGAGTACGCGCGCGGCGGCGTGTTCGGCAAGATGAAGGCGATGGAGACGCTGCTGCAATCGACGGCGTCGATCTCCATCGATACGACCGACACCGACGATCCGTCGTTCGCGGACAACAACCGCGGCGCGGCGTCGATCGGTTTCACGAACCTCTCCTTCGGCCGGCTGTGGATGCACGGAAACGCGGGCATCGAGTCGCGCGTGGACAAGGCGCTGCACGCGGGCACGAGCAACTTCGACGTGGTGGCCAAGATCTCGGGCTGGGTGCCGCTGATCCGCTCGTACACGCTCTTCTCGACGGAGGGCAAATTCATCGCCGCGCCGCTGTCGTTCACCGCGTCGTACGGTTATCGCAATCGCCGCCAGGCGAGCAACTCCGCGTCGGGGCGCGTGTTCGAAGGGACGGCGAAGTACTACCTCTACTTCTTCGACGACTACCAGGTGACGTTCAACGGCACGTGGACGGTCAACGACGTGAGCGACCGCGCCGCGACGGTGAAGCGCACGCAGAAGCTGTTCAAGGTGGACATCGCCTACATGACCGACACCCGGCAGGGCTTCTACGCCGTGGCCTCGTTCCAGGACGGATCGGCGGGCGCGATGCTGAACGATGTGCGGCAGTACTTTGTCGGGGTGGGGCTGGCGAAATTGAATCTGGGCGGGAGCGGGGGATCGCAGTGACTGTGGAGCGGCGGGCTTTAGCCCGCCGAGAAAGATCCGGCGGGCTAAAGCCCGCCGCTCCATTTACTTCCCCGCCGCCCGCCGCTTCACCGGCAGCGCCTTCATCACGATGTGCGTCGTCTGTCCTGACGCGCGCGGAATCGTGTACGAGCCGTAGAGCGGAACCGTGATCGTGAACGAGCCGGTCGCGCCGGCGTTCGGGTCGGCGGCCCAGAGGTCGCGGCCGTTGATGTAGACGACGGCCTGCGCGCTCGACTGGATGCCGTCGACGCTCGCATTCGCGGCCCAGAACGCGATGCCGATGGCGCCGGTGCGGTTGTCGCGGGCGGCGGAGACACGCTCGTTGTTGGCGAGGATCGAGATCGGCCGCGCGGCGGCCCACTGCTGCATCTGCGCGGCGGAGACATTCGGCACGATCGCGTACTCGGCGGTCGCATTCACCGGCGCGGTGCCGTGATCGAGCCACATCGTGACGAACGACTTCGTCTGCGCCGTCTGATCGTCCGATGCGCCGAGGGACGCCCACGTGCCGCTGCGCTGCTCGCGTGACGTCGCGAGATTCGACGACGACGGGAGCCAGTAGCCGACGCCTTCGAGCTGCGCCCAGTCGCTGCCGCGCGCGAGCTGCGAATTCGCATTCATCAGCGGCCACTGATTGACGATGGTCTCGACGCGATTCGGATTCGGGGCGGTGATGCCGCTCGTCAGGAACACGATCGCGTCGTCGAAAAAGAACCACGACTTGCGCGCGAACAGCGAAGAGCTCAGCGGCGCGAGCTCCATCGCCGAGACGCCGTTCTGTCCGTCGCCGGTGCCGCCGGCGTAGGAGCGCTTGCCGTAGTCGAGCGCGGCGCTCGCGGTGTCGGCTTTCTGCTCGACGGTGATGCCGGGCAGGCGCGTCCAATCGAGCGCCGGCCAGATGTCGCGGCCGAAGTATTCGTTGCCCTGCAAGACGAGATAGAAGCGGCCGTCGGACTGGCGCGCGCCGAGGAGATTCTCGCCGTTCGTGCGCTCGCCGGACTTCGTGCGCGTCGAGAACATCTTCACCGAGGCGAACCAGTTCGGGCGGCGGTGAATCGTGTAGTCGGAGGAGAAGTAGTGGCGATGACCGGACGGCCAAGCCGCGGGGAAGCCGCTCGTTTCGATCTGGGCCGCGAGTCCCGCGAGCTCCGGCGTCATCGTGCCGCGCCACGACTGCAGCATCTTCGCCGCGGCGGAGCGGATCTCGCCCTGGCGCGGCGACGCGAACTCCGCGGCCTGCAGCATGGCCGCGAGTCCCTGGAAGCCGGTCGAGGACGGGCGCGCCACTTCGCGGCTGATCACCGAGACGTCGAAGTAGTCGCCGTAGAGCGACCAGGCGATGCCGTCGGCGACGTAGTCGCTGAACGACGCCAGGGCGTCGCTCGAGAGTGAATACGAAGTGCCGCGCGTGATCAGCGCCAGGCGCGCGACGTCGGCCGCGAACGAGCCGCCGTATCCGCCGGTGTACAGCTGTGCACCATGCTGGTGGAACGAGCGATCGAACTTGATCCCCTCGGCGGCCGTGGGACGAACGACGCCGCTCACCGCGGTGGCGACCGCGGTGAGCATCGACGGGTCGTCTTTCAAGAGGCCGAGGGTGAGATGCGTGAAGCACGACCAGACCAGATTCTCGCCGGTCGGCACGGGGCCGACGAGGCCGCGCGCGGCGGGATTGCTGCCGATGCGCAGCGCGATCGCGTAGACGAGATCGTTGTACGTGCCCGGATCCATTTCGTCGCGCATCAGCACGAGCGTCGGGCCGAGGTCGAGCGGAATGCCCATCGTCCAGAACCACCAGTTGCCGGTGGGAATCTCGTTCGCGCCGTAGAAGCTGCGCGTGTACGCGAGCGCGGAGTTGAGCTGGCTGCGCAGCGCGGCGTTCTTGTAGTACGGCTGGCCGGGCGTCTGATAGGCCTTGGCCATGACGATCAGGCGCTGCGTATGCGCCCACGGCGACCAGCCGCCGTCGGGCGTGTCGTCGTAGTCGATGTCGCTCCAGCTCCCGTCCTCGCGCAGGAAGCCGGGCGCGGTGTTTCCGCGCGTCACCTGTTCCAGCGCGCCGAGGGCCTCCTGCATCCGCGGCGTCGACCGCGAAGCGCCGGCGGCGGTGTAGTAGCCGATGTACTGCGCGCGGATCACGTCCAGGTCGGCCGCTTTCGCGCCGAGGGGCAGCAGCAGGAGGAGGAAGAGAAGTTTGCGCATGACGTAAAAAGGACGGCGTACGCCGTCCTTCTTCAAAGCGATTGCGGCTGGATTAGACGGTCTGAACGTTGGATGCCTGCAGGCCCTTCGGACCCTGGACGAGATCGAACTCGACCGCGGCCCCTTCCGGAAGCGAGCGGAAGCCCTTCGACTGGATGGCCGAGAAGTGGACGAACACGTCCTCTCCACCGTCCATCGTGATGAAACCAAAGCCTTTAGCGTCGTTGAACCATTTGACTTTGCCGGTGCTACGCATTTCCCGAGATTCTCCTTCTTGTGGCAGATTCCGTTTCCAAGATTGGACGGAGATAACTGTGCCGGACGCAACACCCCGTCGCAATTAATAAATTTCAGCGCGGAACTTTCTTTTCCGTCATGCCGTCGAACCGAAAACAAAAGGAGGTCCCCGGCATGCGTCTTCTCTTCGTCCTCCTCACGGTGCTATCCGCCACCGCCGCCCCCCGCGAATGGCGCGACTCCATTCGCGACGTCTACATCGACGGCAACCTCGATCGTTCCGCGCAGACGCTCGTCACCAGCTCCCCGCGCATGTTCGCGGTCGTCTGCGGCGATCGCGTCGTCTTCTTCGATCCGCAGTCGAGCGAAGTTTCCAGCGCGCCAAAGTCGGAGTTCGCGTTCAGCAAAGACCGCATGACCGCGACGACCGCGGCGGAGCCGAAGGCGGAGCGCGCGGGGAGGGTCGTGAAGGCGAACGACTCGACGTACCTCGCGACGCTCGACGGCAAGACGGTGCTGCTCACGGCGCATCAGAGCAAAGCCGGGCCGATGTCCCTCGAGGAGCTGTGGCAGACGGCGCCGGTGTGGCGGGCGATCTCCGAGCAGTACGAGCCCGAGCCGGCGATGATCGAGCGCCTGCGCAAGATCGAGCAGCCGGTGCGCCTGCAGGTCGTGCTCGCGACGTGGTGCGGCGACAGCCGGCATCACGTGCCGCGGCTGCTGAAAGCGATCGAGCGCGCGAACAATCCGAATCTCTCCGTCGAGCTGATCGGCATCGGCCCGGAGTTCACGACGCCCATGACGACAGTGCAGGGCGAGAACATCACGAACGTGCCGACGGTGATCGTGCGCAATGGTGAAAAAGAAATCGGCCGCTTCGTCGAGACGCCGGCCGCGCCGACGATCGAGGAAGACATCGCCGACATCGTCAGCGGCACACCGAAGCCGCATCCGTCGCGTCACGAGCGCGGCGCCTTGAAGACGAGCGGCACATATTTGCTGCGCGACGCGCGCCGCCGCGTCGAAGGGACGGAGCAGTTCGAAGTGTACGAGAAGATCGTGCACAGCGTGATCCGCAGGACGGACGGCACGTCGATCGAAACGTGGGCGTCGCCGGCGTTCGTGGAGATCACGAGCCGTGGCGCGAGTGTCACGCGCGCGCGGTTCCGGCGCACGGAGAAAACGTGGTCCGCCGAGGCGCGCGGCGCGGCCGGAGGAATCGTCGATCAGACGCTCGTCACGCCCGACGCGCTCATCACGCCGGCGACGGTGACGTACGCGTGGGCCCGCAACGCGGCGAACGCGTACGTGATCCCGGAGCGCGGCATGGGCGAGGTGCGCGCGGTGAAGGCGCGCGTGGCAGAGGGGGACGTGCCGAAGTTCGTGCGGCTCGAAGACGGATCGACGCGAAAACTGATCAAGCCGCGGTGAAGTAAATGCTCTGCTCGCGCCCGCACGCCGCGCACTGGCGAGTGACGATCGTCATCTCGCGCTCGGCGTAGCGGGCGCGCTGCATGTCGGGCGGCGAGTAGTGGCTCGCACCGCAGGAGCAGGCGAGGCCGGCGAGGTGCGAGTGGATCTCGTGACCGCCGCGCACCGCCACGGCGGACGCAGGGGATTCGCCGGGAGCGAATGCGAACGCCGGGACGAGAGGCGCCGGTTTGCCGCGGCGCATGGCGAGCATCCACGAGAAGGTGACGAAGACCATGACGATGAAGAGCCCGAGTCCCCACTTTCCGGCGTCGTTCGAGGTCTTCACCGCGCGCGGCTGCGCGCCCTCGGGCGCGAAGCGATAACCGATCTCGCCGGCAATCGCGTTCAGCTTCATCAGATGATCCGGCACTTCCTTCGCCGCGACGTAGTCGCGTTTCGCGCGCAGCGACTGCCGGATCGTGACGGTCTTTCCGTTGCGGTCGATCACGTAGTCATAGCGGAACGCCGGCGTCTCCGTGACGGTCGTGCTGTTCTCGGCGTCGACGACCTCGGGGAAGTTGAGCGTCACGGTCTGCCGCACGTCGAGCGGATAGTCGAACGCCAGCGGCATCGTGCGGATCATCGTCCCCGGCCGCCGCAGGTGCGACTGGAGAACGCGCGGATACCAGGACCATTGCCCGTCCTTCCACACCTCGGACACGCGGTACGTTTCCGTCACCACGATCACGTTGCCGAGCCGGTCGTCGTGAATGCGCGGCGCGCCGTCGGCTTCGATCTTCGGCTGATCCGACGCCAGCTCGTTGATCCGCGCGTGCGCGAAGTCGTCGATCGACATCGACGCCAGCTCGCTGCGAAATCCGTCCGCATCGCTGCCGCTGTACGTCGTCTTCACCGTCAGCTGCGTCGGCTTCGCATAGTCGGTCGTCGTGTACGTCTGCTCGACGAGCACCGAGCCTTTCGCGTTCGTTTCCACCTTCGCCAGGCCGTGCGTGTCCGGACGCACGATCAGCGCGCGGCCGTCGTTCGGCGTTTCGATCGTGCGCAGCGTGCCGCCCTGGTCGGCGATCGTGCCGTCGACCCAGTACGTGCGGCCGGCGTCGGTGATCTGCGCGATCACGTGATCGAAGAGGAACGGCGAGGGGAGTTTCTCGTCGAGGCGATGCTGCGTGGTCGTGTTGACGAGCGCGGGATAGGCCTCGAGTCCGAGCTCGCGCAGCAGGGAGACGAGCAGCAGCGTCTTGTCTTTGCAATCTCCCCAGCGCGTCTCGAGCGTCTCCCACGGCTGATGCGGCTCGTGCGAGTTGCGGCCCATCTCGATGCCGAGGTAGCGGATCTCGTCCTGCACGAACCGGATGGCGGCGGTGATGCGGTCGTCGCGCGTGGCGTGCTCGCCGTAGAACTTCGCGGCGAGCTTTTTCACTTCCTCGGTGGACCTGGCGTCGAGCCGGAACATCGCCGTCGCCCAGCCCGCGACTTCGTTCCACGACGCGAACTCCGACACCTGCACGGACTCCCATGGCTCGTACCACGACGGAATCGCGTCTTCGACGTCGAGGGCGTCGACGCCGCTGCGCTCCCACACGTACACCTGCTCGCCGCCGAGCGTCGTGATCTTCGGATCGGCGCCGCGCCACTGCAGCGGACGTCCGGCCGGCCAGATCAGGCGATGGCGCAGGCGATGGACGGGAACGCCGCGGCTCAGGTCGTAGTCGGCGGTGTACTTGCCGCCGAGAATCGGATTCGCGCCGTCGAGCGACCAGGAGTAATCGATGACGTCGCCCGGCCGCACGTCGCGCAGGATCACGAGCGCGGTGCGCTCGCCATCGTAGATCTTGTTCTCCGCATCGTCCTCTTTGTCGATGACGCGGATCTCCTCGACGTCGATCGCATTCGTCCGCTTGCCGCCGCGCACGACCGCGACCTCATGGATGGTGAGGCGCTCGAAGTCGGGGTCGAAGTCGAGCTCCAGCTCCGACGCGTTCTGCACGCCGCTCGGCGAGAGCACCTTGCGCACGGTGCGGAAGTACTGCGATTCGGTGCCGCCGGAAACGCGCACCTGGTGGTCGAGAAGGATGTCGTAGATGCCCCAGCGGACGTGCTCCTTCGCCACGTTCAGAGACGTGTCGGCATCGACGCGCTCTGCCCACGCGGGAGCGGACCGGATGTCGAATTCGCGTGCATAGAGCGGCAGCGCGAGGAGACAAACGAAAACGAATTTGAGGAACCGCACTGGACGCGGCGATTGTAGCAAGTTATTTATTCGTCCACGAGCAGACGGGACAGTTGTTAGGCTCATGTCCGCGCGCCGGGCAATGCTCGCGGCCGAAGTAAATGAGCTGCAGATGGCGCTTTCCCCACTCGTTAGGCGGGAAGACCTTCTTCAGATCCGCCTCGGTCTGCACTACGTTTTTTCCGCTCGACAATTTCCAGCGCTGGGCGAGGCGATGGATGTGCGTGTCGACCGGAAACGCCGGCTCATCGAACGCCTGCGTCATCACCACGCTCGCGGTCTTGTGGCCGACGCCAGGCAGTTTCTCCAGCTCGTTGATGTCGCGCGGCACCTTGCCGCCGTACTCGTCGACGAGCGTCTGCGCGAGCTTCCTGATGTTCTTCGCCTTCGAGGGCGCGAGGCCGCAGCTGCGGATCAAGCTCAGGATCTCTGCTTCGCTCAGCTTGGCCATCTGCTGCGGCGTCGACGCGCGTTTGAAGAGCGCGGGCGTGACTTTGTTTACCTGCGCGTCGGTCGTCTGCGCGGAGAGGAGCACGGCGATGAGCAGCGTAAACGGATCGCGATGCTGCAGCGGAATCGGCGGCTGCGGATAGAGGCCGTCGAGGATCTCGCCGATTTTTTTAGCTTTCTCGCCGCGCTTCATATCCGACCAACGCCAGCACATCCTTCGGCGGAATGCTCCCGCTCTTTCCGCGGATGAGCGTGCGCACGTTCGCGCTCGCGCAGAACGTGTCCTCGCCCTTCTCGATGATGTGCTCGAGATAAAACCATTTCTCGTCCCAACTCGTGACGCGGGAGCGGATGCGGAAGCGCTCGAAGGGCTTGATCTCGCGGCGATACAGAACTTCGCATCCGCCCATGATCGGCCGCCAGCCTTTCTTCAGCATCCGGCGCAGGAGACCGGTGCGGCCGATGAGATCGACGCGGGCGATGTCCATGAAGCTGAGATAGCGGCCGGCGTTGAGATGGATGTTCAGGTCGCAGTCATGCGGCAGCGCGGTGAACGTCACGACCGACTCGCCGAGGGGCTCGATGCGCGGGCGGAAAACGCTCGCGAACAGGATGAGGAGGAAGCGGAAAAGGAGCAGCATCAGTTCAGATCGAAGAGCAGGATCTCGGCATCCGATCCGTTGATCGTGATGCTGCGCTCCTCCGCGATCGCAGCGCCGTCGCCTTCCTTCAACTGCTGTCCGTTGATCTCGACGCTGCCGCGCGCGACCTGCAGCCAGCCGTAGCGATTCGCCGCGAATTCGTGCGTGACGGGCTGTCCGTTCAGCAGCGACGCGTACACCGAAACGTCCTGATGAATTTTGACCGAACCGTCGCGCGAGTCGGGCGAGGCGACGATGCGCAACGTCCCGCTGCGCTCTTCCTCGGAATACTGTTTCTGCTCATAGCCCGGCGTGATGCCGCGCCGCTCCGGCAGAATCCAGATCTGCAGCAGGTGCACCGCCTCTTCGAGCGAGGCGTTCATCTCGCTGTGCATCACGCCCGTGCCCGCGCTCATCCGCTGCACTTCGCCCGGATGGATGATCGAGCCCGAGCCCATCGAGTCGCGATGCGCGAGCGCGCCTTCGATGACGTACGTGACGATCTCCATGTCACGATGCCCGTGCGTCCCGAACCCGCGCCCCGGCGCGACGCGATCGTCATTGATCACGCGCAGCGTCCGGAAGCCCATGAAGTCGGGGTCGTAGTAATCGGCGAAGGAGAAGGTGTGGTACGTGTCGAGCCAGCCGTGATCGAAGTGGCCGCGGGCTTCGGCTTTGCGGATGGTGATCATTGGTTTATGTTCCCCCTATGCACGACGACCCGCCGCCGCGTGAGCTTCCCGAGCGTACGGGCAGGCACGTCTGCATCAAGTGCCTGGCCGTCATTCCGGCCGAGGAGTACTTTCGGAACGATCATATCTGCGATGCGTGCGCCGCGAATGATGAGTATCCATTGGCTTCGACCCCGGAGCCAAAGAATCAGAAATGACCCGCGTCGCCGTCATCCATGACTGGCTCACCGGCATGCGCGGCGGCGAAGCCGTCCTCGAAGCCATCCTCGACGTGCTCCCCGACGCCGATCTCTTCACGCTCTTTCATTTTCCCGGCACCGTGTCGCGGAAAATCGAGTCGCGAACCATCATCACCTCGAACGTGCAAAAACTCGCGAGAGGGACGAGCGACTATCGCAAGCTCCTGCCGCTGTTTCCGCACGCGGTCCGCCGGTGGGACCTCTCCTCGTACGACCTGATTGTCTCGTCGAGCCACTGCGTGGCGAAAGGCGTGAACGCGCGCGGCAAGCCGCACCTCACGTACTGCCACACGCCGATGCGCTACATCTGGGATCGTTTCGACGACTACTTTCCGCGCTCGCGTCCGCTGCGCCGCGCGGCGGCGATGTCGATCGCGCCGTGGCTGCGGCGGTGGGACGTCGCCACATCGGCCGAGGTCACGCGATTCGTGGCCAACTCGCGCTTCGTGCGCGACCGCATCCGCCGCTTCTACGATCGCGACGCGGAGATCGTGCATCCATATGTGGACGACGCGTTCCTGGCGGCGCCGCTCGGAGAAGCGCGCGAGGACTATCACCTCATTGTGTCGGCGCTCGTACCCTACAAGAAAGTCGACCTCGCCTTCGCTACCGGCAAGCGCCTCGTCGTGATCGGCGGCGGTCCGCTGTACGAGGAGCTGAAGCGGCGCGGCGGACCCAACGTTGCGATGCTCGGCTCCGTATCGAGAGAGGTCATCATCGAGAAGCTCGCCCGCGCGCGGAGTCTCATCCTCCCCGGCGTCGAAGACTTCGGGATCACGCCGCTGGAGGCGATGGCGGCCGGCACGCCGGTGGTGGCGCTGCGGGAAGGAGGCGTGCTCGATACGGTGGTGGAGGGAGTGACAGGAATTTTCTTCGACCGGCCGGAGGTAGACGCGCTTCGCCGCGCGCTCGACGACGTCGAGACGCGGGCGTGGGACCGCGCGAAAATTCGGTTGCACGCCGCGCAATTTTCGCGTGTACGCTTTGAGCGCGAATTCCGCGCGCAGCTCGCGGCGCTTTCATGATCGAGAAAAAACATCGCACCCTGGCCACGATCTATCTGATCAGCGACGCCGTCGCGTCGAACCTGGCCATGCTCGGGGCGTGGTTCCTGCGCTTCCAGTTCGAGGTCATCCCGGTCACAAAAGGACAGCAGGACTTCGCGACGTACGCAAAGATCCTCCCGATCGTCACGCTCGTCTTCCCGCTCGCGTTCGCGGTGCAGGGGCTCTATCGCATCCGCCCGACGCGCGGGAAAGCGGAGGAGTGGCTCGCGGTCGCGATCGGCTCCGTCGTCGCCACGGTCGTGCTTTCCGGCGTGTTGCTGTGGGTGCGGCCGGGCGGCAGCGACAACGTCTACTCGCGCGCGACGCTGGCGATCTTCCTCGTCTGCGCGATCGTGTTCGTGATCGGCGGACGCACGATGCTGCGCACGATCGTGGAGCAGCGCCACCGCGCGGGCAAGGATCTCGATCGCGTGCTGATCGCCGGCAACGGCGAGCTCGCACGCGCGGTGCTGGAGCGGATGAATGAGCATCGCGATCAGCTCGGCTTCCGCATCGCCGGCTATCTTCGCAACGGAGATGACGGCGAGTTACCGGACCTCCAATGCCTCGGCACGGTCGCGCAGGCCGAGGAGATCGTGAAGGCGCAGAAGATCGACCATGTCTTCGTCGCGCTGCCGCACGCATCGTCGCAGGCGATGATCAACCTGCTCGACCGGCTCACGCGCAGCATCGTCTCGATCCACGTCGTGCCCGACCTGTTGCAGTTCATGGTGCTGCGCTCGCGCGTCGAAGACCTCGACGGCCTGCCGACGATCAACTTGTCCGAAACGCCGCTCGAAGGCTGGAGCCGGTTCGTGAAGCGCGCGTTCGATCTCCTCGTCGCCGCCGCCGCGCTGCTCGTCTTCTCGCCGGTGATGCTCATCGTCGCCATCGCGATCTGGCTCGAGGATCGCGGGCCGCTGCTCTATCGGCAGATCCGCATGGGGCTCGACGGCAAGCCGTTCGAGATCGTGAAGTTCCGCTCGATGCGCGTCGGCGCGGAGAACGAGACCGGCGCGGTGTGGGCGGAGAAGGACGATCCGCGGCGGACGAAGATCGGCCGCGTGATCCGGGCCTGGTCGCTCGACGAGCTGCCGCAGCTGTGGAACGTGCTCGTCGGCGACATGAGCGTGATCGGCCCGCGCCCCGAGCGCCCGGAGTTCGTCGAACAGTTCCGCTCCGAGTTCCCGCACTACATGCTGCGCCACAAAGTGCGCGCCGGGATGACGGGCTGGGCGCAGGTGCACGGCTGGCGCGGCAACACGTCGATGCGCATGCGCATCGAGCACGATCTCTACTACATTGAGAACTGGTCGCTGCTGCTCGACGTGAAGATTCTCTTCATGACGGTCGTGCGCGGGCTGCGCCACGAAAACGCGTATTGACAACGCGACCGTTCCGAGGGAGCCTCGGAACATGGATAGCGAAGTTCTTGACGTGCTGCGCGAGTTCAGGTCCGAGATGACCGAGTTCAGGTCCGAGGTGACCGAAAGGTTCAAAGCGGTGGATGAGCGCTTCGAGTCCATCGATGCGCGCTTCGATCGCCTGCAGCTCAATATGTTGAATCGTTTCGAGGCCGTGGACCGGCGATTCGAGGGCGTCGATCGACGATTCGATTCGCTACACAGCGAGATGCTCACGAATTTCGACTACGTTTTCCGGCGTCTCGACTCCATGAGCGTGGAGTACGGGCTGCTCGACCAGGCAGTCCGCCGCCTCGAAGCGCGCTGATCCGGAACGGAATGCCTCCCTGCTACGCGCCGCTGTTTGAGCCGCGATCAGGGCTCGAATGCGCGCTCCGCGCCGTGGCCATCATCCTCGCCATGCCGGTGCTGATCCTCTTCTCCTGGATCCCGCCCGTGCACTGCATGCTGCTGCGATTGCTGTTCGAGCTGCGCCGCTGCCGTAAGGGCAATCGCGAGGCGAATCTCGACCTGCGCTTCGATCCGAACGCGTGGATCGCGGAGCTGCAACTCTCGGCAGAGATCATCTGGGAGGAGCCGCAAGGCGAGCTGCGGGCGCACGGCAGCTGGACGCGCGACGAGCACGCCGAGCTGTGGCGCGCGTTCTGGAAGGCGAGGCTCGAGGAGCCGATGGGGATTCCGGATGCGCCGGCCGAGGCCGCGCCGGAGGCGACGGGACGCGCATTCGGGACGGCGTACTCGCGCGAGCTCGCGTGGCGGATCTTTCTCGCGCACGTCGCGCACTCGCTCGCCGTCGAGCACGCGCGGCGCGTGCCGTGGTCGCTGCGAACAATGACACCCGCCGAGCGCGCGATCCTCTTCGACAGCCGCTCCTTCTTCCGCCCGA
>DATFHJ010000296.1:0-2701 GCA_035248585.1 Thermoanaerobaculia bacterium
TTCAACAGCATCCTCAAGCAGGCAGGTTTGAAATGAACATGCACAAGTTCCTCGTGATCATCGAAAACGCAGGCGACAACTACTCCGCCTATTCGCCGGATCTTCCGGGGTGCGTCGCAACGGGGGGCACGCGCGAAGAGACCGAGCGGAACATGTACGAGGCGATCCAGATGCACATCGAGGGGCTTCGCGAGGATGGCCTGCCGATTCCCGAATCGACGGCGTCGGCGGAGTACGTGCTGGTCGGGGCATAGCGCATCTTCGTACTTCCGCTAGAATCCGCCCCCACGCGGCCTGCATCCTGCATTTGCCGCGCGTGTCTTGGGAATGGCAAAAGCAAAGAAAGAAAGCAGTTCCGCTGTCGCTGATCCTGCCTGTGCTCCTGAGTGGACCGAGCTCCTCCGGGAGATGATCTTCATCCGGCGCTTCGAGGAGGCCACCGAAGCGGCCTTTCGCCGCGGCAAGATCGGCGGGTACCTTCACGTCTACATCGGCCAGGAGGCCATCGCCTCCGGCATCGTCTCCGCCCTGAACGATGGCGACATCGTCTTCTGCGGCTATCGCGATCACGCCCAGGCCCTCTCCCTCGGCTCCGACCCGAACAAGGTCATGGCCGAGCTGTACGGCAAGGGCACGGGCATCTCGAAGGGCAAGGGTGGCTCGATGCACCTCTTCGACGCCGAGCATGGCCTGTACGGCGGCTACGGCATCGTCGGCGGGCATCTGACCCTCGCCGCGGGTGCCGCGTATTCGCTGCGGTACCAGGGCACCGATCGCATCGTGGTCTGCTACTTCGGCGACGGCGCGATGAACATCGGCTCGTTCCACGAGGCGATGAACATGGCCGGCCTGTGGGGACATCAGGGCATGTGCCCGATCCTCTTCATCATCGAGAACAATGGCTACGCCATGGGCACCTCGGTCGAGCGCCACTCCGCGCTCACCGATCTCTCCGCGCGCGTCCAGGCCTACGACATCAAGACCGAGAAGGTCGACGGCCAGGACATCTTCGCCGTGCGCGGCGCAATGGATCGCATCGTCCGCCAGGTCCGTGAGACCGGGAAGCCGTATTGCCTCGAGGCGGTCACGTATCGCTTCTCCGGCCACGGCGCGGCGGACATCCTGCAGCCATATCGCTCGAAGGAAGAAGTGGAAAAGCATCGCAGCCGCGATCCGATCGTGATCCTGCGCAATCGTCTGTCCGAGGTTTGCGGGCTCGGGGAAGACGACGTGAAGGCGATGGAAGAGGAGGCCGCGGAACGCGTCGCCGCCGCGGTCAAATTCGCCGAGGAGAGTCCCGTGCCTGCGCCGGAAGAGTTGTTCGAGCACGTCGTCGCGGAGCACGGCCCGCGGCCGGTGAGAGAGACCGAACATGAGTGAGCTGTCGTACCGCGACGCCATCCGCGCCGCGATGATGGAAGAGATGGACCGCGACCCGAACGTCCTGATCATGGGCGAGGACATCGGCGTCTACGAAGGCACGTTCCGCATCACCGCGGGCATGCTGAAAAAGTACGGCCCGAAGCGCGTGATCGATACGCCGATCGCCGAGGCGGGAATGATCGGCACGGCCGTCGGCATGGCCATGCTCGGCCTGCGTCCGATCGTCGAGATGATGACCATGAACTTCTCGATCGTCGCCGCCGACCAGATCGTCAACCACGCGGCGAAGGTGCGCTACTTCTCCGGCGGACAGGTGGACGTGCCGATGGTCGTGCGCGGACCGCAGGGCGCGGGCGTGCAGCTTTCCGCGCAGCATTCGCAGTCGTTCGAGTCGTTTTACGGCCATTTTCCGGGCATTCACGTCGTCGCGCCTGCGACGCCGGCGGATGCGAAGGGGATGCTGAAGACGGCGATTCGCGGCAAGGACCCGGTGATCTTCCTCGAGAGCGCCGCGCTGTACGGGATGAAGGGCGAGGTGCCCGACGATCCCGATTTCACGGTGCCGTTCGGCAAGTCGTGTGTCGCACGCGAAGGCCGCGATGTGACGATCGTGTCGTACAGCCGGATGCTGCAGCTCTCGCTCGCGGTGGCGGAGAAGCTTTCAAAGGAGGAAGGGATCGAGTGCGAGGTGATCGATCTGCGCTCTCTCCGCCCGCTCGATCTCGATCCCGCCTACGCCTCGGTCGCGAAAACGCATCGCGCCGTCGTCGTGCAGGAGCAGTGGAAGCCGTTCGGCGCGGCCGCGGAGATCGCGGCGAGCATCACCGAGGCGATGTTCGATGAGCTCGACGCGCCGGTGGCGCGCGTGACCGGTGAGGACGTGCCGATGCCGTACGCGCGCAATCTGGAGCTGCTGGCCACTCCGCATGAAGAGCACATCGCCGCGGCCGTGAAGAAAGTGATGTACGCGAATGGCTGAAATCATCATGCCCAAGATGGGCGACGCCATGACCGAGGGGAAGGTCGTCCGCTGGTACAAAAAGCCGGGCGACGCGGTGAAGAAGGGCGAGCCGGTGGCGGAGATCGAGACCGACAAGGTGAACCTCGATCTCGAAGCCGAAGGCGAAGGAACCCTCGGCGAGTACGCCGCGAATGAAGGGGACGTCGTTCCGGTCGGCGGCGTGCTGGCGAGGATTCTCGGGGCGGGGGAGAAGGAAGAAGCTCCCCAGCAGCGCCGCGCCACCGATAAAAAAGACAGCGTCAAACACACGACCGGCGAGTACCAGGAAGCGATCGAGCAGAAGGGCCCGCGGCGCGA
>DATFHJ010000297.1:0-10542 GCA_035248585.1 Thermoanaerobaculia bacterium
TCATCGAGAGGACGCACGACGAGGAGTTTGATCCCCTGGATGCTCTCCTCTTTGCGCGTGGAGACGACGGTTCCCACGACTCTCGCGAGTTGCATGGCTCGGTTCCCTTCGCGGGTGCGTTACTTCGATTTGCCGGCCGGCGCGGGAGTGCCGCGTCCGAGCGGCATCACGACGTCGACCTGATCGTGCGGACGCGCGATCACGTGCACGGCCACGACGTCGCCGATGCGGCCCGCCGCGGTCTGCGCCGCATCACACGCCGCGCGCACCGCTGCGACGTCGCCGCGGACGATGATGGTCGTGTATCCGCCGCCGGTCTTCTCATAGGAGACGAGCTCCACGCGCGCCGCCTTCACCGCGGCATCCGCGGCCTCGACGACGGCCGCGAACGAGCGGGTTTCGATCATTCCAAGTGCATCGGTCATTGAAGTCCTCCTTAACTGGTTGCCCGGTCACCCGGTCGCCCGGTCACCCGGCCGCAAAACCGGGTGACTGGGAAACCGGGTAACCCATTTCAAGCTTTGCCTTTTCGTCCACTAATGCTCTCGATCGCCTGCTCCGCCGCCCGATACCCCACGTCGATGTCGCGCTCTTCGCCGCCGAGGAGCACGCGGCCGAAGCTGCCGAACGCGCGGACCTCGAGGACGTGGATGTTCGCGGCTTTCTCGGCCTCGTTCGCGGCGATCGCGGCGTAGCCGGCGGGGGCGCATTCGAGGACGTAGAGCGACTGGCCCGGCACGATCATGTCGCCGTGCCGCGTGCGGTTGATGAGCTGCGTTTGATAGTCGTGAATGTTGCGGATCACCTGGCTGGAGGTGATCTCCGGCTTGATGCGCTCTTCTTCCTTGAGATTGAGCAGCTCCAGGATCGCGCGCCCGGCCTGCCGCACATCGCCCTGCGAGTCGGAGTGCAGCTCGAGCATGCCGTAGAGGCGCTCGATGATCATCATGCCGGGGCGGACGTCGGTCGCTTTCAGGGCGACGTCGGTGACGCGCATGATGTCCATGCCCGGCGCGACTTCGACGAACAGCGATGCCTGCCCGGGAACGGGAAGGAACCCCTGCGCCACCGTCCCGAGGAACGAAGCGAATTGCGGCTGAAGGCTGTCGATGAATACGTAGCAGCGTAGCTCGCTCACTGCCTACCTCTTCCCGGCCGCCTGCGCGGCCTCTTGCATGATGTTGACGCTGTTGGAGCTGCCGACGCGCGTCGCGCCGGCTTCGACCATCTTGAGAAGATCGGCGTACGTGCGCACGCCGCCCGACGCTTTCACGCCGAGCTTTCGCGGGGCCACGGTCCGCGCCATGAGGCGAATGTCCTCGACCGTCGCGCCGCCCTTCGAGAATCCCGTCGACGTCTTCACGTAGTCCGCGCCCGCTTTCATCGAGAGCTCGCACCCGCGGACTTTTTCTTCGTCGGTCAGGAGCGCGGTCTCGAGGATGACTTTCGACAGCGCGCGCGCTTCGTCGCACGCTTCGACGACGCCGCGGATGTCGCGCGCGACGAGGCGGTCGTCCTTGCCTTTCAGCGCGCCGATGTTGATGACCATGTCGATTTCCTGCGCGCCCTCGCGGATGGCGCGGCGCGCTTCGAGCAGCTTGATCTCGGGCGCCTGGGCGCCGAGCGGGAATCCGACCACGGCGCAGACTTTGACCGGCGAGCCGCGCACCAGCGACTTCGCCTTCGCCACCCACACGGCGTTGACGCACACCGAGAAGAATTTGTGCTGCACCGCTTCCGCGCACAGTTTCTCGATGTCTTCCGCCGTGGCCTCGGGCTTGAGGATCGTGTGGTCGATGAGCTTCGCGACTTTCTCCGGCGGGATCAGATTGCCCGACGTCGCCGATGATCCCTGCGCGAGGATCTCTTTCACGCGCTCGCTGATCCGCGCCACATCCTCGGCCGATAAGTCTTTCCCCGGATTCACGCCGCCGCGTCCCCCTTTTTTCTCGAGATCCCGGATCATCTTCACCCGCGCGCGATGCCGGTCCGCCGTGCATTCGGTGGTGAGGAAGACGTCGGCGATGCGCTTCGCCGTTTCGACGTCCACCTGGCCCGCGCCGAGCGTCAGAACGTTCGCATCATTATGCTCGCGGCTGTTTCGCGCAAGTGCTTCGTTGTAAGCGGCCGCCGCGAGAACGCCCGGGACTTTGTTGGCCGTCATCGCCGAGCCGATTCCGGCGCCGTCGATCATGATGCCGAACCGTGCGCCGCCCGACGCTACGAGCTCCGCGACGGCCTTGGCGATCTTCGGATAATCGACCGGATCCTTGCTGTTCGTGCCGAGGTCACGGATGGAGTGACCCTGGCTGCGCAGGTGCGCTTTGAGCTGTTCCTTCAGCTCGTAGCCACCATGATCCGCACCGAGAGCGATCTGCGCCAAGGGGCCGCGAGAATAGCACGCCTCAGAAATGGAGCGGCGGGCTTTAGCCCGCCGGAATGCTCGGCGGGCTAAAGCCCGCCGCTCCACAGCAGCGCACGCAACGCGGCCGTGAATCGCGGCGGGTCTTCGATGTACGGAATGTGCCCGGCGCCTTCGAGCACGACGAGCCGCGAGTGCGGAATGAGCGCGTGCAGACGCTCGCCTTGCCACAGCGGCGTGACCGTGTCGGTGCGGCCCCAGATGATGCCGACCGGCATCGTGAGACGGCGAAAATCCCAGCGATCGTCGGCGGTCATGAGGATGCTGAGCCATGCGCCGTAGGCCGCGGTCGTGTTGCGGATCGCCATCGGCTGACGGATCACCGCGAGCCGCCGGTCCGTCACCGCGGCTTTGTTGGAAACGAACGAGCGGAACATCTGCCGCAGGAACAGCGGATTCGTTCCATATGCGGAAATGACCGAAGTTCGCAGCGACGGCGTGTTGAAGAACGTTCGCATCGCCGCCGACGGAGGTTTCGATTCGAATCCGAGCGCCGGATCGATGAGGATGAGACGCGCGATGCGCTGCGGCGCTTCGAGTGCGGCTTCGACGGATGGACGCGCGCCGACGGAGTGCGCGACGAGCGTGACGCGCTCGATGCCCATTTGATCGAGCAGATGAATGATGCGCCGCGCCTGCGCCTCGCGCGTGTACGCGCCGGCGTGGAGCGGCTTGTCCGAATAGCCGAACGGCGGCAGATCGACGGCGATGACGCGATGATCGACCGCGAGCGCGTCGATGGTCTCGCGCCAGATCTCGCTCCACGTGCCGGTGCCGTGCACGAGCAGCACGGCCGGCGCGTCCGCGGGTCCCGCCTCCTGCACGAAGATCCTGACGTCGCCGGTTTGCACGAAACGGCCGCTGCGCGGCGCTGCCTCGGCCGCGGTCTGCGTTTCCCGCGCGCGGCGCTGGACGTTAAAAACAATCACCGCGGCTGCAAGAGCCGCGGTGACGGTGAGAAGGAAAAGCGCGATGCGACGCGCGATGGTGCGAATCAGCTCAATGGTCCGGAGGCACGTTCGCCGGTGCTCCTCCGCCCGGCGGCTCCGCCGCCCGGCGGCGCGTGGCGGAGTCGAAACGCGGCGCCCAGTTCGTGCCGTCGAACACCCACGTGTCGGAGAAATAGGTGCCGGCGTAACCACCGAAGAGGACGATCTCTTTGCGCACCGGATCGAAGGCCATGGCGCCGTTCTCGCGCGCATGCGGCGAGCGCGCGGGAGTGAGCTTGGTCCACGTGCTGGCGCTGCCGTCCCAGATCCAGGTCTCGTTGTCGAAGAACTGCGAGCGGGTGTTCGTCGACTCATTGAGCGTGGAGCGCAATCCGCCGAAGAGCACGAGCTTGTTGTTGCGCGGGTCGATCGCGATCTGCGCGCCGAACCGCTCGCCCGGCGTGGTCGAGACGTTCATCTTCGTCCAGCCGCTGCCGTCGAACGAGTACATGTCGCTGTAGCGCGTGATGCGCTCGTCGATGCTGGCGCGTCCGAGGCCGCTGTAGAGGATGGTCTTCTTCGCCAGCGGGTCGTACCACATCGACATCAGGCTGCGGTGCGGCACTCTTTTGTTCTTGACCTCGGTCCAGTCCGTGCCGTCCCAGGTCCAGGTGTCATTGCGATAGTTCGTGCCGTCGAACCCGCCGTACAGCACCGTCTTCTTGATGTTCTCGTCGTACACCATCGCCGCGAAGCGGCGCGCCGGCGGCGCGTGACTCGGCGTGATCTCGGTCCACGTGCTGCCGTCGAACTCCCTCGTGATGCTGCCGCTGCAGACGATGACGAGCTTGGAGCGGGTGGTGTCGTAGGCCGCGAGCGGATTCACGCACCCGCTCGGCGCTTTTTCTTTCGCCAGCGAGAACCAGAAGCCGTTGCGATATCCCCAGATGCGCAGCAGCGCGAAGTCGCTCGAATCGCTGTCGTCGATCGGGCCGAGGCCCAGCTCGTCGAGTCCTCCATACAGCCATACCGTGTTCGTGACGGGGTCGGTCCGGAACGCCGCGAGCGAGCGCGGCGACGGACGGTTGACGTCCGCGGCGATGCGATAGGCGTTGGCCTGGAAGATAGTCGTGAACGATCTCGGGATCGTGGTGAAGATCTGGAATCCGCCGAACAACACGATCGCGTCGCGGAGCTGGTCGTAGGCGATGGCCTGCCCCGTCGCGCGCAGGAAGTTCGTGACCGGCGCTTCCGACCAGTTCGTGCCGTCCCACTCCCACGTCTGATCCGCCTGCGGCGTCTCGAGGCTGCAGACGCCGCCGACGAGCACGATGCGATCGATGTTCGAGCGATACGTCATCGCGGCGTCGTTCACGCATCCCGGGAGTTTCTCGGGCGTGAGGTTCACCCACGACTTGGCGGCGGCATCGTAGCGGTACATCTTCGTCGCCGCGGTCGTCGAGGCCGGATCGACGCCGACGAGAATCATCTGATTGCGCTTCACGTCGTATGCGAGCTGCGGGAAGTTCACCTTCGGCTCGCTGTCGGAGATTTTCGTCCAGGTCGTGCCGTCGAATTCCCACGTGTCGTACGCGCCCTCGGTCGACTTGTTGTCGGCCGTGCGGCGCGTTCCGCCGTAAAGCATCACCCGGTCGCGGACGGAGTCGTAGGCCAGGCCCATGAACTGCCGCGGCTCGGGCGCGTTGGCCGGATGCAGCTCGGTCCAGTCGGTGCCGTTCCAGCTCCAGGTGTCGTTGTAGAACGTGGCATCGCCGTCCGGGACCGTGCCCGCGTGGCGTCCGCCGAAGAGGAGAGCGCGCCCGCGGAGCGAGTCGAAGGTCATGCCCTGCGCCGAGCGCTGCGGCGGGTTGTGAAGCGGGAAGACCTGCTGCCAGCCTCCGCCGGTCCAGAGCCAGGTTTCATCGCTGTCATAGCGAAGACCGGTTGCGGCATCGAGGAGGCTCTCGCCTCCGTAGAGGACGGTATTTTTCCGCTGCGCGTCATACACCATGCGCGCGTACGAGCGCGCCGACGGATGGGCGGCGAAAGCGGTGGTAGCAAACAGCAGGACCAGGACGGTGGACCAGAGTCGTTTCAAGTTGCCTCGCAAACAGACTAAGTAGTTGAGACTTCGACGAGTTGCCCGAACGGAAAGACCCATGATGTTAATTCCGACGAACGAGGGAGGAAAAGGATGCGGGCGCTAACGCGCCCGCACTCCGTACTGTTCGGCGATGCTGACCAGCTGCTGCTCGCTGTCTTCGCCGCTTCCGATCGAGGTGCGGATCCGCTCGATCTCGGCCATTTCGGCGTCTTCCAGGGCAAATCCGTGCGACTGCAGCGCTTCTTGCGGGCTGTCGATCAGCCGCCGGCGAAACTCCGGATGCTCGATCGCCCGCCGGACGACCGCTCCGATCATCTCGTTACGCATTCGTGAATGCCTCCTCCGCCAGGAGGAAGAGCATCAGACGCGCCAACGCAATGTCACGAGATGCTCACGCAAATGCAGCTTGAACCGGCTCCCCACATTGTGGCGGGTCGATTCCAGCGTCACGTCGAATCCCTTCTTGAAACCGATGCGCACGCCGGCGTCGTACTTGGTCCACTGCCACCACATCGCCGGATCGGGCTGGATCGTGCCGACGCCGAGAAACCGGTTGGTGAGTCCGCTTGCGCGGACCGCGGGCTGGATGGACTCGAAAACCGAGAAGCGCAGCGGGAACGAGTAGCCCAACTCGCCTTCCCATCCCTCGCGCTGCAAGCCGGCGAGGTGCTGCTTCGTGAACTGGGCGATGAATGTCAAGTTATGCCACTCGCTGTAGAGCCGCGCGCCGTACTCCTCTTTCTTGCGATCCTTCAGCGGCAGCCCTCCCTGATCGAACGGACCGTTCAGGAGATCGATGTCGCCGCCGTAAAACGTGCCGGTCAGCTTCTCGGTCGTGGCCATCGAGCGGCGATAGTGAAAGCCGATCAGATCGAAGCCGAGCGTTTCATCGGCGCGCTGCCAGCGATAGCCGAGGACTTGTCCGACCTGCACGTGATCCGTGTTGAACACCAAATCCTCGGTCTCGGCGTTGTACAGAATCGGAAAGCCGGACCCCAGCTCGGTCGTGCCCGGACGGTTGCGCAGTCCCGGCGTGCCGTTGTCGCCGGCGAGCGCGTTCGGATCGCGGAAGAAGAGCGGATTGCCGTTCGCCGCCGCGACGCGCCAATAGAGGTTGCGTCCGACCGAGCCGCCCACGATTGCCTGAACATCCTCGAATCGATTGAACGACGTCGCCGCGAGGCCATAGCTTTCGAGCAGACGAATCGGCTGCCGCTCCATCTTCGGCGCCTTTCCGGCCTGCGCGAAAAACGACGTTCCGGCAGGACGCTCGAGGAACTGCGGATTCGGACCGACGCGCACGAACAGCTCGTCGAAGTCGGTCTTGCGATCGGTCGACGTCGGGTTGCGGCGATGCAATCCGCCGCCATGGAACTTCGCCCGCGCCGCGAACCAGTCGCCGTAGCCGAGGTCGAATTGCAGCTCGGCGGTGTTGAATTCGAAATGGCTGCCGGGATCGACGGTGCGCAGAAATCCGACGGTCTGGCCCGGCGGCAGAAAGCCGGGCGGAAAGAGGAAGCCGAGGCGATGCTGCTCGCTGGCGCTCCAGCGATAGTCGGCGCGGAGCTCGAGCTTGGTGTTCCACGTCCAGGTGTTCTGCGCAAACGCGGGCGCGCAGAGCACGAGCAGCGTGCAAAAAATGACAGACGACTTGAACCGCATGCGGACAAGTGTAGCAGTGGAGGACAGGCACTCCTGCCTGTCCACTAATCCGCTTTGCGCAGCAGCGTTCCGGCGCGGTCGACGTCCTGCCGCCGCTCGCGCCGCGACACGAACGCCTCGTCGAACGCCACCTGCACGATCGCCGCGACCGGGATGGCGATGATCGCGCCGACGACGCCCAGAATCGACGCGCCGATCATGAAGGCGATGAACACCGCCAGCGGCGAGATCGACATCCTCTTCGACATGATCCGCGGCACGATCACGAGGTTCTCCAGCTTCTGACTCAGCACCGCGAACGCGAGCACCGCCCAGAACTGCCAGTGCGAATGCAGGAGCGCGATCGCCAGCGCCGGAATCGCCGCCACGGTCGGCCCGATCATCGGAATCAGCTCGCCGATCGCCGCGAGAATCGCCAGCGGCAGCGCGTACGGTACGCGCATCAGCGAGAACGCGACGAACGACGCCGTGCCCATGATCGCCGCGAGCATCAGTTGTCCCGAAAGCCAGAGGCTCATGCGATGGGCCATGCGATTGAGCGTCCGCCTGCGGTCGCCGCGCACTTCGGGCGGATACAACAGCAGCATGAAGTTCCGCAGCCGCTCCGCGTCGACGAGCATGTACGCGATCATGAACAGCACCGCCAGGATCGACGCGAACGCG
This sequence comes from Thermoanaerobaculia bacterium, assembly GCA_035248585.1. GTDB lineage: Bacteria > Acidobacteriota > Thermoanaerobaculia > Gp7-AA8 > Gp7-AA8 > QHVT01. Next base: position 7,781 of record DATFHJ010000297.1, read on the forward strand.
GTGGCGGCGTTGCGCATGTACGCGAACATCTTCGAGCGCGGCAGTTCGACCCCACCCTGCAATTCGCTGCGGATGAAGTTCACCGGCACGTATCGCTCGAGCGGCGTGAGGATGTTTTTCTCGACGAGCTCCGGCAGTTGCACCATCAGCGCGCGCCCTTCGGCGACGACGCGCGGCACGACGAGCACCATGAGCAGCACGACCGCCACGAGGAACGGCAGGTAGACGATCATCACTGCCGCGCCGCGTGCGAGCGGCTTGTGGAAGTAGTAGCGCCAGAGGACGCGCACGCGATGCACCGCCGGCGCGATGCCGGCCGCGAGGATCGCGGCGATGAAGATCAGCACCAGCACGCCGCGCGCTTCCCACAAGAGCGCCAGCGCGATCAGCACCGCGACGACGATCAACACTTTTCGCGCGAAGGTCTCCAGCTCGCTGCGCCCCGGCTTGAGGATGTAGGCCATCAGTAGAAGTACTGCGCCATCTTTGCCTGGATCTCCATTTTCGATTGCACGCCGACCATGCGGTCGAGCTCGGCGCCATCGCGGAAGAAGATGAGCGTCGGAATGCCCCTGATGTTGAAGGAGAGACTCGTGGCGCCGCTCTCGTCGACATCGAGCTTGCCGAAGCGGACGCGCTCGTGTTCGGAGGCAAGCTCTTCGATGATCGGCGCTTGTTTGCGGCAGGGAGCGCACCAGCCGGCCCAGAAGTCGACCACAAAGTTGCCGCTGGCGATCGTCGATGCGAAGTTGGAATCGTTGAGCTCGACGGGATATCCGTTGAGCGACGCCTTACATTTCCCGCACACGGCTTTCTTGCCCGCCTCGAGCTCCGGCACGCGATTCATCTGTCCGCAGGAAGGACAACGAACATCCATACGTCTCTCTTTTTGCGAAACTAGAGCCATGATCCGCACCGCCACGCGCGAGGACCTCCCCGCCCTCCGCACCCTCTTCGCCCGCGCGAACGACGCGCCGTATCCGCTCGATGCCGTGGCCGAGGAGAAATGCTTCGGTGAAGGAATCGCCGGAGAGCCCGTCGTCCGCGTCTTCGGCGACTTCGAAGGCGCAGCCGTGACCTGCGGCAAATGGCTGCGCATCCTCATCGTCGACCGCCCCGCCCGCCGCCGCGGAATCGGCAGCGCTCTATTAGAGGATGCGAACGCGCAAGTGATCGCCGCTGAGCCGGGCAACTACTTCCTCCCCGGCGTCCTCCCCCACGACGTCCCCTTCTTCACGAAACGCGGCTACGTCGAAAAAGCCCGCACCTGGAACCTCCACGTGAATCTCCCGCCCGCCGCCCGCCGCCCGCTGCCCGCCAGCCCCCACGTCTTCGACTTCATCGAACAAACCTTCGGCAAGATCTGGCGCTTCGAATCCGCCCGCGCCTCGGGCATCGTCACCCGCGAAGAGAACGGCGAGATCACCGGCTTCGCCGCCTACGAAGCGAACAACCGCGGCCTCGGCACATTCGGCCCGACGGGCGTCACCCCTTCGATGCGCGGACGCGGCCTCGGACGGGAGCTGCTCCTCGACGCGCTCGCCGCGCTGCGCGAGCTCGGCTACGAGCGCGCCGTGATTCCGTGGACCGACGCGCTGGAGTTCTATCGCAAGTCGTGTGGCGCAGAACCCGCACACGAGTTCGTTGCATTAGTATCCGTGCCGTGAAGAAGAAAGAGCCGCTTCGCAAAGGCAAACGCCGCCAACATTTCCTGCCGCTGGCCATCGGCCGCAGCGGGGGGGTGGTGCTCGGCGCGCTGGCGCTCTGGTTCTTCAAGAAGCAGGCGGACAACGTCGTCGACGGCGATGCGGATCGCTATGACATGCTCGTCATGGACGCCGTCCATCGCATCGACAATCCGGCGACGACCCAGGTCATGCACGCGTGGACGCAGCTCGGGTCGCACTGGGCGATCGGCACGGTTGCCGGCGTCACCGCGCTGATGATGATCAAGCGCGGACGCAAACATGACGCGTGGACGGTCGCCGTCTCCACCGGCGGCGCGATGGCGATCAACACGATCCTCAAGAACATCTTCCGCCGCCAGCGGCCGCAGGAGCTCGCGCGCCGGATCACCCTCCCGAAATCGCACAGCTTCCCGAGCGGCCACTCGCTGCTCTCCGCGGCGACGTATCCGATCGTCGTGCATCACCTCGTCGAGCGCGAATCGCTCCCCGTGCAGGCGCTTGCGCACTCGCTCGCCGGCGTGGCCATCCTCGGCGTCGGCTTCTCCCGCGTCTACTTCGGCGTGCACTTCCCCTCCGACGTCCTCGGCGGCTTCGCCGCCGGCTTCGCCTGGCTCGGCCTGACGTCGCTCTCGCACACCGCCGTCGAAGCGAACGAATTCGAATCCGCCTGACTTCGGTCCTGAAGCCCCACCCACCCGTACGGAAAGCCTGACGTCCGCCCAAAGTAACTCTTGCGCGTCTACATTTTTCCGTCTATCATGCGCGTTCACAGATCCGAAACATCTACCGGCGGGGCGCGTTCGCCGCCCGCCACGAGGTTCATCCGGTGAAGACCAACTCCTTCTCGTGTAAGGCCTTAGGCGCACTCATCGGCGTCTGCATCTTTGCATTGCCGCTGTTCGCGAATAGCGACAGCGGAGCAATTCGTGTCCCCCGCCTCGCCGTCCGTCCGCATCTGCAGGACATCATTCCGGGCGGCGCGGCCGGCATGGTCCGTGTCAGCGATCTCCGCCAGAACGCGCCGAAAGACGGCGAGCCCGTTACCCTCGGCACCTCGGTCTACCTCGGCCACGA
>DATFHJ010000298.1:0-13696 GCA_035248585.1 Thermoanaerobaculia bacterium
AAAGAGCCGCCGCGCGAGCCGGAAGGGAAGTCGCTCGGCGAGAAGCTGCGCGAGATCGGCCAGACGCTCGCCGACCTGAAGTTCTCCTTCTTCCTCCTCCTCCTCGGCCTCTTCTTCTGGATTCCGTTCTGGGCCTTCTTCAACCTCTGCGCGCTCTACGTCGACAGCAACCTCGACACCGCGCGGCTCTACCAGGACATCCGCGGCGTCTTCGGCACCGGCGTCGCCGACTTCCTCTCGCATGACGACAAAGGCGTACGCAAGATCCTCGGCGAGACGATCTCGCACACCGGCTGGATCATCATGATCCTGCAGATCCCGATCGCCCGGATTTTCGAGAAATTCAAAGCCATCCCGTCGTTTCTCTTCGGCCTGTTCGTGATGGCCCTCGGCTTCGTCGTCCTCGGGTACGCGCACGTCTCGACCGCGACGTTCGTGTTCCTCGGCATCGCGCTCTTCGCCATCGGCGAGATGATCTCCTCGCCGCGCATCCAGGAGTACATCACCTGGATCGCGCCGAAGGAGAAGGCGGGCCTCTACATGGGCTCGAACTTCCTCGCCGTCGGCGTCGGCGCGTTCAGCGGCTTGATCTACACGCCGCTTTACGGCCGCTTCGCCGACGCCGGCGCGCCGGAGAAAGTCTGGTACGTGCTGGCCGGACACCTCATCGTCGGCATCATCGCGCTGATGATCTTCCAGCGCACCGCGGGAGGATTCGCGCAGCAGGAGGAGTAGTTCAACTCGCGTCCGCGCGCACCAGCTCCGCGACGACGTTGATCAGCTCCGTCATCTCCACGGGCTTGCTCAGATGCCGCGTGAACGACGGCCACGAGTCGTCGCGGCGGAAATGCTCCGGCCCCTGCGCCGTCACGACGAGCACCGGGATGCGGGCGTGCTGCGGATGCGCGCGGATCTCGCGCAGGAGATCGTAGCCGTCGCGCAGCGGCATGGCGATGTCGGTGATGACGAGGTTGGGACTGAAGTGCTCCATCACCTGCAACGCGTGGTCGGCGGACGACGCGGTCTCGACTTCGGCGCCGCCATAGCGGAGCATCGCCCCGAACATCGCCCGCGTTTCATCATCGTTCTCGACGACCATCACGCGCGTGCCGCCGAGCAGCAAAGCGCTCGCACTGCGAACCGGCGCGGCTTCCGCGAGCGTGCGTCCGCTCAGCACCGGGAGCACCACCGTGAACGTCGCGCCGTGTCCCGGCTCGCTCTGCACGTGAATGCGTCCGCCGTGCAGCTCGGTCAGATCTTTCGAGAGCGCGAGGCCGAGGCCGAGGCCGGCGTGCGAGCGGCGCGTGGAGCTGTCGGCCTGGCGGAAGCGCTCGAAGAGGTGAGGGAGGAACGAGGCCGCGATTCCCGGTCCCGTATCGCGGATCTGCACCGTCGCCTGTTCATCGCCCTGGCGCACGGTGACATCGACGCGTCCGCGCGGCGGCGTGAACTTGATCGCGTTCGACACGAGATTCCAGATGACCTGTCGCATGCGGTCGGGATCCATCATCAGCATGCCGACCTCGGAAGCGACGTCGAGATGCAGATCGATGGCCTTCGCATCCGCGGCCGGCCGCACGGTCTCGACCGCCGACTCGACGACTTCGCGCAGCGATGCTGGCTTGCTGTCCAGCCGCATCTTTCCGGTCGTGATGCGGGAGACGTCGAGGACGTCTTCGATGAGCTGCGACTGCACTTTCGCGCTGCGGGTGATCGCTTCGATCGCCGTGCGCAGCTCGTCCGGATCGATCGTGCCGAGGCGGATCATCTGGGACCAGCCGAGGATCGCGGTGAGGGGAGTACGGAGCTCGTGCGAGAGCGTGGCCAGGAACTCGTCTTTGAGCCGATCCGCATCCCGCAGCGCCTGCGCGCTGCGGCGCAGCGATTCCTCCGCCTGCCGGCGCACGCGCTCCAGCATCAGGTGCGCGTCGACCCGCGCCACCAGCTCGCGCGCCGAGAACGGCTTCACGAGATAGTCGTCCGCGCCGGCGCCCATGCCCTCGACCCGCGCTTCCTCGCCCGCGCGCGCGGAGAGCAGAATCACGGGAAGCGTGCGCAGCTCGGGATCGGCACGGATGGCGTGGAGCAATTCGAACCCGTCCAGCTCCGGCATCATGATGTCGGCCAGCAGCAGGTTCGGGCGGCTGCGGCGGATCTCTTCGAGCGCCGCGCGTCCATCCGCGCAGTTGATCACTTCGTAGCGGCGCTCGAGCAGCCGCGTGATGTAGCCGCGCATGTCGGAGTTGTCGTCGGCGATGACCACCCGCGCTCCACGCTCCGCGGCCGGAGGGATCTGCGGCAGCTCGTCTCCGGCGTCGAGCCACTGCATCGCCTCGCCGACATAGGACGCGACGCGGGCGGGGGTCGATGCGCCGTCGCGAGCCTTGTCGATGCGCTCGGGCGGCAGGTGCGCGGTGCCGGCCGGAATCGCGACGTGAAACGACGTTCCTTCGCCCTCGCGGCTCGAGACCTCGATCGTTCCGCCGTGCAGTTTCACCAGCTCCTGCACGAGCGCCAGTCCGATGCCCGTGCCCTCCTGGCTGCGCCGCTTCGTTCCTTCGATGCGGTGAAAACGTTCGAAGAGGCGCGGCAGCTCACTTTCCGGAATCCCGCTGCCGGTGTCGCGCACGGTCAGCGTCGCGCCGCGCGCATCCTCGCGCAGACGTACCTCGATTTCGCCGTCGAGCGTGAACTTGAGCGCGTTGGAGAGGAGGTTGAGCACGATCTTCTCCCACATGTCGCGGTCGATCCAGTACTGCGCCGCGAGCGGCTCGACGTCGACGAGGAATCGCAGGCCGGCGCGCTCCATCGCCGAGCGGAATCCGCTGGCCAGTTCCGCGGTGAGGCCGGCGAGATCGATGCGGTGATACGACGCCTGGGCGCGGCCGTCTTCGATGCGCGAAAAGTCGAGCAGCGCGTTGACGAGCTTCTGCAGGCGAAGCATGTTGCGATGCGCGACCTGCAGCAGCTCGCGGTCATGCGGCGGCGTCTCCGCAGACCGCTCGAGGATCTCCTCGACGGGGCCGAGCATCAGCGTGAGCGGCGTGCGGAACTCGTGGCTGATGTTGGTGAAGAACGCCGTCTTCGCGCGATCGATCGCCGCGAGCGCTTCCGCCCGCGCCTCGGCCTCTTCATACGCGCGAGCTTTTGAGACGGCGGTCGCGATCTGGTCGGAGACGAGGTCGAGGAAGTCGCGGTATTGCGCGTCGAGCTTGAGCCGCGGACCGATTCCCGCGACGAGCACGCCGGCGGGGCGGCTGTCGCCGTGGCGGACGATCGGCAGCACGATCGCCTGGCGCACGCGCGTCGTTCCCATCTCGTCGACGTGATCGATGCCCAGGTGTTCGATGTCGACGATCGACGCGGTGCCGGTGCGCAGGACGTCGTCCAGCGGCCAGTCCGTGGCCTCCACCGGTTCGAGATAAATCTGCGCGAATGGGAGATCCGAAAGATCGGTCGCCAGCACCCGCGCGGCGATGCTGCACGCTTCCTCGGCGCGCGTGGCCTCCGCGGTCTGCGCCGCGATCTCGCGAAGCACGCGCAGTCTCCGCTCGCCGAGGACCCGCGCCGTGACCTCGCTGACGGTCACGAGCGCGCCGCCGATGCCGCCGCTCTCGTCGCGAATCGGGCTGTACGAAAACGTGAACCAGCATTCCTCGAGAAATCCGTGGCGATCGAGCGGGAGCAGCCAGTTGTCCCAGCCGAAGTTCTTGCCCTCCCGCACGCCGTCGAACATCGGTCCGATGATGTGCCAGATCTCCGGGAAGATGTCCTTGAGGCGGCTGCCCATCGCCGCCGGATGTTTCGTCGAGCCGAGGATCGGGCGATAGGCGTCGTTGTAGAAGAAGACGTACTCGGGACCCCAGGCGATGGCCATGCCGAAGCTGGTGTCGAGAAGGATGCTGAGCGCCGTCCGCAGACTCTGCGGCCACGCGGAGACCGGGCCGACCGGAGTGCGAGCCCAGTCGACACTGCGCATGAGGGCCCCGCACTCGCCGCCGCCCGAGAGCACGTCAGGAGGTGTGGTCACCAACCGTACGGCGGGCTCTGCAAGCCGCGGGCCGTCTGTTAGGCCTCGTATACTTGCGGCCCGTCATGAGCGACTCCGAAGCGGAACTGCGCGTCCGCCGCATCCACCGCCGCGATCTGAATCGCGTCTGGGAGTTTCTCAAGCTCGTCTTCCGTGACGTCAACCGCGAGACGGTCGAGTACCAGCGCCCGCGGCTGAAGAAGAGTTTCTTCGAGACGTATGAAGAGGAGGGCGTGGAGCAGCTCCTGTTCGAGCTGAAGCAGGACGGCGGCAAGTACAAGCTCGTCGGCTACGCCGAGTTCGCGTACGAGATCGCCGGCGCGGACAACTGGATGAATCACCGCTACTTCGAGCGCCGCGGCATGCGCCCGCTGTTCGCCGACGAGCTGGCCGTCGATCCCGACTATCACGGCTACGGCATCGGCTCGTTCATCTTCGAACAGATCGAGCACGCCGCCCGCCTCCGCGGCTGCACGCACATCGTCCTCGAGGTCGCCGAGAACAACGCCCCCGCGCTGGCGTTCTACCGCAAACGCAACTTCGTGAAACTCGACGCCGCCTTGTTCCTCGCGCGCAAGCTCACCACGGAGGACGAGCTCATGCCGCCGCGGAAGATCGCGGTGCGGCGGCGGGGGGAGTCGAGCTAGACTCCCGCTCATGACCACCCCCCTCGCGGCGGCACTGCAAAACGGCACGCTTCGCGTCGGCTACACCACCGCCGACTTCCCATCCGCCGTGCGCGGGTTGCTCACGGAGCCGCTCGTGGAGCGGGGCATCGCGGCGTCGCGCGTCGACGAGATCATTGACTCGGTGCTGCGTCGCGAGGAGACGGGCTCGACGTGTTCGGGCCCGATTGCGTTGCCGCACGCGCGCGTGAGCGGGCTCGGGTCGATCGTGGCCGGGATCGGCGTCAATCCGGCGGGCGTTTATCCGAAAGGGGAGACGCGGGTGATGCTCGCGTTCGTGTCGCCGGCCGAGGCCGCGGGCGAGCATCTGCGATTCCTCTCGCTCGTGGCGAAGACGTTCCGCGACGGCGGATTCGTGCAGCGCGTGTTAGGCGCGGGCTCCGCCGAGGAACTGCAGGCGCTGTTCACAGATTCAGAACCGCCTTCGCGATGAAGAGGTAGATCGCGAGGCCGGTGGCGTCGACGAGCGTCGTGATCAGCGGCGCGGAGACGACGGTCGGATCGATGCGAAAGCGCTGCGCGATGAGCGGCACCATCGAGGCGATGACGTTCGCCCAGACGCAGACGCTGAGGATCGTCAGGCCGACGACGAGCGACAACTGCCAGCCGCTTTTCCAGAGCAGCGCCCGCAGGATGGCGAAGAGGCAGAGCAGCGCGCCGAGGAGGATGCCGGCGCTCATCTCGCGAACCATCACCCGCCGCGCGTCGCGCAGTTTCACCTGTCCGAGGGCGAGCGCGCGGATGATCGTCGACACCGTTTGACTGCCGGCGTTGCCGCCCGTGCCGATGATGAGCGGGATGAAAAACGCCAGCGCGACGACGCGGCCCATTTCCCCTTCGAAATGCCGCAGCACGTTGCCGGTCAGCGTGCCGGCGACGAAGAGGAGCAGGAGCCAGCCGAGGCGCATGCGAACCACTCGGAAGATCGGCGTGCCGAAATAGTTCATCGTCGCGTCGTCTTCCGCGGCGACGCCGCCCATGCGCAGCACGGTCTCCGTCTCGCCGGCGACGAGGACGTCGACGACGTCGTCGACGGTGACGATGCCGAGGATGCGGTTCTCCTCGTCGACGACCGGCAGCGCGTTGAAGCTGTACTTCGAAACGATGCGCGCCACTTCGTCCTGCGGCGTGTCGGGCCGCGCGGTCACGACTTCGCGGGTCATCAGCGACTGCATCGTCGCCGTCGGCTGCGCCGGCAGGATCCGCCGCAGCGACACCACGCCGAGGAGCGTGTCCTTCGCATCGACGGCGTACAAATTCGCCACCGTCGCGACCTCGGGGTCGATCCTGCGCAGACTCGCGATCGCCTCCCACACCGTTTCGTCGGGCCGGATGCGCACGAACTTCGTCGTCATCAAACGCCCCGCGGTCCCGGGCTCGTAGCGCAGCAGTTGTCCGGCCGCCGCCGCGTCGCCGGCCTGCATCTTCTGCAGAATCGGCGCGCGCTTCTCTTCCGGAATCGCGGAGAGGATCTCCGCCGCGTCGTCGGCTTCGACGTGATCGAGCGCCGCCGCGAGCGCGTCGGGAGGAAGACGATTGAGCGCGATCTTGATCGTCTCGCCGTCGGCAAACGACAGCGTGTTGCCGAGGTGCGCTGCGTCGAGCTGCTGCAGCACGCGCAGGCGATCCTCGCGCGGCAATCCGCTGACGACCTCGGCGACGTCGGCCGGATGCATCATCGCCAGCGCCTCGCGAACCGCGCCCGGATCCTCCTGCATGATCTCGAGCACATCGGGCCCGAGCAGCTCGCCGAGATTCATTGCGGGGAGTGTATTGGAAGTGGTTTACAGACGCGCTGCGCCGTCGATTCTGCCGAGACGTTTGTCGAACGTGCCGAGAGGTGTGTGACCCGCTTTCCGCGCGATTTCCAGCACGAGGCAGTCGGTGAATCCCAATGCTGGAGCTTTACGGTAGTGTTCCAGCGCCGCAGCAACGACTTCCTCATCCTGCAACGCGAGCGACTCGTGACCGAGGAGCATTTCGATGACCGTCGCGATCTCCGGATGCTCGAGATCGTAAACGGAGCCAAGGACCCACGAGGTCTCGGTCAGCACCACGGTCGATACCCACGCGCCCTTCGCGACGAATGCCTCGGCGAGGGCGAGCTGCCTCGGATCATCGCGCGTGATCAGACGAACCAGGATGTTCGTATCAACGGCGCGCATGCTTCCTTCGCATGTGCCGCGCAATGCCCTGCTTCATCTCTTCGGACGTTTTCGCTTTCGGCGCCCGCGAAAAAACCGCCCGGTGAATGTCTTCGGATGAGTACCGGCCGGCTCTCCGGACGAAGACCCGATCGCCTTCCTCGTCCCATTCCAGCACCGAGCCCGGTCCAATGCCGAGTTTGCGGCGAATCTCGGCAGGGACTGAGATCTGGCCTTGAGATGTGACCTTGGACTGTGGGGGCGCCATGGCGGCAGATTACCACGGTAATCGAAATCGGCGCGCGATCGTCTGCGATCTTGAATTAGGAAACTGAACTAGACTAGATCGCGAGGCGAATCATGGCTCGAATGATTGCAAAGGAAGAAGTCCGCCGCCTGCTCGACACGCTGCCCGATGACGCGTCGTACGAGGACATTCAGTATCACATTTACGTCCAGCAGAAGATCGATCGCGGAATCGAGGCATCCGACCGCGGCGACTTCATTTCCGACGACGAGATCGAGCAACGGATCAAGCGGTGGGCTGGCGAGTAAGGTGGACGACGCCGGCATGGACGGAAGTCGAAGAGCAGGCACGGTTATCGACTGATCTACAGAATCCTGCCCGATGACGAAGTCCACATCATCGCGTTCATCAACGCCGCGCGAGACCTGGATGCGTTTCTGAAACGGACCGGCCGCGAGTAGCCCTATAGTGCCCCTCCATGAATCTCGATGAAGTCATCGCCGCGCTGTATGAGAGCGTTTCGTTCGAGCCCGGGACGCGCCCCGACTGGTCGACGCACGCGGAGTTTTTTGCGCCGGCGGCGCGGATGGTGCGGGTGTCGGACGACGGGGTGTTCGAGTTCGACATCGATGCGTTTCGGAAGAACTTCGAGGGGATGATCGACTCGGGGAAGCTGCCGAGTTTCTGGGAAGGGGAGCTGTGGCGGGAGACGCGGCTTTTCGGCGAGGTCGCGCACGTGTTGAGCGCGTACGAGACGCGCTGGACACGCGACGGCGAGTTGCTGAATCGCGGCGTCAACAGCATCCAGCTGTTCCAGCGCGACGGGAGCTGGTGGATCAGCGCGATGCTGTGGCGCCGCGAGGGAAAGAATCTGCGGATCGGCGATCAGCCGCCTACATCTTCGCGATCAGCTCCTTGATCCGCCCATCGTCCCGGATGGAGGCGAGGTCCGGGTCACCCTGCAGAGCGGCCTTGCTCTTGAAGCCCGCGGCCACGGCGCGGCCCACGGCATCGACTGCTTTGTCTCGTTCGCCCGCCAGCGCGTACGCGCAGGCGAGGTTGTAGAGCGCGGTGCTGCGCTGCGTCTCGCCCTTCGCCGCCTCGCTGAACGCCGTGATCGCATCGGGATAGTGTTTCGCCGTCAGCTGCAGGCGGCCGAGGCTCATCCACGCTTCGGCATCGGCATTGTTTTTCGCGATGAGGTCGCGGTAGATGGCGACCGCGGCGTCGCGATCGCCGCCGCGCGCGGCAATCGTCGCTTCCTGCAGCTTCCGGCCGTGCGCGTCGAGACGCGGGTTGAGCTGCGCGTACGTGGACGATGTGTACGACTGCGGCGCCCACGCGTACTCCATGTACTCCGCCGTGCGATCGGCGACGTAGCGGCCGTTCGTTTTCGCCACGAGGTGCAAGGCGCCGTCGATGCCGGCCGACACGCCGGCGGTGGTGATGATTTTTCCGTTGTCGATGAAGCGCCGCCCCGGCTGCACGCGCGCCTTCGGAAACTCGGAGGCCAGGCCCGGAATGGCGTTGTACCAGGTCGTCACGTCGAGACCGTCGAGCATCCCGAGCTTGCCGGCGATGAAGGCGCCGGTGCAGACCGTCAGCACGTGATCGCCGTTCTCGGCCGCGGTCTTGATCCAGGCCATCCACTCCGGATCGTCGATCACCGACTGCGCGCCGCCGCCCGGCAGCACGAGGATGTCCGGCTTCGGCGCGTCTTCGATCGAGTAGTCGGGCGTGACGTCGACGAAGCCCTGGCTGACGATCGGCGCCTTCGTCTTCGAGACCGTGTAGACGTTGAACGCGCGCTCGCGTCCGTTCGCGCCGTTGAAGGCCGCGGCCGCGAAGACCTCCGTCGGTCCGGCGAAGTCCAGGATCTCCACTCCGTTGTACAGCATGATCGCCACGTTCTTCGTGTAGCCCGCGGCGGAGAGCGGCAGAGCAATCGCGATGAGCAGCAGAGAAAGAAGCATCGTTCGTTTCATGCCGTGAGCATGCGCGCCGAGCGGCGAAACGCGAACGTGAGATCAGGGAGCCGCGCTTCGATGCAGCGAACGCGCGCCTGGGTGCAGCGAATGAATCAGCGCGGGCGGCGGAAACGCGACTCCAGCTCGTCGCGCCGGCTGCGGCTCATGCGCAGCTGCGTGCCGTCGCCGAGGACGACCACCAGCTCTCCGCGGAACAGCGGCCGCATCTCGCGCACGCGGTCGAGGTTGACGATCGTCGAGCGATGGATGCGCACGAACGCGGCCGGATCGAGCGTGGCCTCGAGGTCGTTCATCGACTCGCGGATCAGATAGCTGTTCGCGCCGGCGTGGAGGCGCGCGTAGTAGTCGGCGGCCTCGATCCAGTCGACTTCCTGCGCCTTCAGGAACACGATCCGTCCCGCCGTGCGGACCATGAAGCGCTGGGTGAATGCGCGATGGGCCGTGGTCAGCCGTGCCAGTTTGTCGCGCATCCCATGACCCACGAGATCCTTCGCCCGGGCGAGCGCTTTGTCGAAGCGCTCGTCGGTGAAGGGCTTGAGGAGATAGTCGACCGCGTGCACTTCGAACGCGCGGATCGCGTACTGGTCGTAGGCGGTGACGAAGACGATGGCCGGCGGCGCGTCCTCGCCGAGGAGCTCGAGGACGTCGAAGCCGTCGAGGCGGGGCATCTGGATGTCGAGGAAGAGAATGTCGGGCTTCTGCTCGCGCACCGCGTCGAGTGCCTCCTCGCCGTTGCGGCACTCCGCGACGACGGCGATGTCGGGATCACGCCGCGCGAGGAGGCGGATCGTCTTCCGTGCCGGCGGCTCGTCGTCGACGATGGCGATCTTCACGCCAGCTCCCGCGAGAACGGAATGCGCACGCGCGCCACGACGCCGGCCGGCTCGCGATTCATGAGCTCGAGCGACGCGCGCGCGCCGTACAGCTGCTCGAGCCGGCGGCGCGTGCTGGAGAGGCCGATGCCTTCGCGCAGGTGGCCGTTCAGCGGCGCGCCGTCGTTTTCGATCTCGACGACGAGCGTGCCGTCGTCGCGGCGCGTGCGCACGTCGACGAGGCCGGGATTGCCGTGGCGGATCGCGTTCTCGACGAGCGGCTGCAGCAGCAGCGTCGGAACTGCAGCATCTCGTGTGTCCGGCTCCATCTCCACGTTCACGTGCAATTGGTCGGAAAACCGCGTCTGCTGGATCTCGAGATACCTTCTCACCACCTCCAGCTCCTCGGAGAGCGGGACCCTGTCGCGGCCGGCGTTGTCGAGCGAGTAGCGCAGCAGATCGGACAGGCCGGCGATCATCGTCACCGCCGCGTGCGAGCTGCCGTCGCGCACCAGCGAGGCGATCGTGTGCAGCGTGTTGAACAGAAAGTGCGGCTGCACCTGCAGGCGTAGGTTCGCGAGCTGTGCCTGCGCGAGCAGCAGGTCGCGCTCGCGCAACCGGCGCCGCGTGTCGAACGCGTGCACGATCCCGACGATCCCCCAGTACACGATGAAGTCGAGGTGGAAGAACGAGGTGGCCGTCGACTGAAACTGCCCGAGGAACGGCCGGTCATCGGGCCACGGAAACGGCCGCAGCAGCATGGTGAACACCACCATCCCGGCGGATCGCAGCAGCGAGAGGACGACACTCACGACGAGATGCAGCGCGATCGGTTTGGCCTTGAGCGCGATCGGAACGCGCCGGCTGAGCCAGACTACGAGCGGCGTGAACACCGCCCAAAGCAGCCAGCACGCGAGCTCCCACGACAGCACGCGCCCATACGACAGCTTCGTCGCCGGAACTTCTCCCTTGATGCCGAAGTAGAACTGCGTCGTGTGCAGGAAGGCGAAGAAGACCCAGACGAGGACGATCAGCGACAGCTCGCGGCGGTTGACCACGAGGGGAATTGTACGAAGGGCGGGGCGTAGGCTCAGTTTGGTGCAGGGAAGGGCGGGGCGGGTGCAGGGAGCGGGGCAACGCCGGCTCGCCGGGCGGTTTGTCGAGCGGGTGAAGCTTGCCCTGGACGGCATCGATCAATTTCTGAATGGAGCGGTTGATCGGAGGGAAAACATCGCTCGTCTTCACGTCATGAGCCGGGAGCGGTGAACATTGTGGCGACCCCTTGCAAAGCCGGCACTCCGAATCCACATTGCCGGTGTGGAGACCACTCTGTGAAGAAGACGCGTATCCAGAAGTTGCCGAAACTCGTGTATGCGTATGGGAGCGGTCCCACGTAGCCGTCAGATCAAATCAGAAAGACCTTGACGCCTCGTGGATCGCAAGATCACCGAGGCGTTCGTGTTTTAGGACCACGGTTGAAAGGAGAGAGCGATGCCCAGATGGTTGGATGACATGGCTGCCATGAACGACATGATGAAGTTGCGCCCGATGAGTGAGCAGATTCAGTGGACGCTCGACGGCCTTCGCCCGAAGATCGAGCACAAACCAATCTCCATCATCACCGGTTCGCACACGACCGCGACGCTGAATTCGAACGGCGTGTGGAACGAGTACGACCCCACGGGCAATCTCACGGGGAGAAACTTCGTGAGCAAGTTCCCGGTTGCAAACCCTGTCTTCACGGAGCCTAGGACCCTGCTGCCCCTCCGCCATACGTGCATGCACGGTGTGGATCGGAACTTCCACTGCTACGTCTGCCACCCGTGACCGATCTCCTGGGTGGGCACGACGCCCACCCAGGAGTCTCACTTCGGAATCTTCCGCCTCAGCCGATTTCGCCGAACCGGCCGCTTTGGTAGTCGAGCATCGCCTGGCGGATCTCGCCCGGGGTATTCATGACGAACGGGCCGTAGCGCGCGACCGGCTCATCGAGGGGAACGCCGCCGATGAGCAGCAACTCCGCGCCGGTCGCCGAGGAGATCGACACTTCGTCGCCGTCGCGATCGAAGAGGACCAGGTCATTCTCGCGTGCCGGTTGATCGCCGAATTCCGCTTCGCCGCCGATGACGAAGGCGAAGGCGTTGTAGGTTGCGGGAATCGCTTGCGTGAAGGTCGCGCCCGCGGCGAGGCGAACGTGCAGATAGAGGATCGGCGTGCGCGTGTCGATCGTCGCGCGGGTGCCGAGGGACTCGCCGGCGATCACCGTGACCGTCACAGTGCCGTCCCCGCTCGTCGCGGTCGGGATGTCCGCCGCGCGCAGTTCCTGATAGCGCGGCGTCATCATCTTGTCGCGGCGCGGCAGGTTCACCCAGAGTTGAAATCCGTGCAGCCGTCCGCCGTCGCGGCGGATTTCTTCCGCAGGCAGTTCCGAGTGAACGACGCCGGAGCCGGCCGTCATCCATTGCACGTCGCCCGCGCCGATGCGGCCGTGATTTCCCCGCGAGTCGCCGTGCTCGACCGCGCCTTCGAGAATGTAGGTGACGGTCTCGAATCCGCGGTGCGGATGATCGGGTGCACCCTTCGCCTCACCGGGACCGTGCGTGACGGGTCCCATTCGGTCGAGGAGAAGAAACGGATCGACGTGATCGAGACGGGCCGTGGGAAACGGGCGCGTCACGATCATCCCTTCTCCTTCGAGCTGCGGCGTAGCGTGGACGAGTCGGGTCACGGAGCGTGTGGTCATCTCGCCCGTCACAACAAACGCGCATTCCAGCGGTCATCAGTGGCGCACAGCGCGGCCACGGTTCCCGGTGACGACACAAGGGGCGAAGGATTGGAACTGGTCGGATGCGGGCCAGCTCGTGACGCCGGCCAGAGCCATACCCTCGCGCGAAAACGAGCCTGCCGTTGCGGGCCACCGCGAGCGCGCCACCGGGAATGTGATATTTCGTCAGGAGCGTGGACGCGAGCTGGTCGTAGGAGACCATTCCCGGGATCACGGTGCCGGTGGATGGCGTGTCCGCGGCCGTCGTCACTGCAGCAAGAAGGCTAAGGACGCGAACCATCGACGGTCCATCGACGCGTCTCCCCCCCCAAATGATCCTAGTGTCGACGCAAATCCGACGTCAAACCACGGGAGTGCGTATGCTCTCCACATGCACGCAATCGAGGTCGTCAACCTCACCAAGTCCTACGGCTCCTTCGTTGCCGTGCGGGACTTTTCGTTCACCGTCAAACCGGGCGAGATCCTCGGGCTGGTGGGGCCGAACGGCGCAGGGAAGACGACGACGCTTCGCGCGCTGGGCGGGATTCATCCGCCGACCTCGGGGCAGGTGCGCATCGGCGGGCACGACATCGTGGCCGAGGCCGTGGAGGCCAAGCGGCGCCTGGCGTTCTTTCCCGACGAGCCGCGCCTGTTCGACTATCTAACGGTCGAGGAGCATCTGCAATTCGCGGCGGCGATCTACAGCGTCGCGGAGTGGCGCGGGCCGATGAACGCGCTGCTCGATGAATTCGAGCTCGCCGAAAAGCGAAAAGCACTCCCGGCCGAGCTCTCGCGCGGGATGAAGCAGAAGCTCATGATCGCCTGCGGCTTCATTCATGCGCCCGAGGTGATGATCTTCGATGAGCCGCTGACGGGACTCGATCCCCTCGGCATCCGCCGGATGAAAGAATCCGTCACGCGGCGCGCGCACGAGGGCGCCGCGGTCATCCTCAGCTCCCATCTCCTGCACCTGGTCGAAGAGATGTGCGACAGCGTGGCCGTCATTCAGAAAGGGGAGCGCATCG
>DATFHJ010000299.1:0-7795 GCA_035248585.1 Thermoanaerobaculia bacterium
CAGTTCCCGGCCGCCAAGCGTGCCGGTTACGCCAAGACGGCGAAGGAAAAAGGCCGCGAGGCTGCAATCAAGGAAATGCAGGACGCTCAGAAGAAATAGCGCACTTCAACGTGCGATGATGAAAGGGCGCACACTCGTGCGCCCTTTTTCATTTATGCGAAAGACACTTTTGTTACTGCTCACGCTCGCGCTGCCGCTCGGCGCCGACACCACCGTCACGCTGCTCCATTTCTCCGACTATCACTCGCACGCGTCGCCGTTCTACACGGACGATGGCGAGCGCGGCGGCATTGCACGGGCCATTCGCTATCTGGCGCGCGAAAAGCAGCGCGGCGCGCTCGTCTTCAGCGGCGGCGACACCATCAATAAAGGCGCGCCGGCGTGGTCGGACAAATACGGCTGCGCCGAATGGCCGTGGTGGAACGGCGTCGTCGCCGCGATGGCGTTCGGCAATCACGACGCCGACTATGGCCGCCCTGCGTTCGAGCAGTGCCAGCGTTCCGTGACCTATCCGCTCCTGAGCGCGAACACGGCCGGCTTCCAGCGCTACGCCGTTTTCAAAACCAAGGGAATTTGCATCGGCGTCTTTGCCCTCGCCGGATCCGATTTCCCCTCTCTCATCCACGTGGAAGGATTTTCGTTCAGCGATCCGACCGCCGCCGCACGCGAGGTCGTGCGCGAACTGCGCGAGAAAGAGCACGTCGATGCCGTGGTCATGATCGGCCATCAGCATCTCGAAGCCGATTACGCGATGGCGCGCGCCGTTCCGGGAATCGATCTGATTTTCGGCTCGCACAGTCATTTGAAGCACGACCTCGTGCGCATCGACGGCACACAGACGTGGTTCATTTCTCCGTGGCAATACCTCGGCTACATCAGCCGTGTCGAAATGACGTTCGATGACGGCAGGATCAAAAACGTGCGCGGCTCCGTCGTGCCCGTCGAAGCAAAAATGGGCGAGGACAAAGCGATCGCGAAACGCGTGCGGCAGATGCAGGGCGAATTGGAGCGCGATCCCGCCTACGCCGAATTGTTCAAACCGATCGGCGATCTCAGACAGGCGATCTCGGTGCTCGACCTGGCGATGTTCACGCTCGATCAGATGCGCCGCGTCGCAGAAGCCGAGATCGCACTGTCGACGGCGAGCAGTTTTCGCGGCGCGCTTCCGAGCGGAACGATGACGATGGAGAAATTGCGCGACGCCATGCCGTACGAGAACGAGATCGTCGTCTGCACCATGAATGGCGTCGACGCACAGCGCGTGCTCGACTACAGCGCGAAATTCGCGGGGACGGATCGCGAGTCCTTCATTGCCAAGCCGCCGTCGATCGATCCGTCGGGCAGGTATCGCGTGGCCACGACCGACTTTCTCGCGAACGTCGCCTATCGCGAGGTCTTCAATTGCGAAAAAGTGAAAACGGGAAAGCGCGTGCGCGAAACGGTCAAAGCCACCCTTTTTCCCTAGCAATGCGCGCCGCCTCGACGCGATTCGCCGCGCCCAGTTTGCTGATCGCTTCCGACAGGTAATTGCGCACCGTCCCCTCGGATAGATTGAGCCGCGACGCAATGTCGGCGCTCGTCTGTCCCTCGCCGGCCATGCGCAGCACCTGGCGCTCGCGATCGGTCAATGGATCGGGCTCGCTCCACGCTTCCGCGGCCAGCTCCGGATCCACCACCCGCCCGCCCGCGTGCACGCGCCGCACGGCGTTTGCGAGATGCTCGGCCGGCGAGTCTTTCAACAGATAGCCCGACGCACCCGCTTCGAGCGCGCGCCGCAGATAGCCGCCGCGCGCGAACGTGGTGAGGATGATGACGCGCGTGCCGAGGGCTTCGCGTTTCACGGCGCTGGCCAGCTCGAGTCCGGTCATGCGCGGCATTTCGATATCCGTGAGCAGCACGTCCGGCCGCGCATTGCGGCAGATCGCGAGCGCATTTTCGCCGTCGTGCGCGCGCCCGACGACGTCGATGTCGCCTTCGATCTCGAGCAGCGCCGCCAGCGCGCCGAGGACCATGGCCTGGTCTTCGGCAACGACCACGCGGATCATGCGCTTTTTTCCATCGCGTTGCCGAGGGGCAGCGACACCGTCAGCACGGTTCCGCTGCGCCCGTCGCGGGCCATCGTCCCGCCGAGCACTTCGACGCGTTCGCGCATGCCCGTGAGGCCGCTGCCGTATGACGCGTTCCCGCCGCGGCCGTCGTCCGACACCGTCAGGCGGCATTGCGCGTTCGTCGCATGCAGGGCGATGCGGCAGTGCCGCGCGCCCGCGTGGCGGACGATGTTCGTCACCGCTTCGCGCAGCGCCAGCGCGAGCACGGCTTCATGCGCCGGCGGCAGCGTCGTCTTCGAGATTTCCGTCTCGAGCGCGACGCCCGCGGTGGCGAGTGCGTTGCGCGCGTGCGCGATCTCGTTTTCGAACCCGCCCGACTTATAGCCCGCCACCGCCGCCCGCACCTGCGCCAGCGCCTCGCGCGCGATGCGCTCGACGTCGCGGATTTCTTCGCGCGCGCGCTCCGGATCGCGGTCGGCGAGCTTCGTCGCCAGCTCGCTCTTCAGGATCACGAGCGAGAGCGTATGGCCGAGCAGATCGTGCAGGTCGCGCGCGATCCGCTCGCGCTCCGCCACTTTCGCGAGGTGCGCGATCTCATCGTGCGCGAGCCGCAGCCGCGCATTCGAGCGCCCGACCTGCGAGAAATGAATGTTGATCCCGCCGACGATCAGCGTGAACACGAACGGCCAGAGCGCGTGCCAGATCGCACGCTGGAGCAGCCCCGCCTGCACGGCAACGACTACCGCCACCGTGATCACGCCGATCAATCCCTGTCGCGTCGAAGCGTGCGTTCCGACGGCCGCGGCCGCGTAAATGAACAACGCGCCCGCGCTTACGGTCAGCGGCCAGAACGCGATTCCCATCATCAGCGTCGCCGCGGCGATCAGAATCAGCTCGCGCCCGCGCGCCCAATAGCCGCGAAAGTACAGCACGAGAAACACAGCGGTCGCACCGGCAAACAGCGCCCATCCGCCCGGCGTCGCGTAGCGCTTGTCGAGCAGCGGCGTGATCGCGAACGGCACGATGTAGATCAGCCACGCGTAAGGCGTCCAGCCGAGATCTGCATCGTGGGGGATGAGGCGCATGCGGTCAGTCTACCCGTACATCTTGCCTTCGTCGCGGCGATAGCCGACGTAGGCGATCGTGGAGAAGAGAATCGTCGCGCCGAGGAGCGCGGCGGCGTGCAGCGGCACCGGCTCGCCGCGCGAAAAGCCGACCACGCGCAGCGCCAGCTGCGAGAGGTGATACGGCGGCAACCACATCGCCAGCGACTGGATCGACTCCGGCAGCATGCGCAGCGGCATCCACAGTCCCGACAGCACGGACATCGGCAGATAGACGAGATTGACGATCGGCGCGGCGGAGTTCGGGCCCGCGAAGAACCCGAGCGCGAGTCCGAACGCGCAGAACGGAATCGCGCCCGCGACCTGGATCGCGAAGATCTGCAGCATCTTCGCCGGCGACAGCTGCACGTGCGCGCCGAACGCCGCGACGAGGAACAGCAGCGCCACGATGATCGCGCCGAACGTCATCGCCATCGCCATCTTCGCGACAAAGTACGCGCTGATCGGCATCGGCGTCGTGCGCTTCGCTTCCAGCCAGCCCTGCCCGCGCTCGACCGCGACCGACACGCCGAACCCGAACAGCGCGGCGCCGATCACGCCGAACGTGCCGTACGTCGCGAGCAGGTACTCGGCCACCTGCGGCCCGTTCCGCGAGCCGAACATCACCCCGAAGAAGTAATAAAACACGACCGGAAACAGCAGCGTCGGCAGCGAGTACTGCGGCATGCGCAGCGCTTTGAGGAATTCGTATTTGATTTCGAGCAAGTGAATGCGTACGGTTCTGTTCATCACGACACCATCTCAATGAATGCGTCTTCCAGCGTCGCCGCGTCGCCCTTGATCTCGCGCGGCGTTCCCTCGGCGACGACGATTCCTTTGTTGATCACAACGACGCGGTCCGCGAGCGCTTCCGCTTCCGCGAGGTAGTGCGTCGTCAAGAGCACGGACCGGCCGCGGGCGATGAACGCGCGGATCTGCTTCCACATCGCGCGGCGCGCTTCGACGTCGAGGCCGGTCGTCGGCTCGTCGAGGATCAGCAGGTCCGGATTGCCGCAGATCGCCAGCGCGAACAGCGTCCGCTTCTGCTGGCCGCCCGAGAGCTCGCCGTACTTTCGCTTCTCGAGTCCCTGCAATCCGGCCGCTTCGATCACGTCGTTCATCGGCATCGGATCGGGGTAGTAGCTCGAGAAGAGGTCGATGTGCTCGCGCACGCGGAGCGTCTCGGGGACGCGGGCGATCTGGAGCATGGCGCCGACGCGGATGCGGCTGGCGGCGTCGCGAGGATCGTGGCCGAAGACGCGGGCCTCGCCCGACGTGACTTTGGCCAGGCCGAGGAGGAGGCGGACGGCGGTCGTCTTGCCGGCGCCGTTCGCGCCGAGGAGCGAGAGAAGCTCGCCGGCGCGGATGGTGAGGTCGAGTCCGTTCAGCGCGACCGTGTCGTCATAGCGTTTGATCACGCCGCTGAGCTGCGCGGGAGGCGGTACGAGTTGCATGCGCCCACGATACGTCCGCGGAGCCGCGCGGCACATTGGAGAACGTCAGCGCCGCGGGATGACATTCGTCACGTGGATCGTTGTTATGATGCGCGCCGATATGAAGTGGTTCGCAAACTTCTACCGCTCCGCCCTCGGAAAAAAGGCGGTCATGGGGGCCACCGGGTTGATCCTCTTCGGCTGGATCTTCCTGCACATGGTGGGCAACCTGAAGCTCTACCTGGGGCCGGTGCATCTCAATGAGTACGCGCATTTTCTGCGCGCCCTCGGCTCGCCGGCGCTGCCGGAATCGTTCGCGCTCTGGATCACGCGCGCGCTTCTGCTCGTCTGCGTCATCCTGCACATCCACGCGGCGACGATGCTGACGATCATGAACCGCGAGGCCCGTCCGGTCGGCTACCGCGACCGCGACTACGTCAGCGGCACATACGCCGCGCGCACGATGCGCTGGGGCGGCGTGATCATCCTGCTGTTCATCATCTATCACCTGCTGCACCTCACCACCGGCACGGTGCACAACAATTTCATCAAGGACGACGTCTATCACAACGTCGTCACCGGATTTCGCGTCTGGTGGGTGGCGGCGGTCTACATCATCGCCAATCTCGCGCTCGGCCTGCACCTCTATCACGGCGTGTGGAGCATGTTCTCCTCCCTCGGCGTGACGAACGCGCGCATCAATGCCTGGAAACGCGTGTTCGCGACGACGTTCGCGGTGCTCATCACCGCCGCGAACATCTCGTTCCCGATTGCGGTGCTGACGGGACTGGTGAGGTAAACGGAATGCAACTCGAATCGAAGACCCCTCCCGGCCCGCTCGAGAAAAAGTGGGAGTACGCGAAGGCGCATTACAAGCTCGTCAATCCGGCGAACAAGCGGAAGTACGACATCATCGTCATCGGCGCCGGACTCGCGGGCGCATCGGCGGCAGCGACCCTCGGCGAGCTCGGATACAACGTCAAATGTTTCGTCTATCACGACTCGCCGCGGCGCGCGCACTCGATCGCCGCGCAAGGCGGCATCAACGCGGCGAAGAATTACCGCAATGACGGCGACAGCGTGTATCGCCTCTTTTACGACACGATCAAAGGCGGCGACTATCGCTCGCGCGAAGCGAACGTCCATCGCCTCGCCGAGCTCTCCGTCAACATCATCGACCAGGCCGTCGCGCAGGGCGTGCCGTTCGCGCGCGAATACGGCGGCACCTTGGAGAATCGCTCGTTCGGCGGCGTGCAGGTCTCGCGCACCTTCTTCGCGCGCGGACAAACGGGACAGCAGTTGCTCCTCGGCGCGTTTCAGGCGCTGGAACGGCAGATCGCGCTCGGCACGGTCAAGCAGTACAACCGCCACGAAATGCTCGACCTCGTCGTCGTCGACGGTCACGCGAAGGGCGTCATCACCCGCAATCTCGTCACCGGAAAAATCGAAGCGCATTCCGGCGATGCGGTCGTGTTAGGCACGGGCGGCTACGTCAACGTCTTCTATCTGTCGACGAACGCGAAGGCCTCCAATGCCACTGCGATCTGGCGCGCATACAAGCGTGGCGCGGCGCTCGCGAATCCCTGCTACACGCAGATCCATCCGACGTGCATCCCGCAGAGCGGCGATTATCAATCGAAGCTGACGCTGATGTCGGAGTCGCTGCGCAACGACGGCCGGATCTGGGTGCCGAAGCAGCAGGGCGACACGCGCGCGCCGCAGCAGATTCCGGAGAGCGAGCGCGATTATTACCTGGAGCGCAAATACCCGAGCTTCGGCAATCTCGCCCCGCGCGACATCGCCTCGCGCGCGGCCAAGGAAGCGTGCGACGAAGGCAAAGGCGTCGGCGCGAGCGGCCGCGGCGTTTATCTCGATTTCGCGGACGCGATCAAACGCCTCGGCCGTCCCGTCATTGAAGAGCGCTACGGCAATCTCTTCGAGATGTACCACGACATCACGGCCGAGGATCCGTATGCCGCGCCGATGCGGATTTATCCCGCGCCGCATTATTCGATGGGCGGATTGTGGGTCGATTACAACCTGATGGGCTCGATTCCCGGCCTCTATGTGATCGGCGAGGCGAATTTCTCCGATCACGGCGCGAACCGCCTCGGAGCGAGCGCGCTGATGCAGGGACTGGCGGACGGCTATTTCGTGCTGCCGGTGACGATCGGCGACTATCTCGCCACGGAGTACGGCAAGAAGATTCCGGCGGACCGGCCGGAGTTCGGCGCCGCGCTCGCGGACGTCAATGACCGCGTGAGCCGGTTGCTCAACGCGAAAGGCACGCGCAGCGTCGACTCGTACCACAAAGAGCTCGGCTCGATCATGTGGGAGTACTGCGGCATGGCCCGCAGCGCCGAGGGATTGAAGAAAGCGCTGACGATGATCCGCGAATTGCGCGACCAGTACTGGCGCGACGTGCGCGTCACCGGCGCGGGCGAAGAGCCGAATCAGTCGCTGGAGAAAGCGGGACGCGTCGCGGATTTCTTCGAGCTCGCGGAACTGATGTGCATCGACGCCCTGCATCGCGAAGAATCCGCGGGCGGCCATTTCCGCACCGAATACCAGACCGCGGAGGGCGAGGCGCAGCGCAACGACGACGAGTTCCTCTACGTCGCCGCGTGGGAGTACAAGGGCGAAGGGAACGAGCCGGTGCTGCACAAAGAGCCGCTGGTCTACGAAGAAGTGAAGCTCGCGACGAGGTCGTATAAATGAACCTGACACTCCACGTCTGGCGGCAGAAATCGCGCGAAGCGAACGGCGCGTTCGCGACGTACAAGGCCTCCATCAGCGCCGACGCGTCGTTCCTGGAGATGCTCGACGTCGTCAACGAAGAGCTGATCGCCAAAGGCGAAGAGCCGATCCACTTCGAGCACGACTGCCGCGAAGGCATCTGCGGCTCGTGCGGCATGATGATCAACGGCACCGCCCACGGTCCGACGCCCGGCACCGCCACCTGCCAGCTGCACATGCGCCATTTCAAAGACGGCGACGAGATCTGGGTCGAGCCGTGGCGCGCGCGCGCGTTCCCGGTTCTGAAAGACCTGATTGTCGACCGCAGCCCGCTCGACAAGATCATCCAGGCCGGCGGCTTCATCTCGGTCAACACCGGCGCCGCTGTCGAAGCCAACACGATCCCCATCCCGAAGCAGGTGCAGGAGCAGTCCATGGACGCCGCCGAGTGCATCCAGTGCGGCGCCTGCGTCGC
>DATFHJ010000300.1:0-20532 GCA_035248585.1 Thermoanaerobaculia bacterium
GCACGGGATTGACGCAGTAGACGCCGCCTTCATTGAAGAAGGAAATGGAATTGGAGCTGGCGATCCGCTCCTCGGAATCGTCATGGCGGATTCGCGAAATCGTGCGGGGAAAGGCGAGTGCATTGCGCGACGAGCGCGAGCCGGTCTCAGTGCCGCCATTGGGCCAGCACGACGTCGCCGCGCAGACGAGGTCCGTCTGCAGGTAGATCACGACCGATTCGCGATCTGTCAATAATCCGAATTCAGGCACGTGCGTCTCCACTGAATTCGAGAGTACGCAACGCCTCCGGCCGCGCCAATGAACAGTTCCCGGGCGGGCGGAAAACGCGCCCGGCCTGCACAATCCGGCCACCGAATGGCGCCTGCGAAACCGCGTGCTAGCATCGAACGCGTGCTGCATCGGCCCATCTTCATCGCCGTTCTGCTCGGTGCGGCCGCGATCCATTTCTCCTTCCTCTTCGTCATCCATACGACGCCGCCGGCGACCGGGCGCAGCGGCCGTGCATTGACGGCATTTCTCGCCATGGCCGGACTGTACCTGGTCAGCATCGCCACCATTAAGCTGTTCGCGGGATCGGTCTGGTTCGGCGTACTGCGAACGGAGAATTTCCTCGCCCTGATTGCGTACCGCGCGTCGCTCGTCCACCTCATGGTCGACGTTGCCGGAATCCGCAGACATCGCCGGGTGATCCATCTGCTGATTTACGGGACCGCGGCCATCCTGGCGGTTCTCGTCATCGGCGACGTCCCGCACTGGTTCAGCCTCGCGCAGTTCCGCCAATTCAGCGCGGGCCTGAAAGAACAACTGTTTCACCAGTATTGGGTCGCCGTCTGGGCGGAGGGCGGCCTCAACGTGGCGGCACTGGCGCCGCTGGCGTGGTACCTGAACCGCACGTGGGGAAACGATCGGCGGCGCCGCCTGGTGAAGCTGCTCGCCGCGGCGATGCTGTTGATGATCGCCAACTTCGCCCTGCAGGCCTTTGCGGAGCGTCTGTTCGTGCGCGGCGGGCCGGTATTGTCCCTCGCCTGCGAGATCTCCAGCGTGCTGGTGACGATCCTGATCGCGTATTTCGAATATCGATATCTGTTCGTCAGCCGGTTTCTGCGCTGCGGCATCGCCATGGCCGTGGCCACGTTTTGTTCCGCCCTGGCCGGTACCTTGATGATGTCGAATCAGGTGGCGCCGGGATTGGTGGCCGTCTACACGTGCGCGATTGCCCTCGGTACGGCATGGGCGGCGTCCTGGATCATGGGCTTGTTTCTCCTGCCGCAGGATCGCGCGGCGCGAATGCGACAGCAGGCCCTCACACTCATGGCCTCGGCGCCCGCCGTATCGGCCGGAACGGCGCTCGCGGAAGTGCTGCGCTGGGGATTCGACGCCGCGTTTGCGGAGTACACGCCGGAAGGCGAAGCCGCGCCGCTGCGCTCCGACGTGCGCCTGGCCATCCCCATCCGCTCGGGAGCGCGGAGCTTCGGGATCATCCGCCTCGGCGCCAGGCGTCACGACGCGCCGTATGAGTCTTATGACGCGGACTGGCTGCGCTCCCTGGCCGGGCAGCTGGCCACGATGCTGGAGCGCGACGAGGAGGCGCAGCGCGCGCACGAAATGCGCGAGCTCGCGGCGCGCGCGGAGAACAGTGCATTACGCGCCCAGATCCAGCCGCATTTTCTCTTCAACAGCCTCAATACGCTCGCGGAAATGATCAAGAGCGAGCCCGCGATCGCGGAGCGGCTCGTCGAGAAAATGTCCGACATTTTTCGCTATGCGCTCGCCGCCTCGCGGACGGAGGCCGTTTCCGTCAGCGAGGAAGTGGAATTCGTATCGGCATATCTCGAAATTGAAAAGGCGCGCTTCCACGATCGATTGACCGTGGACATTGCCGTGGCGAAGGGCGCGGCGGCGACGCGGATTCCTCCCATGACCTTACAGCCGATCGTCGAAAATGCAATTCGTCATGGAATCGCCCGCAGCCGGCTGGGCGGGCGCGTCACCGTTCGCGCCGAGGACGTCGCCGGCCGCGTGCGGATCGAAGTGCTCGACACCGCGTCGACGGAGGACCTCCAGGAAGACCGGCCCGGTCTCGGCATCGCCATGGAGAATGTGAAGAAGCGCCTGGCCCTCATGTATGACGGCGCGGCCTCGCTGACGCTGGCCGCGAGTGAGCGCGGCACGCGCGTCACGATCGAGGTGCCGATGTGACGCTGCCGCCGATTTCCGCGGTCATCATCGACGACGAAGTGGCCGCGCGCCGCCGGCTCCGGCGGCTCCTGGAAACGATTGACGGCGTGCAGGTCGTCGGCGAAGCGGGCGACGCGGCCGACGCGATCGCATTGATCGAAGCCGCGCGTCCGGCGATCGCTTTCGTCGACATCGAAATGCCCGAGGTCTCGGGAATCGAGCTGGCGCGTAGTCTCGAACGGGCCAATGCCCCCGAGGTCATTTTCGTAACGGCGTATGACGACCATGCGCTCGAGGCGTTCGAGGTGGCGGCCTCCGATTACCTGCTCAAGCCGGTGACGGCGGAGCGCCTGCGAACGGCGATCGAACGCGTGCGCCGGCGGCCGGCGCGTGGCGTGCCGGCGCGGCGTCCGGGCGACGGGCCGTTCCGCCGGGTCATGGTCCGCGCGCCGAACGGCTGGCGCATCCTGCCGGTCTCCGCAATCATCGCCGCCACCGTCGAGCACAAAGTGGTCTACATTCACACGGTCGACGGCGCATTACAGACCAATTATGAGATCGGCGAGCTGGAACATGACCTCGACGAGGCGCAATTCGTCCGCGTACACCGGCAGCACCTTGTGAATCTGTCGCAGGTCCGCGAATTACGCGCGCTGATGAACGGCGCATTGGAACTGGTGATGAGCAACGGCCAGCGAATCGTCGTCAGCCGTTCGTATGGGCCGGCGGTTCGGGCACGGCTGCACCGTTGATCGCGCGCGGTACCTCGATCGTGACGCACGTCCCGCGCTCGCCGAAATCCATGGACAGTGACGCCCCGCCTCGAAAGAGCAGATCCAGCCGCTTTCTCACGTTTTCGAGCGCAATGCCGAGACCGGAGCGCGGCTCGTCGAGATCCGAGCCCTGCACCGCGTCGCGAATCTCGATGTGCACCCGCTCCCCGGCGCCGGCGGCGTGAATCCGGACGCTGCCGCCCAGCCGGCTGCGGCTGATTCCGTGGCGAATGGCATTCTCCACAATGGGCTGAATGGTCATCGGCGGGATGCGTGTCGCATGCACGTCATCGGCAATGGCGATCTCCACGCGCAGCCGTTCCTGAAAACGCGCCTTCTCGATCTCCAGATACGCGGCGATGAAGGCCATTTCTTCGCTCAATGACACCGTCTCGGATCGTGAGGCCGCCAGCGTGTACCGGAAGATTTCCGCCATTTGCTCGATGAGCTGCTCGGCCGCGGCGGGATCGCTCTTGACGAGATCGGCGAGCGTGTTCAGACAATTAAACAGAAAGTGCGGCTGGATCTGCGCGCGCAATGCGCTCACCTCGGCGCGCGACGCCAGCTCGCGCATCTCGATCTCCCGCCGCGCCGCCTCGTCGCGCTCCAGCATCGTCGCCAGCTGTGCGGCGATCGAGCGCAGCCAGTCGGTGTCGTACGGCTCATACGGAGCGTCATGACGGCGGACGCCCATCCGAAAGAGACCGAAGTCTCGGGACGCGGATTGCACGGGGATCTCGAGCCGCACTTCGCCACGCGGGGGCGGCGCCGCCGCGGACGTATAGTCGGCGAACGTCGAATCGAAACCCCAGCGCAGAATGTCCGCGATTGCGGCTCCCGCCGAGGCCGCGGGCGTCGACGCCATCAATTGCAGGATGCGCTCGCGCATCTTCGTCGAGCGGTCCGAGCGCCGCCGGATTGCGTCCATGAGCAGAGTCACGAGCAGTCCGGCCAATAGAGCCGCGCCGGCCACGCCCAGGGTGATCAACGACGGAGCGATGTCCGTCGTGATCAGGAGCGAGCCGGCGAGGACCGCGAATCCCGTCGCCGCGCCGGCGGCGATGCCGTAGCGAAGAAATTTCTCCACGAACACATACGGCGCGCCGTGATAGGCGAGCACCAGGGCCACGCCGACGGTCGCGCTCTCGCCGAGGGCGGCGAGGAGCCCTCCGCCTTTCATGATCAGCGGCCGCGCGAATGCCTGCAGTGCGACGTAGGTGAGGATGAGAAACACGCCGGCGCTCATCCAGCGCATGAGGGCACTCCGCGCGTGCGACACGAGGATCACGAGCGCGATCGAGGACAGAACGCCGTCCGCATAAAGCGCATATTGATATTCGGTCCAGGGAAGGCCCTTGATGCTGATGAGGATCAGCCCCGCGGCGGGGGCCGCGGCAATGAAGGCCAGCGCGCGCGTGATGTTGCGGAAGCGAGCCATGCCCGAGACCTCGAGCGCGAGCTCGACGAGAGAAAAACGGGAGGCGATCAGCACCACGAGCGCGGCGATGCGCAGCTGTTCGCGATGCCAGCGCACGGACATCATGATGGCCGCCACCAGGAGCAGATAAATCCCGCACAAGGCGAAAAAAACGAACGCCGCGCGGAAACGGCGGCGCATCGCGGGCTGCACGCTCGCCAGGACGAGCAGAGAGAAGTGAATGACCGAAGCGCCGAGCAGGATGGCCACGAGGGCCGGCCGCAGGAACACGCCGGCATGCTAGCCGCGCGGCTTTCGGGGAACCTGTCACGCCGCGGTTACACCTCGCGGCCCGCGCTGTTATCTGCAAGTGGGTGGTAGCGACCCCATTTCGCCGCGTTCCACACTTCCCGCCATGAGCACACATGCAGCGGGTCCGGTGATGATCGCGGCCGTGATGGAGCCGGCGCAAAACGACGGCTTTCCTCCGCGCATCGCCGTGAAGCGCAATGGGCGCATTCAGGTGATCCGCATCGACGACGTCGATTGGATCGAGGGCGCGGCCAACTATGTCGTACTGCATACGGCGGGAGGAGAGCACGTCGTGCGGAGCACGCTCACGGCATTCGAGACGCGCCTCTCGCCGCAGCAGTTCGTGAGGATCCACCGCTCCACGATCGTGAACGTCGACCGGATCGTGGAGATGCTGCCGCTGCCCGGCGGCCACACCACGCTCATTGTGCGCGACGGCACGGCTCTGCGCCTGCACGCCAGCTATCGGGACCGGCTCCACGCTCACATCTTCGTGATGTGAACGTGTCCCTGGTTTCGAAGCGAGTCGTCCCGCGGATCACGCGATTGGTACCGAGATCGTTGGCGATGCGCATTCCGTCGGCTCCAATGTCCACAAGCGAAATTTCCGAATCGGAGGCTGGAATGCGGCGATTGACAATCATTGCAGCGGTCGTTCTGACACTGGGCATTGCGACGCGGACGAATGGACAGCCCAGCTGCTCCCAAAGCGACGATCCGGCATTCGCGGCCCTCGACGACGTCGTCTACGCCGTCCGCCCGCCTAACAACGGCGCGATCACGATCGCCGTCCTGGCGAACGACATCATTCCCACCGGCGTGAGCGTCACCATGTCGATCTCCCAACTGCCGCCGTCCGGCACGGCGGTGGTCAGCGGAACGAACATCCTTTACACGCCGGGGGCGTCGTTCACGGCCGTGAGCTTCAGGTACACGCTCACGAATGCCGCGGGAAGCACGTCGACGGCGACCGTGCAGGTCATCCCGCAGTACAGCGTGACGATTACGGGATCGTGCGCGGGAATCGGATGTCTCTTCGACGCCAAGCCGCAGGACGGGAACGGAAATCCCAGCTACGAGGGCGTCTGGCGCTACGTGTGGACGTTCGGCGACAACACCGCACCCGCGGTCTCCGGAAGCCGGGCCTATCACGAATACGAAGTCGAGCGCGATTACGTCGTGAGCGTGACGGTGCAGTATTACTCCGGCCAGACCGTCACCGGCACGTTCAATCTCAGCTTCCATCTCGCGCGCATTCTGCACTGGCCGGTGACGGTGCAGGGGCTCGCCGCAATCACGTCGGTGACGTGGGAGGATCTGCAGACCTTTCCGGGAGGCGGGAACGGAAACTCGGTGAGGGTCTGGTGGTCGGATTACGCGTATCCCTGTGGGCAATATCCGGCGCCGAATTGCAGTACCGAGCCGCAGAACGTCACCTACTTCACGACAGGGCCGGCCGCGGACATCGAAACGATCAACTGTACGGGCGTCTCCGATTGCCGGTTCGTGACGGTATACGCGCGGGGAGGGACCTACCGGTTGCGGCTGCAATTGATCAACCGCAACACCGGCGCGATCGTCGACGAATTCACGAAGTACATCACCGTGACGGACGAGCCGCCGCGGCCGCGAATCTCGGCGCAGCAGCAGCGCGGACGCAGTTACACGTTCAAGCTCGCCCCGCGCACGGACGACTGGGACGTGGACGAGATTCCCCGTGACTGGGTCAACAGCGCCCTGCGGCCCGGACCGTACGACTGGGATTTCGGCGACGGGACGTATTGGACGACGACGAATCACGCCGATACGTACAACAAGACCTTCACCGGCGCCGGTCAATATCCCGTGACGCTCAAGGTCACGGATGCGAAGGGCCAGGCCGGCTTCGTGACGCAGAACGTCACGGTGATCAACCAGCCTCCGTCCGGCACGATCGTGAGTTTCTGCGAGGGACTCAAGTGCCGGTTCTATGCGAATTCGCTCGACGACACGTCGTCAGGGGAGACCGCGCAATGGGACTTCGGCGAGGGCGCGGGACTGGAGAGTGCCTGGACGCACACGTACAACGCGCCCGGCTGCTACCTGGTGCGGCTGCGCGTCACGGATGAAGACGGGGCGGTGGCCGACCTGCAGCGAACGATCTCCGTGGCGGAGCAGTCGGGAGTGCCGGCGGGAAGGACCGTCGTCGATACGAGGTCCGGCTCGGCAAGTCTGGTCAGTGCGTATTACAGCGAGGATGTCCCCACGACCGGAAATCTCAATGGGATCCTGGAGCCCGGCGAGATCGTGCTGGTGGAACGGACCTGGCCGACGAGCGGGAACACGCTGCCGGTGTTCACGATGAGGCTCAGTGATGCGCCGCCCGTACCGAGCGCGCCCGGCTTCACGGCGCGCCGATACAACTTCATGCAGGACGTGTCGTACGCGATGGGCGGCCCGGTCGCGAACTGCGTGGCCGTGGGCAGATGTCAGGTGATCGGCGTGACGGCGACCGCACCGCGGACGACGGCACACGTGGATCTGAACTGGAGCGAGATGCCGCCGGGACAGCCGAATTTACCGGTGACGGTGCACGTCGGAGAGAGCTTCGCGGACGTGCCGAAAACCGTGGCCGATTACAGCGCGGTCGAGTCGATCCTGCACGCCGGTCTGACGAACGGCTGCGCACCGACGGCGTTCTGCGCGACGGAGGCACTGACGCGCGATCAGATCGCGGTGTGGCTGCTGCGCGCGAAATACGGCCGCAATTACGTGCCGCCGGCGTGCACGGCCAGCCCGTTCCCGGACGTGGTGTGCAGCCCGACCACGCCGCCGCGGCACTGGGCGGTGGACTGGATCGCGAAGCTGAAAGACGACGGTATTGCCACAGGAAACGGGAATGGATTGTACGAGCCCGCGCGCGCTCTGACGCGGGCGGAGATCGCGGTGTTCCTGCTGCGGACCAAGTACGGGCGGACCTACGTGCCGCCGGCGTGCACGCCCGATTACGTGGACGTGACGTGCGGAGGATCGACGGGACACTGGGGCGCGCCGTGGATCAGCGATCTGAAGAGAAAAATAGGAGAGTTCTCCTGCGGGACGTCGGGACTGGGCGTGATGTTCTGCCCCGACACGGTGGTGACGAGGGCCAGCGCCGCGACGTTCTTTACCGCGGGCTTCGAGCTCGGGATCGCCGCGCCGCAATGCAATCCGTCGACGGTCACCGCGTCTACGCTCAAGACCGTCGGCGCCACGATCCTCAATAGCTCGCCGGCCCTGAATCCCGATTGGGCGGCCGGCTACGCGATCGACGGAAACCCGGTGACGGATTATGCCTCGCAGGGAGCGGGGACCAATACGTTCATCGACTTCGATCTCGGCAGCGTGCAGAACGTCGTCGAGGTGCAGTTTGCCGACCGTCGCTGTTCGGGACTCACGAACAATTGCCCGGGGTACGGGGGAGACGACACCAATACCGCGAGTCAATTCGATCTCGTGTTCAGTACCGACGCGGTCTTCGGAAACGCGGATGACCAGCGCTATCCGGGGATCTCGGGCGGGCGATGGGGGGACTCGCAGGTGCGGCCCAATTTCGGCGCCGGCATTCCGGCGCGGTACATCCGCTACGACGTGACGTTCATGCACAGCGGCGGCTCGAACGCCGGCGCGGCGGAATTCGTCTTCAAGGTGCGTCCGCCGGGCGCGAGTCAGGCGGCGGTGCGGGAGACGGGCCAGGCCGAGGTCATGTACGGCCGGGACATGAGCTACGAAATTCACGCGCCGGTCATTGAAAAAGCGCCGGAAAACGAAGGGAAATAGGGGATCACGATGATGAACCGTCCAATGACGTTCATGATGCGACTCGTTCGTCTGGCCATCGTCTTGATGGCTGTCAGCTCGCTCTCCGCGGACACCGGCCCGGATGTGTTTCTGGCCAAGGGCTTCCAGCCCAACATGGCCTATCACGTCAATGAATTCGACGCCATCAACACAATGAACGGGAATCTCATTGTGCGAATCCCTCTCGGCCCCGAGTTCAAGACCAACGGCACGCTGAAATATTCGTTCGGACTCAATTTCAACGGCGACTTCTGGTGGTTCATCAATCATCCGAACGGCCCGAATACCACGCCCCTCGGTCCGGAATCGCGGAATTTCAGTATCGTCGTGAGCGCGCTCGACGGCCAGGGCTCCGGCCTCGAGGGAACGGAAGCCATTCCGAGCGGGAATGCGGGCATCGGCTGGGGCGTCGAAACCCCGAGCTACGGCGAGTCGACGGGTTACTCGTATCTCTCCGGCGGGTTCAATGAGCCCGACGGCGCGAGCCACCAGTTGACGCCGGAGATGCACCATTCGGTCGGCCCGACCGTACCGAACCCGGATCTCAGCTATTCGAAAGACAATAGCTATTATCGCGTTCGCCGCTCGGCGCCCACGGCGGACAACCGTCCCACGCGCGAGGTTCACGGACCGGACGGCATCGTCTATCGCTTCAGCTGCGTGTCACTGACGGTGGCGGATTGCACCGCGTATCAGAAGAACGCTTATTTGCTGGACTGGATGGCCGATCCGTATGGCAACGTACTGTTGATCGAGCGCACTTCGAACGGCCAGCCTTCGCCGTCGCAGCCGGCATTCACGGAGTGGGTCTGGGAGTACACGGAAGGGACGCTGCCCAACGGCGAAGGGCGCACGAACGTCTATTTCACGGGCTCGCAGGCGGACCGCAACAATCTGAAAGTCATCCGCAAGCACTGGCTGCATTTCGATCGCGTGAATCCGGGCAATCCCAATGAGCCGGTGGACGGGCGGCGCTGGCAAACCCGCCTCACGAAGGCGGTCATCAGCGGCGTGGGCTCGGATCCACTCAATCCGAACACCGTGACGTATACGCCGGTCTACAAGCTCAAGAAGATCTTCCGGCTGCCGGTCTTCCCGCACGATTGCCCGGGCGGGGTCTCGCCGTGCGATACGCTGCTCATCCAATACGAGCCCGACAAGTCGATCAAGGTCTGGGTCTTGGACCGGGTCGAGCTTCCGAGCGGCGGAGGATCGTGGAAATTCGACTATTACACCACCGACCCCAACGATATCGCGCCGAAAGGAACGTTCTCGGGATTCGACAATGAGGCGTATCGCGGCGGCGATCGCGGGACCTCGCCGGCGAACCACGGAAATTGCTGCGTCGAGTATCCGCCGCTCCCGAACGGCGCCAAATTGCAGCAGGGGAATCCCGAGATTTCCCAGGCGAACGAGCCGACGTTCTATTACGAATGGAAAGTGCCGTATCACTCGTCGATCATCGTCTATCCGACGAGCAAGATCGGCGGGCGGCTCCGCCGCGTCACGGCTCCGACCGGCGGCGGCTACAAATACACGTACGGCCTCCGGTTGTATCCGACGACCGGGTGCCGCGTCCCCATCGCCGAGCGCCGCAATCACCCGGCCGTGCTGATGGTCGGCGTGGCGAAGCGGCAGCAGTTCAATGAGAACGGTCCGGCCGGATCGCCCTGGGTGTACAGCGGAGCGGCCTATCGCGATCCGCAGAATTTCTGCACCAGCTTCCGGGGGGAGTTCATCGGCGCGGTGCTCGATCCGAACGGCAAGCTCACCCTCAATTTCTTCAACGTCAAGGATCGCGATCCGTTCTTCAGCGCGCCGATTTCCCCGGTACGGTCACGGACCAGCCCATTCGACGACTCGCGGCAGCTGGCCCTCTCCTCGAGAACCTATGCCGTGGACTACAACTCCTACAGCGCGGACCTAAATGACAAGGTCCGCGTCCTCGTCGGAATGTACGGAGGCTCGGGCGACCCCGGCGCGACGGCCCTGCGCTCGGAATGGGCGAAATACGAGATGAGCAGCAGTACGTGCGGGATGCCGGACAGTGAGACGTACTGCGACGTGTTCAATCTCAGGCGCGTGGCCACGCTCCGCACGTTCGAGGGGGACCAGGATGAAGGCTCTTACATCGAGACGGTGAATTCCGGCTACGACGGGCTCGGAAATTTCCGCCAGGTGGACGTCTGGTCGAATCTGCGGCAGCGGTCGCAGCTCAACATCGGTCAACAGGAGCGCCGGCGGACGTTCCAGAACTTCAATCCCGGAGTCACGTTCAACGGCATCGACAATCCCACGGGAATGCCGGAGGCGACGCAGCCGTGGATTATCCGCAACTATGGGCACATCACCACGTGGGAGAACGCGCAAAGCCCGAACCGCGACGGCAGCGTCTCCCACGCCCGTTTCTTCTTCGATCCGCAGCGCGGGTTTCTGGCGGCGAAGCGCTCCGTGACGACGTTCACCCGCGCGGCGATGCCGGCCACGCTCGCCGAAAGCGAGCTGGCCCTGACGCCGAAGGATTTCCTCGTCACGTACGAGCGCAGCTCCGACGATACGGGGACGTACCCGCGCGTGAAGGTGATGGAGACGTATTACGGAGGCACGAACCGCGGCGACAACGGCGTGCTGGGGACGACCTGGCTCTCGAACGGCCGCCCGTCGACGAACAATGCCATCCGCGACTATGCCATCCTCAATCAATATCAGTTCGGCGGGCTGGCCAAAACGGAGTATCTGAACCAGTGCGACTCGGTCTCGCTGCAGAGCTATGCCGCGGTGATCGACCGCCGCAACGGGCTGCCGGCCAGCGAGATCGATTCGTCCGGCCTGGCCATGCAATATCAATACGACGGCCTGAATCGCATCGTCGTGGCCACGCCGCCGTCTCCGGAGAAACCGCAGAATTATCAGTATTCGGTGCTCACCGGCGCCGGGGCCCGGAACAACATCACCGTCACCCGGGACAACGGGCCGCGCTATGAATACGACTATGACCACCTCGGCAGGATGATCGCCGAGAGGCACAGCATCCCCGACGGTGCCGGCTCGTACAAGATGGCCCGCCGTTACTCTCATTACAACCTGTTCGACAAGCCCCTGTGGGAGAGCGTCTGGCTTTTCGGAACGCCGTATCCCATCGATCCGGCGAATCCCACGTTCAAAGTGCAACGATTCACCTACGACGTGTTCAATCGCGTGATTCAGACGATTGCGCCGGACAACATCGTCACCGACACCTTCTACAAGGGTGACCGGCAGATCGACGTGAAGAGCAACAATGTGGCAATCAACGCGTCGGGGAACGGGACGGCGTGGCACACGACGAACAAGGACGCGTTTGGAAGAGTCTCCGAGGCCAGCGATAGTGTGCTGCATGCCCAGTACGACTATGACGTCGCGGACCACATCAGCCTGGTGACGTTGAATCCGGTTGGCGACTCCAACACGAAGCAATGGCGGCGGTTCGATTATGACGGGACCGGAACGCTGATCCTCGAAGCGCATCCGGAGCTCGACAACTATACGATCCGCCACGAAAAGATCGATGCCCGCGGACACGCTCACAGGATGGCGGTGCGCACCGGCGACGGCCCCAATGCCGCGGAAGACGCATCCCGGGGCCTGCGGTTCGAGCTCTCCTCCGACGAGCGTCTTTCCAAGGTGCGCTCCGCAACCAACGAGGTGTTGAAGGAGTTCACCTATTACCCGTTGAATTGCACGTCGAGCTGCGATGGGGTGGAGCGAACGCGGCTGGCCACCGCCACTCGCCACAATCGAATCCCGAATCCGAGAGGCCTGGCGTCAGGGCTCGACGTGGTGGTCAAGGATACCTATCACTATGACGCGTTCACCGGCCGCATGACGAGCGTCGAAACGACCGCGAACGGGAGCGCCGGGACGACGCCCGACACCATGTACTCCTTCTCCATCAGCGGAAAAATGCAATACGGCTACGATCAGCTCGGGCAGTTGAAGACCGTGAACTGGCCGGCCGGCAATGCCGCTCTCGGGCCGGCCCGCAGCATTACGAATACCTGGGAGCAGGGAATGCTCACCCGGGTGCAGCAGACCGCGCCGCTCGCGGCGGATCGCGCGTCCATCCTGTATGCCGATCCGACCGGCATCCCCACGCAGGTGACGTACGGCCATCCCCAGGTGAAGGACACCACGGTCGTCGATCCCAATGGCCTGCCGCGCGTGAACCGGATCACGTGGTCGCGCGCCGACGGGTCCACGACGGCGGGTGACTACTATTACGACGGCCGCGGAAACATCAAACGAATCGAGCGCTCCAACGGGATGAGCGAGACGTTCTTGTACGACGCCGCGTCCCGGCTCGTCGACGCGACAGTAGGCGGGAAACATCAGAAGTATGTCTACGACCCGTTCGGCAATCTGAAGGGATTCGAGCTGCACCAGCCGCGTTCGTTCCCGGTTTCGACGGCGTCGAATCGCATGACGTCGCACGGCTATGACGCTTCGGGCAACGTGACGCACATGCCCGACGCGCGGCGGATCGCCGACCATACCAATCGCTTCCTCGACTTTACGTACGATCCGTTCAATTCCATGACCAGCATCGATACCGGCAAAGTGGGAACGGTTGCGGATGCGAATGATTTCGGGCGCCTGTTCGTCTATAACGCGAACGACGAGCGAGTGGGCGTCATTCACTTCCGGGAATCCGCGGGCGTCCGCGAGCAATGGTCGTTCCGCGATGCCGCGAATCACGTGGTGCGCGATCTCGAGCGCCGCCCGGGCAGCGGCTGGGCGTGGACCAAAGACTACATTTTCCGCGGCGGCGCCTTGAACACGACCGTCGCTCCCGGCGAAGTGACGCGCGACGCCCACCTCGATCACCTCGGCACGACCCGTCTCCTCACGAATGCCGCCGGCGGTACCGTGGAAGGCGAGCGCCTCTACCTGCCCTTCGGCGAGCCCCCCCAGAAAATCCCCCTCGCCGAACGCCTGGCCTTCACCGGCCACGAGCGCGACGAATCCGCGACCGCGGGAGCGCCGGAGGCGGACTTCGATTACATGCACGCGCGGTATTACAGCGGGTATTTGGGGAGGTTTTTGTCGGTGGATCCGGGAAGGGATGTGGACGCGAAGCATCCGCAGTCGTGGAATCTGTATGGGTATGTGCGGAACTCGCCGCTGACCGCGGCTGATCCGTCCGGCCGCGAAACCTGTGTCGCGGCGGCTGCATCCGAGCCACCAACGCCGCCACGAACGTTCAAAGAGAGCATGACCGATGTGGCCATCGTCGCGGCACCCGCCTACACAGCCGTGAGCGTGGAGGTCAGCGGCTTAGCGGCTTTGTGGTCTGCGTTCAAGATGTCGGCTTCTGTCTCTGTTGCGACGGAAGCGGGGGATGCAATATTCGGCACGGAGGACAAATCGGCAGGCCAGCGAATTGCGAATGCGACGGTGAGTACAGGGGTCGGTACTGTGACTGGCGGACTGGTGTCGCCCATTGAGAAAGCGCGCCCGATCGTGGCGGCCAGCGCTTCTGCCTTCGTGTCGCAGGCAAAACCAACCACCTTCCAGGACAAGCTGGCTCAATGGATCGATAAAATTCTTACAATCCCGGACACCGGATCGTATGGTCAGAGCGGGGGAGAACGGTTGAATATGCCCTGGGCACGGAAAGAGGGGCCGAAGGAAAGTCCTTAGCCCATCACACCTCCGTCACCTCCGCCGGCTGCGCCACCTGCACCGTCGTCTTGTGCGCGTTCTTGTACGCGCGCGTCGCGGCGATGAAGGAGCGGAACAGCGGGTGGGGGGCGGTGGGGCGGGAGCGGTATTCGGGGTGGAACTGGCAGCCGACGAACCAGGGGTGGTTGTCCAGTTCCACGATCTCCACGAACTTGCGGTCGGGGGAGAGGCCGGTGACGCGGAAGCCGCGTTGTTCGAGCTGGGGGACGTATTCGGGGTTCACTTCGTAGCGGTGGCGGTGGCGTTCTTCGATGAGCTCCACTCCGTACGCCTCGCGCGAGTGCGAGCCTTCCTTGAGATCGCACGGATACTTGCCGAGGCGCATCGTGCCGCCGAGGGCGTCGACGCCGATGAGATCGCGCAGCTTGAAGATCACTTTGTAGAGCGCCTCGTCGTCGAACTCGGTCGAGTTCGCGCCGACCATGCCGCAGACGTTGCGCGCGAACTCGATCGTCGCGCACTGCATGCCGAGGCAGATCCCGAAGAAGGGAATGTGCTTCTCGCGCGCGAAGCGGATCGCGCGCAGCTTTCCTTCGACGCCGCGCGAGCCGAAGCCGGGGCCGACCAGGATGCCGTCCACCTTCCCGAGATCGCCGTGATAGCCCTCTTCCTCCAGCGACTCGGAGTCGATGTAGACGATGCGCACCTTCACGTTGTTGGCAATGCCGCCGTGCGTCAGCGCCTCGTTGAGCGACTTGTACGAGTCGCCGAAGTCCACATATTTCCCAACGAACCCGATGCGCACTTCGTCTTCCGGATGGCGCATCTTGCGCACGATCTCTTCCCACTTCGTCAGCGAGCCGATCTCCTCGTGCGGGAGATGGAGCTTGTCGAGCAGGATCTCCGCGAGGCCCTCGCGCGAGAACGCCAGCGGCACCTGGTAGATGTAGTCGACGTCGTACGCGGGC
Source organism: Thermoanaerobaculia bacterium (assembly GCA_035248585.1). Taxonomy (GTDB): domain Bacteria; phylum Acidobacteriota; class Thermoanaerobaculia; order Gp7-AA8; family Gp7-AA8; genus QHVT01. The sequence continues at coordinate 15,130 of DATFHJ010000300.1, forward strand.
ACGACCGATTCCTCTTCGACGTTGCAGAAGAGGCCGATCTTCTTCTTCATCTCGTCCGGGATCGTGCGCTCGGAGCGGCAGAGCAGGATGTCGGGCTGGATGCCGATCTGCCGCAGGGTCTGCACGGAATGCTGCGTCGGCTTGGTCTTCAGTTCGTCACTCGCTTTGATGTAGGGGATGAGCGTGACGTGGACGTTGAGCGCGTTGCCGCGTCCCGCTTCGAGGCGGAACTGGCGGATGGCTTCGAGGAACGGCAGCGACTCGATGTCGCCGACCGTGCCGCCGATCTCGACGATGACGACGTCGACGCCTTCACTCACATCCTTGATGCACTTCTTGATCTCGTCGGTGATGTGCGGAATGACCTGCACGGTCTTGCCGAGGTAATCGCCGCGGCGCTCTTTCTCGATGACCTTCAGATAGATGCGGCCGGTGGTGTAGTTGTTCTTGCGCGACGCGCGCATGGAGGTGAAGCGCTCGTAGTGGCCGAGGTCGAGGTCGGTCTCGGCGCCGTCGTCGGTGACGAAGACCTCGCCATGCTGGAACGGCGACATGGTGCCGGGGTCGACGTTGATGTAGGGGTCGAATTTCTGAATGGTGATGCGGAAGCCGCGCGCCTCGAGCAACGCACCGATCGATGCCGCCGCGATGCCCTTGCCGAGGCCGGATACAACGCCGCCGGTGATGAAAATGTATTTCGTGCTCATGTGCGCGCTCCTCTTCCGTGTTGGTTGCCAGAGATGTACCGGCTGGACGAGCCGGCGGGTTCAGGGGAGAGATGGGGGGAGGTACGTCGGGTGATGAGTGTGCATGTGAGCACGCGGCTCACTTACACGCTCCAACTTCACGAATGTGCTTTCGCAAGTTCTTCCTCGACGCGGGCCACATCCTCGGGGCGGTCGACGCCCAGGTGCGGCTTGGTTGTTCTCAGCACGGCAATTTTAAAGCCGTGTTGCAAAGCCCGCAACTGTTCCAGCGATTCGGCCCGTTCCAGCGGGGAGGGATCGAGGGTGACGAAGCGCTCGATCACGTTGCGGCGGTAGGCGTACACGCCGATGTGCCGCAGCGCGACGTCGCGCGAGCCGATCGCGGCGCGCGAGAAGTAGAGCGCGTTTCCCATCGCGTCGCTGACGACCTTGACGACGTCCCGCGCCTGAAACTCCTCATCCGATTCGAACGGGCAGGCGAGCGTGGCCATGCCGCTGGCCGACGACGACAGCCGCTCGATGAGCGCGTCGACGGACGCGATCTCGATCAGCGGCTCGTCGCCCTGCACATTGATGATGATGTCGAACTGCGCGCGCTCCTGCGCCTCGATCATCGGCAGCGCCGCGGCGATGCGGTCCGTTCCGCTCTGAAAATCGCCCTCGGGGTTCACGACTTTCCCGCCGAACTCCGCGACGTGATCGAAGATCCGATCGTCATCGGTGGCCACGTAAACCGCCTGCGCGCGCTGCGACCGCGTGGCGCGCTCGTAGACGCGCTGGATGAGGGAAACGCCGGCGATGAGCGCAAGCGGTTTACCGGGAAAGCGCGTCGACGCGTAACGCGCCGGAATGACAATCACCGCCCGCATGAGCCGCCGATTCTAGATCAGTACTTGACACTGCAGCCGTACGGCTGGCTCGTCGGCACGCTGACCGGCTTGCCGGCCATCGCTTCCTGGAGCGCCATGTCGACGTGCGGCCGGGCATCTTTGAAATCGGACGCGCGCGTGTTCGGCTTGTCGTCGATTCCGCCCATGTATAGAAGCGTTCCCTGCGGATTGATGACGAACATGTGAGGAGTCGTCATGGCGCGATATGTGCCGCCGACCGTGCCCGCCTCGTCGATGAGGACCGCATACGGGGCCGCCCCCTTCTCTTTCGTCAGCTCGTTCGCCTTGTCATTCGAATAGTGCCCCTGCTTGAACGGCGCGGACGAAACGATCGAGAGCCAGACCACTCCTTTGGCCGCGTACTTTTTCTGCAGCGCCTGCATCACGTTGTTGTCGTAGTGCTTCCGGACGTACGGGCAGCCGTGGTTCAGCCACTCGAGCACGACCCACTTTCCGCGATACTGGCTCAGGGAGTGCGCCTTTCCGTTCGTGTCGACTGCCTTGAACTCCGGCGCCGCCTGGCCGATCGCGGGGGCGGGGCTCGGCGAGGGCGGCGGGACACCGTCACTGAAGAAGCACCGTCCAACGACCAGCAGCGCGAGCGCGAGCAACGAGGTGACGGTCAGCTTTCGTTTCATTCATTTCTCCTGATTGAACGCGTTCAAAAGAATTCCGGGACTCAGGATCTCCGGCAGCAGGCGCGGCTGCGCTGCAGGATCGGCTTCGTAGAGGACGTAGAGAGGAACGCCGGAGCGGCCGAAGCCGGCGAGCGCGCGGGTGATCATCGGATCGTTGTTCGTCCAGTCGGCTTTCAGCATCGCGATGTTCCGCGTTTTCACGAGCTGGCGAACCTCGTTCGAGCTGAACGCGATCCGCTCGTTGACTTTGCAGGTCAGGCACCACGCCGCCGTGAAGTCGATGAAGACGGGACGTCCCGCCGCCCTGTGCTCGGCAACTCTCTGTTCCGAATAGATCTCCCAGGCAATGCCATCGGCCGCTGTCGACGATGGGGCCGCGGTGGCCGTCGGTGCGCTCGTCGCGGCGAGCACGAGCCCGGCCACGATGAACGCGGCGCCGGCGGTCCGCGCGATCCATTTCGTTCGCTCCGCGGCCGACAACGTCACCCACTGTCCCCAGATCCAGAGCCCGAGTGCGAGCAGTGTGAGCCCGAGGAGGAGACGCAGCACGCCGTCGATTCCGGTCTGATGGCCGAACACCCAGGCGAGCCAGGCGACGGTGGCGAAGAGCGGGAACGCCGTCAGGTGGCGGAAGCGGACCATCCACGGGCCGGGCCTGGGAAGGAAACGAAGCAGCGCTGGCCAGGCGGAGAGCGCGACGTACGGAGCGGCCATGCCTGCGCCGAGCGCGGTGAAGATCAGCATCGAAGTGCCGGCGCCCTGGGTCAGCGCATATCCGAGCGCGGCTCCCATGAACGGCGCCGTGCAGGGAGTCGCCACGACCGTCGCCAGGACGCCGTTCATGAAGCTCGAGCGGTACCCGCTGCTGCCCGCTCCGCCGATGCGCGTGAGCGGAGTGCCGATCTCGACGAGGCCGGCGAGACTGAGGCCGAGACCGAAGAGAAGGAAGGCCATCGCCGCGACGATCCCGGGCGATTGCAGCTGGAAGCCCCAGCCGATCTCTTTGCCCGCCGCCCGCAGCGCGAGCAGCAGCCCGGCCAGAGTCCAGAAGGCAACCAGAACGCCCGACGCGAACACGAGACCATGAGTCCGCACGCGGCGCGGATCGTCGCCGGCCGACTGCACGAACCCGAGGATCTTGAGCGAGACGACCGGAAAGACGCACGGCATGAGATTCAGGATGACGCCGCCGGCAAATGCGAGGGCAAGGGCGAGGAGCAGCGTCGGGGGCACGGCTGTCGTTGCGGTGGCGGCAGCCGCGGGGGCGGAGAAGGGAACGTCGAACTCGAATGCGGCGGGTCCGCCATTCGCGGCCAGCAAGATTCCGTTGATCCGTTTCGGCGCGCCGGTGAGGTATGCGGAGCGCACGAGCCTCATCGTGACGACACCGCCATCGACGCTCGCCGGCTGCGGTGCGCTGTATTCGATCAGCGGACCGCTGGCCGCGAAGAACTGCACGTCGTCATCGAGGGCGACGCCGTCCGGCGGGTCGATGCGCAGAACGAGTTGCTTGTCCTGTTCACTCGCGACGATGTTCCAGTCATCCGCCGGGGTCGGCAGCTTCGCTCTCGCGCTCGCGAATGCAGACGCGGCGGGTTTCGAGGGAGCGGCGGGGCCTTGGGCGATCGGGACATCGAGAGCGAGGGTGACGTCTTCCGGAATGCAGATTTTCTCGCACACCATCCAGTGGACGTCCGCGGTCACGCGCGCGGCCGTTCCCGGTTTCCCCTCGCTCGCGGCTTTGAACGGGACGAGCAGCGTCACCTCACCCTCGTAGCCGTACGTGGTGAGAGGAGGCAGGCTGATCTTCTGTGGATACGGCCACTGGATGTCGCCGGCCGTGAATCCGGGCGGAAGGTTCCAGCGGATGTCTGTCGGCTCGCCGGAGTCGCCCGGATGTTTCCAGTACGTGTGCCAGCCGTCCTTCATTCGCATCCGCAGCGCGACGTCGAATGACTCGCCGGGGGCGACGGATGGCTTTTCCAGCAGCAACTCCGCCGTCACGTGGGGCGTCGAGACGGCTTGGCCATGAACGGCGGACGCGACGAATGAGGCCACGACGAGGACCGCTGCGAGTCGTCCGGATAGGTTCACGTGAAACGGTTATACGGAAGAGCGCCGAAAAGTATGCCCCGAGACGCGGCGGGCCTGTCTCGTTACGGTAAATGTTCGCCGGCACGCGCGGGATAAACTGAACCACGCATGAGCGCCGCCGCTTCAATCAGCGCGTCCGACCGCGATTTGATGAGGCGGCTGACGGTCGTGCTGGCGTTCCTCTTCTTTTTCACGGCCGCGTTTTCGACGCTGAATCGCATCTACTCGCAGAAGTTCCTGGCCACGACCGGCGAGGCGCGGTGGATCTGGGCGCAGCATCGGCTGAGCTCGAACGAGCCGGTGGCGTTTTTCGCCGCGCGCGATTTCGAGCTGCCGGCGAAGCGCTACTACACGCGTCTCAAGGTCGCCGCCGATCCCGAGTACGAGCTGTTCGTGAACGGCAAGGAGATCGCCGGACGGCAGACGGGCGTCGAGCCGACGCTCGATCTGTACGACATCTCGAACCTCGTGCAGACAGGACGCAATCGCATCGTGGTCGCGGTGCGCGCGCCGCAGGGCCTCGGCGGTCTCCTCGCGTCGATCGACATCGCGCCGGAGACCGCGAACTGGATCGTGAGCGACGGGTCGTGGACGATTTACCGGCGCTGGCATCCCGATCTGCTGCTGCGCGACGTCGCGGGCGTTCCGTCACAGCCGCCGATGATCATCGGCGCGCCGCCGGTGGGACGCTGGAACTTCCCGGCGATCGTGGCCCGTCCGCTGGAGCCGCCGCCGGCGAAGATCGTGCCGCCGCGCGACGCGCGCTCGATGATCGCGGTGCTGCCCACGATCCGCATGCGCGCCGACGTGGCCGTGGCCACGACGGAACGCAGCCGCGCGACGGCGTTCGACTTCGGCTTCACTCGAGGCCGCGTGCGCCTCACCCGCGACGTCGCGCACGGCTCGAGCCGCGTGATCAAGATCCGCTTCGCCAACATCGCCCCCGAGCTGGGCCTGATCGACTTCAACCTCCGCCCCATCGTCTTCGCCCCGGGAGAGTTGAGCGTGACGACCACCGAGGCCCACGACTTTCGCTATGTGATGGTGTTCGGGCGGGGGGTGAGGGCGGCGGTG
>DATFHJ010000301.1:0-2915 GCA_035248585.1 Thermoanaerobaculia bacterium
GCCTTTCTCCACTGTCTCAATCGCCCACGCAATGGTGCCGCCGGTGCTGATCGTGTCGAGACCGTAGCGGTCGCAAAGAGCGGCTGCCTCGATCACCACCTCGGGGTCTCGAATGCCGCAGAGCGGACCCAGCGCGAACAACGTTTCGTATTCGAGCCGCTGATCTTTATCACCGTTGTGAGACGTGAACAGCCGCTCGCAGCGAATCGTGCAGGAGGCGCAGCCGTGCCGGCGGCTGAAGCTGGTTTCCGTCAGGGTTTCTCCGCTCAGCGCATCCGCGTCCTCGAACGTTGCCTGTTGGAAGTTGCGCGTGGGCAGCGTGCCGAGGCGATTGAACACCGCCAGATTCGCAACCGTTCCAACGCTGCGATATTTGTCCGTCAGCGATCCGAGGCTGCGGATGCGCAAGGCGTCCGCGATCGCGCCGAGCTCACGTGGATGCGCCACCGCGGTCTCGCGGTGGCCGCGGATGGCGATCGCTTTCAGGTTCTTCGATCCCATCACCGCGCCGACGCCGCCGCGTCCGGCGTGGCGCCCTTCGTTGCTGATCGTTGCAAAGCGAACGCGGTTCTCACCGGCCGCGCCGATGGAGGCCACGCGCGCCGCGGGAGAGTCCAACTCCAAGCGAACGAGGCGCTCCGTCTCGGCAGGTGCCGTTCCCCGCAGGTGGCCTGCCTCTCTCACCTCCACATGTTCGCCGTCGATGAAGACGTACGCGAGCGACGGCGCCTGACCCGTGATCACGAGCGCGTCGATGCCGAGACGCTTCAGCTCCAGCGCGAAATGGCTCGACGAGAGCGAGTCCGCGATGAACCCCGTGAGCGGAGACTTGGTGATCACGCCGAACTTCGCCGTGGTGGTCAAACCTGTTCCGACGAGCGGCGCGCTGGTGAAGATCAGCGGGTTGTCGGGTGAAAACGGATCGACGCCGGCGGGCGCATGTTCATAGAGAAGCGTCGCACCCAGGCCGATGCCGCCGACGTATCTGCGCAGACGCGACGCGTCCAGATCCCGATACGCACTCCGGCCGTTGCTCACATCGACGTGGAGGAGACGTCCGCAGAACCCGTGCACCCGGTTAACCTCCGGCGTCGGCCGACAGAATCAAAACGGTGTCTCCAGCCTGAACCTTCGCGGTCGTCTCGCGAACGAAATCCCGGCCGTTCACGTTGCATACGTAGCCGTCGACGAGAGCGCTGCGGTCGGGGGTGATCACCCGTCCGACCAGCACTGGAAATCTGTCCGCAAGCGCCGCGAAGAGCTGCGAGAACGTCGCGTCCGAGGGAAGCACCAGAGAGACCTCCCTGGTTTGAGCGAGGAGACGCGCGGCTCCAAACAGCTCGACGCTGCAGGCGATGCCGGCGGTCCAGTGCGCCAGCGCCTGCGCGTAGTCCTCCGGCGTATTCATGTTGAAGAAGCTCCAACCTTCAGGATCGAAACGCCGGATCGCGTCCTCATCGATCCTGCGGGTGCGGACCTTGTCGAAAAGATAGATCGGCCTGAGCTCACCGCGCGCGAGCTGCGTCTCGAGGTGCGGCAGCACGCTCCGTCGATACACCGCGTGCAGCGGCTGAAACCGTCCCTCCCAATGGGGTACGACGATGTCGTGGTCTGGAATCTCGGAGAGAAGGTACGAGATCAGCGCAGTGTTGAGAAACGCGGAATCGCACGACACGACGAAGCTCAGCTCCGCGGCGGCGGCTTTGAGTCCGTAGTACATTCCGCCGACCGGCCCCTGGTACGCAACTTCGTCCCGCACGATGCGTGCAGGCAATGCGGGAAGCTCCTGGTCCGGCGCAGCGACGACCACGATGTCGCCGAACAGCCGCTGAAGAGTCCTCGCGACGTGCGTGATGAGCGGCTCGCCGTCGAAGAGGAGCAGCGCCTTGGGTGTGCCCATGCGCGAGCTCCTGCCTCCCGCAAGGACGATCGCGGTTGCGTCTGTCCTGGCGTCAGCCTCCACCGTCTTTCCTTCCCTCGCTGTCGTCGGACGGAGCTCCCTGCTCGAGCCAGCGTCTGAACTCCCCCAATGAATGCGCCAGCCGCCACTCCTCGAACACGGCTCGCGCCATGGCGAGCGACGGCCCTGCGAGCTCGGGCGCGCCGCAGGTGCGCGGGTAATTCAACAGCCACGCCTCGAATGCGTCCGGGGCCGGATCGTCGTCGACCGCGCGCTGCAGCAGATCCCGTTTGACCGCCAGGCCGATCGCATCCGGCGTCTGGTCGCGCTTGCGCTTCTTGCGGCGCCCTTCCGCCGCTTCGAGCGCGCCGAGCAGCGCCCTGCATACGTCGGCCGGCCGAAACTCAGAAGCGCTCTCCGACCTCTCGCATTCATCATTCAGCATTTATCATTCATCATTGATAGCGTCAGTGGATACCCTAGGCCCGCGGGACGGACATAGCCTTGATCGAGCGCGGCGACGTCGAGATCGACGGTCGCCAAATCCTCCAGCATTACGGCGGCCGGCTGGCAGCCCTGAAGCCTCGTCAGCGTCTTGACGTACCCGAGGCAGCGCCGGCATCCATCAATCACGTCGGAGCTCCCGTTCTGCGGGACGAGCGAAACCAGCGACGCGTGATCGTCCTGCGCGCAGTACGGGCAATGCAGTGCGCGTGCGTGCCACTCTCCGCCACATCGGCCGCAGCGGAAACACCGTATCCGTTCGATGCCGCGCACTTCGGCGAACGCCGGCCACGATCCGCAGAGCGGACAATACCCTTCAACCCAGCTCTCGCGAATCAGCGGCGCCAGGCCGCGGTTGCACGCCTGCAGAAATGGAACGGCAAGAAGCGCCACAACCGCTTGAAGCGCCTCCGCGTCCACGCGGCGATCGACCGTGGACGCGACCGCTCTGACGACGGCGTCGTTCTGACCCATCGACGCTGCAAAAAGCGCGAGCACGTCCACATCCGCC
>DATFHJ010000302.1:0-28839 GCA_035248585.1 Thermoanaerobaculia bacterium
ATGAAAGGAAAGCTCGCGCTGTCCGTGGGCACAATCGAAAAGGTCAAGGAGGCGATGGATGCGTTCGCGACCGCGATCTCCGCCGACGCGCGGTTCGCGCCGGCGTGGGCCGGGATCGCCGATGTGTATTCACGCCTGGCGTTCGATTGGGATCCGGGCGGCGAATGGCATCGCAAGGCGGTCGAGGCATCGGAGCGCGCGCTGGCGATCGATCCGAATCTCGCCGAGGCACACTATGTCCTTGGACGACTGGTCTGGTCTCCGCAGAGCCGCTTCGATTACCTCACGGCGATCCGCCACTTTGCCGCGGCGCTGCAGTTGAATCCGAATCTCGGCGAGGCCCACGGCCGGCTCGGCGTGCTGCTCTTTCACGTCAACGCGCTCGCCGACTCGGAAGAAGAGCTCAAGCTCGCGGTGCGCATCAACCCCGCCGACGCGATCTCGGAGCTGCATCTCGCGACCTGCGCGGTCATCGCCGGCGACTACGAGAAATGTCTCGCGCTGCTGCACGAGAAGATGGAGCGTGCCGGACATCCGTGGCCGTACTACATGAAAGCGCACGCGCTGATCCGGCTGAATCGCGACGCGGAGGCGGCCGCGCTCACGGATCTCGCGGCACTGCTGTTCCCGGAGACCGCGTACTACTATCCGCTGCGCGTCCTCCTCGCCGCGCGCGCCGGCGATCGCGCGCGCACGCTCGAGCAGATCCAGCGCACCATCGAGCACGAGAACGCGTACGGCCATTACCATCACGCGCAGTACGACATCGCCTGCGCGTACGCTCTCGTCGGCGAGCGCGACCTCGCCCTGCAATGGCTCCGCGACGCGGCGAACAACGGTTATCCCTGCGCCATGCAGCTCGAGCGCGACCCGCTTCTCGCCAACGCCCGCGGCGCCGAATTCGACACGCTCATCACAGAGCTCCGCGCGCTCGGCGACGAGCACCGGCGGCTGTATCTCGAGCTCGTGCCGCGCGGCAGCGAGGACGACGCGATCACGCTGGAGATGCCGGGTGGTTCGTAGCTTGCTTGTCACTTCAGGAAACCATGCTCCAATCAACCCCCGTGACCGAGCACGCGGTCCAGTTCTACGAAAGAGACGACTTTCTCTGTGATCGCGTGGCCCATTTCGTCGCCGAAGGCCTCGGCGCGGGCGAGCCGGCGCTGATCATCGCCACGGACGATCATCGCGGTGCCGTGCTCGCCCAACTCCGCGGACGCGGCTGCGATCTCGGCCGCGTGACGTTCTTCGACGCCCGCGAAACGCTCGAGAAATTCATGTCCGGAGCAATGCCGGACGAGCAGAAGTTCTACGCGATCATCGGCGACGCCGTCTCCCGGCGGGCCAACGGCGGCGGACGGATTCGCGCGTACGGCGAGATGGTCGACCTGCTGTGGCGCGACGGCAAACCGGATGCGGCGATCCGCCTCGAAGAGCTGTGGAACGGTCTCGCGAACCACCATGACTTCTCGCTGCTCTGCGCCTATCCGATGAGCAACTTCCTTCGCGAGGCGGACGCGGGCGCGTTCCAGGACATCTGCGCCACGCACTCGCACGTGATTCCGACCGAAGCGTACACGGGAGCGATGGACGACGAAGCGCGCCTGCGCGAGATCAGCATCCTGCAGCAGCGGTCGGGAGCGCTCGACAGCGAGGTCATGCGGCGGCGCAAGCTCGAGCACGAACTGCAGGACTTCATCGAAAACGCGGCCGTCGGTTTGCACTGGGTCGGGCCCGAAGGCACGATCCTCTGGGCCAACCACGCCGAGTTGCGGCTTCTCGGATACAGCGCCGGGGAGTACATCGGCCGGAACATCGCCGAGTTTCACGCCGACCGGCCGGCGATCGCCGACATCCTCGAGCGCCTCTCGCGCGGCGAGAACGTCTACGACTACGAAGCGCGCCTGATCGCGAAGGACGGCTCGATCCGCCACGTCGCCATCAGCTCGAACGTGCTCTTCGATAACGGGAAGTTCGTGCACACGCGCTGCTTCACGCGCGACATCACCGACCGCAAGCGCCTCGAAGAGGCGAACGCGTTTCTGGCCGAGGCATCCTCGACGTTGAATCGCTCGCTCGACTACGACTCGCGCATTCACGAGATCGCGAACCTGATCGTTCCGCAGCTGGCCGATTCCTGCACGATCGATGTGCTGGCCGAAGAAGACGCGCCGTTGGCGTCCGAGCCGTGGATCACGGACGGCGGCGCGCGCATGACCGTGCCGATGAACCTTCCGGATCGCGGCGTCGGCTCGATCACCTTCCTGTCCGAGACGCCCGGCCGCTACACCGCGGCCGATCTGCCGCTCGCCTCCGAATTCGTGCGCCGCTGCGCGGTTGCGCTCGAGAACGCGCGGCTCTATCGCCTCGCGCAGCAGGCCAACCGCACCAAAGACGAGTTTCTCGCGACGCTCTCGCACGAGTTGCGCACGCCGCTCACGGCGATTCTCGGCTGGGCGCGCATGCTCACGCTCGGCGGCATCGACGACGCCACGCGGAAGGCCGCGTATGACACGATCGAGCGTAGCGCGCGCACGCAGGCCACTCTGATCGACGACCTGCTCGATCTTTCCCGCGTCGTGACCGGCAAGCTGACGTTGCAAAACGAACTGGTCGATCTCGAGTCGATCGTCCGCAGCGCGGTGCAGACCCTGCAGCTCGCCGCCGACGCAAAGGGAATCTCATTCGACGTCAGCCTCAGCGAGGAGCGTGCGGCCGTCAACGGCGATCCGACGCGCCTGCAACAGATCGTCTGGAACCTGCTCTCGAACGCGATCAAGTTCACCGACGCCGGCGCCCACGTATCCGTGGGTCTCACCCGCGATTCCGAGCTTGCCCGGATCACCGTGCGCGATGAAGGAAAAGGGATTTCTCCCGAGTTTCTCCCCCACGTCTTCGAAGCGTTCCGCCAGGCCGACGGCGCAAGCACGCGCAAGCACGGCGGCCTCGGCCTCGGTCTCGCGATCGTGAAGTACTTGACCGAACTGCACGGCGGATCGGTCATCGCCCACAGCGCCGGCGAAGGCCGCGGCGCCACGTTCACCGTCACGCTGCCGCTTGCGGTGCGGCGTTGGCAGGATTAGCCGGCAGCCGCTATCCTCGCTGCATCCATGAGAAACGTCGCGCATTTGTTTGCGCCGCTCCACCAGGAGCTCGTGCAGATGCTTCGCGGATTGGACGCGGCGGCGTGGGATCAGCCGACCGTGGCAGGGACGTGGCGTGTGCGAGAAGTCGCCGCGCATCTGCTGGATGGCGACCTTAGAAAGCTGGCCGCGCATCGTGACGCGCATGTTCCTTCGCCGGCGGCGCCTCCGCGAACGTATTCCGATGTGGTCGGGCTCATCAACTCTCTGAACGCGAGTGGGGTCGGGTATGCGGCGCGGCTGAGCAGCCGCCTGCTGGTGGATCTGCTGGACGTCACGGGGGGCTGGGTTTCGGAGTTCGTCGAGTCGCTCGATCCTGAGCTGCCGGCGTTGTTTCCGGTCGCATGGGCGGGCGAAGCGGAGTCGAAGAACTGGATGGATACCGGCAGGGAGTACACCGAGCGCTGGCATCACCAGATGCAGATCCGCGACGCCGTCGGCTTGCCGCTCCTCCTCGATGACGTCTGGTATAAGCCGCTGCTTTCGTTTTCCGTCCGTGCTCTGCCGCGCGTCTACGCCGACGTCGCGGCGCCGTCAGGCGCGGCGCTGACGCTGCGGATCCGCGACAGCGAAATGTCGTGGTCCATTGTGCGGAACGCGAAGCGCTGGTCGTTGCGCGACGGCGCCGTGACGGGTGCGTCCGCGGACGTATCGGTGTCGCGCGACGATGCGTGGCGATTGTTTTACAACGCGTACAGCCGCGACGCGGCGGCATCCGCGCTGCGCATCGAAGGAGATCGCGCGCTGGCGCTGCACCTCGTCAACGCGCGCTCGGTGATGGTGTGACCGGTCTAAAGCAACGCCCGTAACCGCTCGTACCCCGTCCTGCTCACCGGTACGCGCGTCCCGTCTTTCAGCACCGCGACGCGGCTGTCTTTCGCATACGGCTCGACGCGGTCGAGGCTCTCGAGATTGACGACGTAGCTGCGGTGCACGCGGACGAAGCGCGTGGGATCGAGGAGCTGTTCCAGCTCGCCGAGGGTCTGCTGTTTGACGTGCTTCGCGCCGCGCGAGAAGACGTGCACGTAGTCGTCCTGCGCTTCGATGTAGTCGATGCGCTGCACGGGCACGACTTCGATGCTCGCGCCGTCGCGGAAGGCGATTCGCTGCATCGGTTTCTTTGGCAGGATTGTCGCGCGCTGCGGCTCGGGCGAACCCTGGAGCATCTGTTCCGCGTGCGCGAGCACCTCGGCGAACCGCGCCGCGGTGAAGGGCTTGAGCAGGTAGTCGAGCGCGTGCACTTCGAACGCCCGCAGCGCGTACTCGTCGTACGCGGTCACGAAGACGACTTTCGGCTTCGGGTCGAGCAGGTCCAGGACTTCGAAGCCGTCGAGCTTCGGCATCTGGACGTCCAGGAAGAGGAGTTGCGGGCGATGCTCGCTCACGGCCTTCACCGCCTCGTATCCGTTCGCGCATTCGGCGACGACGCGGAACTGCGGGTAGTCGGCGAGGTATTCGCGCAGGATCGCGCGCGCCGGCGCCTCGTCGTCGACGACGATTACATCGATCATGGCAGCGACAGGTCCACGCGGAAACGATTCTCTTCCTCGGCGACTTTGATGCGCGCGCCTTCGCCGTAAAACGCCGCGATGCGCCGGCGCGTGTTCGCGAGACCGATGCCTTCGCCGCGGCTCGACGGGCGATCGGGATCGCAGCGATTCTCGACCGTGATGTGCACGCGCTCTCCGTCGCGCGCCGCGTGGATGCGCACGACTCCGCCGTCGAGGAGGTGCCCGACTCCATGCGTCACGGCGTTCTCGACGAGCGGTTGCAGCAGCAGCGGCGGCACGCGATAGCTTCGCACGCTTTCGTCGATGTTCTGCTCGAACTCGAGCCGCGGGCCGAAGCGAATCCGCTCGATGGCGAGGTAGCTCGACGCCAGCTCGAGCTCCTCGGAGAGCGTGATCGCGTCGGCGCTGCCGATGCGCAGGCTCTTGCGCAGGTATTCGGCGAGCAGCGTCGTCAGCGTGCGCGCCGACGATGGATTGGAGCCGCACAGCGCGCTGATCGAGTTGAGGCTGTTGAACAGGAAATGCGGATCGAGCTGCGACTTCAGCGCCTTCAGCTCCGCTTCGCGCGCCAGCAGCTTCACCGTCATTTCGCGCTGCTCGACGACGCGCGACTTCTCCATCGCCACGAGCACGTAGTGAAACGCGACGGCGATGAGATAGAGCAGCACGCCGGTCACGAGGAACACCGCCGCGCGGCTCATCACCGCGTCCTCGGTCTCCTCGCCGAGGACGCGCGCGAGGAACAGAAACATCGCGAACCAGAGCGCGCTGAGCGCGATCGCGGCCGCGAGATGCGCGGGAATCAGCGACGTCGCCCGCGCGCGCTCGAGCGGCAGCGCGCGTGTCGGATACCACGCCGCGAGGCAGATGAACGCGTAGACGATCGTCGGCGGAAGCGTCAGCAGCAGCGCATCTCGCAGCTCGGCGCGGCCCGGCTCCATCGCCACGAGTGCCAGCAGCAACGCAAACAGGCACCACGTGACGAGGTAGAGCGCGAGCCGCTTCCGGTCTGCGAGGATCGGATGCATGGCGTCAGTTCTTCACTTCCACCGCGCCCATCAGCGCGGTGCCGCGGATGGTGAGCAGCGGCCCGCTGCTGTTCGAGCGCGCCTTGTTCTCGAATCCGCCCATGAGCGGCATCACCTCGCCCGCCACCCGCCAGTGCTCCGGCACCGTGATCTCGATCCCGCCCCACATCGCGAAGGTATCGAGAACCGCTTCTTCGCCGTCTTTCATCTGCGCCCCGCGGAGATCGAGCTCCACGCCGCCCATGATGGCATTGACGTCGCCGCCGCGGAACGACTGCGAGGTGTTCTGATGATGCACGCCGGCCATCATCGCGAACGAGTGCACGACCGAGTTGGGATCCGACGTGCCGGCGGGCGCACGCCTGCGTCCGACCGCGTCGAGCACGAGCTTCACGCCGAGAACGGCGATGCCGAGCGGGATCAGATCGCCGAGGTCGAAGCGGAAGTGCGTCAAACGCGACAGCAGCAGCGATCCGCCGATGACGATCAGCACGATCGGCCCGAACTTCGGCGTGCGCCTGTCCGTCAGCTTCGAGAGCCCGATCAGCACCAGCACGATCGGCCACCAGCGCGTGAAGTGCGACGCGTCGACGTAGTTCAGGTTGTCCAGCATCCAGAGGATGCCGAACGCGAAGATCGCCAGGCCGATGATCAGCCGCGGCGTGATCCGGAATCCTTCATTGTTGCTGTTCATGTCCGTTCTCCTTTTTCGGCTGAGGGACGTCGATGATTGCGTGCAGCACGGCGCCGAAGCCGACGCAGATCACGGCCAGCGGGAACGCGCTGGCGTAGGAGAGATCGAAGAGCTCGAGACTGCCGGCGAGCATCCAGACGCCAATCCCGATCAGGAACCAGCTGCCGTCGCCCTGGCGGCGGCGAATGGCCTCGAAGGCGTTCGCCAGTCCGATGGCGATCAGGCCCACCGGCCAGTACATCCACCACATCCCGATTTCCATCACGTCGATGGCGTCGAGAAACATCGCCGCGCCGAACGCGAGCAGCACCAGCCCGATGGCGAGCTTTCCGGCGTGCAATGACGATTGTGTCGTGTCCATGTCCAACCTCCGCGCGCAAGTTACGGCGGAGTGATGCGCGCGTCTCGCGCCCCTCGGCGAATGGAGGTTGGTTACCGGTGAATGGCGCGTTTCGCTTTTTCCGCCTCGGCCACGGACAGCGGCGACGGCGTATCGAACGCGTCGAGCTTCAGCGTGGCGACCGGTGCAATCGGCTGCACGGTGGCGGCTCGTGCCGGCACATTCACGGCTGGCGGGATATGGACATGGTGTTGCTGGTGCTGCTGCTGATGATTCGGATGCGCGCGTTGATGATCATCATGATCGCGGTGCACCCGATGCCCGTGATGCTTCGTTCCGTGCTTTTGTTCGTGCTCTTCCGTCGTTTTACAGAACGGCGCCGCCACGGACGCTTTCTGTTGCAGCGGCACCGCGGCCAGGCAGAACAGCAACGCGATCACGCCCGCGAACGCCGCCAGCAGCGAGATCGACGACGTGCGCATCACAGGTGCCGGATCAGCTCCGCGATCTCCTTCGGCTCGGTCGTCGCGGGATTGACCTTGTGCCGCAGCGTGCCGCCGTCGTCGAGGAGATACAGCCACGTCGTGTGCGCCACCGTCGGGCCGGCCGCCGACTTGGACGGCGTGATCTCGTACGTGCCGCCGTACGCGCTGATGGTGCGGTCGATCTCCGCCTTCGTGCCCGTCATCCCGGTGACCGGGATCGAGAAATTCGACAGGTATTCTTTCAGCGCCGCCGGCGAGTCGCGGTTGGGATCGACGCTGACGAAGATCGTGCGGACGTCCTTTGCGTCACTGCCGAGGAGGCGATAAACGCGCGTCAGCTTCGACAGCATCGTCGGGCAGGCGTCAGGGCAATGCGTGAAGCCGAAGAAGAGCAGCACGCGGTGTCCCTGCAGCTCGTGCAGCGCCATGCGGTGGCCGTCGTGATTCGTGAGCGCGAAGTCGTTGATGCGCGTCGCGGGCGCGTTCCCGCACGACCACGCGGCGAGGCCGAGGAGAAGAGAGGCGAGCAGCGCGCGCATCATGCCTCCCGCTTCCGCACCGGCATCTTCAGGTCGGACGTCGTACCGTCGGCGAAGCGCAGCCGCACCGTCAGCACGTCGCCTTCTTTGATCGGGCGCGTGAAGCCGATCATCATCAGATGCAGGCCGCCCGGCTCGAGCCGCACGTCCTCGCCCTTCGGCAGCTCGATCTCCTCGACCATCTTCATGCTCATGCGGCCGTTCGTCTCCGCCATCTCGTGCAGCTCGAGATTCTTGACGGCGTCGCAGGTCGCGGAGACGAGCGCGGTGTCGGCGCCGTGGTTGTGCAGCGTCACGAAGCCGGCCGTCATCTGCTGCTTGCCGACCGGCACCATCACCCACGCATCGCGCGACGTGATTCTCGGGGCGCCGAACGCGGTCAGCGCCAGCAGTGCTGCGAGTGCGAATCGAGTCTTCATCACTTCTCCTTTTCCTGCAGTGAAACGATGAATTCGGCGATCGCGCGCCGTTCATCGGGTGGGATGTGCGCGAAGGCCGGCATCGTCCGAAGCCCGGTCCCGATCGTCTTCGCGATGGCGTCGGCGTTCGTGCCGTTGCGATAGGACGTGCGATCCGCGAGGTTCCGCGGATGAAGGCTCGTGCCGCGCGCCGCCGTCCCGTCGCCGCGTCCGCGCGGCCCGTGACACGTCGCGCAGCCGTTCTCGCGAAAGAGCTCGGCGCCGCTCGGCGCAGGGACCGCCGATTCGTGACAGCCGATCAGGAAGAGCAGCAACGCGACGCGCACGAACGTCAGCGTAGGAGCGCGTTCGCGGCGCCGCAGCAGATGTTCAGCGAGTGGAGACTGGGATGCTGTGAGTCGAGTATGGACTGCGGCAGCAAGGCTGCCGCAGTCCATATCAGACCGTCTCGAAACCCGCGGCTTTCCACGCGCTCGTGCCGCCGGTGACGTTCACGAGCTGCGCGAAGCCGTGCCGCTGCAGCAGGCTGGCCGCGGTCGAGGAGCGATAGCCGCTCGCGCAAATGATCGCGAGCGGGCGCGAGCGATCGATGTCTTGAACGTGCTCGGTCAAAACATCGAGCGGCACGTTCACCGCGTCCGGCACGTGGCCATCCTGATACTCGCCGCGCCGCCGCACGTCGAGCACGTCGACGTCGCCGAGGCGCGTGCGCAGTTCCGCGACGTTCATCTGCTCGAGCGTTTCCAGCGGACCGTCCCACGCCGCGACGCCGCCTTCGAGATAGCCGGCGACGTTTTCGAGGCCGACGCGCGCGAGCCGCATCACCGCCTCGTCGGCGCGCTCGCGGCTGTCCGCGACGATCACGATCTCGTCGCTCGCGCGCAGCAGCGTCCCCGCCCAGGACGCGTACTGCCCGCCGAGGCCGATGTTGATAGAGCCGGGGAGATGCCCGGCGCCGTACGCCGCGCCGTCGCGCACGTCGAGCAGGACCGCGTTTCTTTGTTGCACGTCGCGCGCGGAGAGCGGGCGCGCGGAGAGCTCGTCGAGCGATCGCGCGCCGCGGCGGTTGAGCTCCGCATCCATCGAAAAGTAACGCGGCGCCGGCGGCAGCTCGTTCGTCATCATCTCTACGAACTCCTCGCGCGTCATCGGCCGCAGCGCGTAGTTCATCCGCCGCTGCATCCCGATCGTCGACGAGCGCTCCTTCGAGATGTTCTTCCCGCACGCCGAGCCCGCGCCGTGCGCCGGCCACACTTCCACCGCGTCGTCGAGCATCAGCAGTTTGCGGTGCAGCGAGTCGTACAGCGTGGCCGCCTGCTGCTGCGGCGCGAGCCCGCGCCCGCCCGCGAGATCGGGACGCCCGACGTCGCCGATGAAGAGCGTGTCTCCCGTCAGCACTTTCTGCGGCTCGCCCGACACTTCGGTGTCGATGACGAGCCAGGAGATGCTCTCCGGCGTGTGCCCCGGCGTCTCGAGCGCACGCAGGACGACGCGGCCGACGCGCAGCTCGTCACCGTCGCGCACCGCGACGTGCGGAAACTCCGCGCCCGCCGCCGCGCCGAACACGATTTCCGCGCCCGTCTTCTCCGCCAGGTCGCGATGCCCGCTCACGAAGTCGGCGTGCAGATGCGTCTCGATGACATAGCGGATGCGGCACTGCTGCCGCGCCGCCTCGTCGAGATACTGCTGCACATCGCGCTGTGGATCGACGACCACCGCCTCGCCGTCGGAGGCGATGAGATAGGACGCATGAGCGAGACAGCCGAGGTAGAACTGGTGGAAGAACATTCCCTCAAGGATACGACGCGAGGATCACGTGCGTCGCTCGTCTCGCCCCAGCGCCGAACATCACGCACGGGCGTCCGCCGTCACTTTTCAGTCGAGCCCGGCATGCCCGCGCCGCTACGGTGAGCGCCATTCGACAACGACGGAGGCGTTTCCCATGAGCCGGTTATCCGTACTCACCCGCGGGTTGATCTCGCTGCTGACGCTGTGCGCGGCGCTGCAGTCGTCCGCGGACTGCCTGACGAATCCCCAACCCAGGCCCGACTACTTCGAATGGAAGCCCGTGCCCCAGCGGCTGCAGCCGCTGAAAAACGATTACGACCCGCAGGGCAAGCCGCTGACGATCACGGAGGTGCTGCTCCCCTCGGGCGGCACGTACCAGATCGTCGACAACGGCACGTCGGTGCTGTTCACGCCGGGCGCCGGCAAGCGCGGCACGTTCACGTACCGCGTGCGAAACAGCGCCGGCCTCACCGCCGTCGCGCCGGTCGAGATCAGCGAGGAGCCGGTCGCTCCTCCGCTGACGACGTCCATCACGTATCGCTGCATCAATCGCGTCTGTTCGTTCGCGCCCGCACCGCCGGTGAGCACGGGCATCCGCGCCTACAAATGGGTTTTCCGGAACGCGAGCGGCGTCCGGCAGAGCTGCAGCCGGGACGAATGGACGGGCGTCAATTTCGTCTGCACGTTCGACACGGCCGGCACGATGCGCGTCGACCACTCGGTCCTCTACTACGACGGCACGAGCGCGATTCTCCCGGCCGGCGCGCCCAATCAGGAGATCGTCGTCCGCAACGACAACCTGACGCAATGGCAGGCCACCACCGACGGCATGCTTGCCACCGTCACGATCACCGAGTCGACCGACACCGCGGATACGGCCTCGTTCACGCTCGACTGGGGCACGCCGGAAGCGCTGCCCGTCTCCTTCACGCCGAACTCCGGAATGGGCTGGCAGGGCGCGAAGGTCACGTACGGATTCAAGAGTGAAGGAGTTCGGACGTTCACGCTGACCCGCCGAAGCGGCGGAGCGGAAGACTACATGTCGCGCGACGTCGAGATCTTGAACCGCGCGCCGCGCCCGTCGTTCGAGGTGACGAACCCGGAGGGCGACCCGGACGTCACCTTCCGGCTCATTCTCGACGACGACGTGTACGGCGCGTATTTCTCCGATTCCGTCGTCCTCGACTACGGCGACGGCAGCAACGAGGACTTCAGCGATAAGAACATCAACAACCTGCAGGCGATCCAGCACACCTACCCTCCGCGCCGGGGGACGTATCAGGCGAGGCTGCGGGTGACGGACGACTTCGGCGCGAGCGGCGAGGGAACGGGGACGATCTCCGTGACCAACGCGCCGCCGGTCGCGAACTTCACGTTTTCCTGCATCACGTCGCCGGCCAGTGAATCGGCGACCTGCACGTTCGACGCATCGCAGTCCTTCGATCCCGACGGAACGATCCGTGAGTATCGCTGGCAGATCGGCAATCGCTTCGGCACCGTGACGTCGACGACGACGACCACTCCGCAGCTCGTCCATTCGATCCCGACGGCCGACACGGCGTCGTATTCGAACGAAGTCGCCGTCGTGCTGACGGCCGTCGATACCACCAATGCGTCGTCGCCGCAGGTCGTGAAACTCGTCGGGGTCCGGAAGCCGGCGCCGGGCCAGGTCTTCTACTCGATCGAGCCCTGCCGGCTCTACGACTCGCGTTCCGGCAATTCGATCATGTCCGGCCTTCTCCTGACGATCCCGGCGGGCGGACGCTGCGGGATTCCGGACGACGCCGCGATCACGGCAGCGGCCATCAACGTCGTCGGCATCACGCCGCCGAATCGAGGGACCGTGCACGCGGTGTATTCGTCCCCCACGTCGCGCAGCGCGGAAATCGCGGCGTATCCGGCGGGCATGAACCGCGGCGCCGCGTCGGTCGCTCCGCTGCTCAATCGTGCGCTTCGTGTCTATCCCATGAGCGCGCAGTCGAGCGACACCGTGCATCTGGTGATCGACGTGTTCGGCTACTTCCGAAACGAATCGGGCGCCCCGCAATGGACCAGCGGCGCCGCGGTCGGTCCGCTGAAGTTCCGCCCGGCGCGCCCCTGTGTGCTGGCGGACAGCCGCACCGAGCCGCCCGCCGTCGGCTCCGCCTCGCCGAGACTCATCGGCGTTGCCGACCGCTGCGGACTGAATTACGACGCCGAGGCGGCCGTCCTCAATGTCACGGCCATCAACCCGAGCAGCAACGGCTGGATCACGGCCTATCCGCCATCCATGCCGTCCACGCCCGTTGCGACGTTTTTGAATCTCACGACGGCGCGGAATCTCTCCAATACCGTGTTCGCGCGCTCGTCCGGTTCCGCGGTTCGCGTGGCGACGAGCCTCAGCAGCGTGGAGGTCACGGTCGCCACGGCAGGCGAATTCGCGCGCAATAACGGGCTGCTCTATTTCCCGGTCTCGCCGTGTCCTCTCTATGACACGAGCCTTCAATACCCGCACGCGAAGAATCCGGCCATTCATCCGAAGGTGGAGCCGGCGTCGGCGTTGACGGTGCAGACTCGCGGACAGTGCGGGATTCCGGCCGACGCGGAGGCCGTGGTGGTGCGGCTCGCGGTCGGCAATGACGGAGCCGGTTTCGGCAATGTCCGGATTTATCCGGCGGACGCCGATGCTCCCTCATTCGCAAACATCAATTACGCCGCGGGTGAGCGCGTAGGCAATACCGCCGTGCTCCCGCTGACCGGCACCTCGGGCGACCTGAACGTGCTCGTCACCATGTTCGGCGCCACCCAGCCGGTCGACCTCTCCCTTTACGCCTTCGGATATTTCCGCCGCTGAGAAGGATGATCATGCGCACACGACTCATTACAGCCGCATCCTGTCTGGTCACGCTCCTCGTCGTTCTCGCCGCAAGTGCGGCGCAGGACCCCGTCCTTCGCCGCGGCTTCAATCCCGACGGCGTGTACGCGTTCGACGGCGTCGACAGCGTAGACGTCTTCACGGGAAATCTCACCGTCAATATTCCGTTAGGCCAGGAATATCGGTCCAGCGGAACGCTGGCGTACCGGTTCGGTCTCGTCTACAACGCGAATTTCTGGGATTACCTGACCCAGCGCACGACGAATTTCGCGGGACAGACCGAAATGCGCGCGCAGCGCTACACCTCTCTCAAAGAGTTCGAGACGGATTCGGCCAGTATCAGCGAGGGCCACGAGGCCCTGCCGGCGCGCATCAACAATGCCGGCATCGGCTGGCGCGTCTCGCTCGGTGATCTGCGCGGAGGATTCGTGCCCGGCGGCGTGGTCATCGAATATGTCGACGAAAGCGGCTCGGAGCATCAGTTCTTCCGTACGCTGCATCCCGGCGCCGACTCCGGCGGGGAGATTCTGGACTTCACCTTCGCGACCGCCTATACACGCGACGGAACGTATCTCCGCCTGCGCCGCGCCGACGCCGGCGGCGTGATCGGGATGGAGGTGGCGTTTCCCAACGGGATCGTGAAGCGCTTCTCCTGCGTCGCGGGGTGCGAGAGCGCAGGGGTGCAGGCACAGTGGGAGCTCGATGCGATCGTCGATCCGTTCGGCAATGCATTGGAGGTCGTGCGCTCGCCGAACGCAAGACCGGCGGCAGGAGCGACCTGGACCTGGACGTTCACCGAGCGCGCCGGCAGCCAGGACAAATATCTCACGAAGGATGAGATCACCGCGGCAACGCTCGTGCGCCGGCACACGGCGGTTTATCTGGTCAAGCGCGTATACCGGCCCCGCGATTATCCGTTCGATGTGGCCTGGGAGGTCCAGCTCGACAAGTTGCAGCTCGCCGCGGCGGCCGGAAAGACGGCGACGTACAGCTTCGTTTATCAGGATGCGCTGGTGTACCGCCCGGCGCAGTCGAATTGGACGCTGGGAAATACCCGCGATCCGTATCTCGTCATGCCGTATGGCGCCGACGGGCGGGTGACCCTGGGCCTATTGAAGTCGCTCACGCTGCTGGACGGCGACGGCACCACGACCGACGGCACCTGGAACTTTCACTATTTCGGCGATAGCTGGAACGGCCGCCCGGAGCCGGAAGTCGTTCGCCGCACCCATCTCTATCCGTGGAGCTATTACTCCGCGCGCCTCGAGATGATTCAGTATCCCACCGGCGGCGGCATGCGCTATGAGTATGAGAACCGCGGATTCATCCGTGTTGCCTGCCCCGGCGACGACTCGATTCAGGGGCGGTTCCAGCGCTTCACGTCCATTCGCCAGCGCCAGCCGATCGATGCGGGCGGCAACGCCGTCGGGACTCCGTATATCTATGCGGGTGAAAATTACTTCCTCAATCAGCGGACGCATTGTGAGACGGACCTGCCGTGCTCGGTCGGCTCGCCGGGCTGCTCGATGCTGCCCAAGGAATTGACGGCCACGGTCGTCGATCCGCTCGGCAAAGCGACGGTCTATTTCTTTACGACGTACCTCGGAGACTCGGGGACGTGGAACCGTCGCGAATATGGACTGCCGTTCAGCCGCGCGGCGAGCGACGGCGAAGGGCGTTTCATTTCGGAGGAGGTTTATGACTGCAGCCTCGCCGGAATTCACAGTCTGAGCCGTGTGTACGACTCGAGCGGCCTCACCGACCAATTCGAGGCCCTACGCAACATCGTTCCCCGAAACCGGCGTCCGAACGCCGTCTCGAAATGCACAGGACCGCTGCGCTCCACGTACGTGAAATATGAAAACAGCGGCGTCACCTGTCCGGTGGACCGCTTGGACGGCTGTTCCAATACCAACCGGCGCCTCGTTTCGACGAAAACCGAGTACCGCGATTTCTGCACGCCGGAGCGCAGCCGGCTGCCCAACGTGTCGCCAAACTGCATCGTGGCACCGACCGTCGACAATACGACCATTACGACCGACTTTTCCCAATTCGACGGCCTCGGTCATTACCGAATGGTGAAAACCAGGGGGAATCTGTACGCGAAGGCCTACGGCGAAGACGCCTTCGGCGCGGCGAAGGACACCAGAGACGTGGTTACGTGGTACAACGACGGCGTCACCTACGACCCCGCGTCGTACACGCTCAATGGGAGAAATCTCGGCGATGCCGCCGCTCCGTGGGTGCTCAACACCTACTCGTTGATCAAGAAGGCGCACGTCGATTCGACGCAATACGCGCATTATCTGTTCGATCCGGCCAGCGGGTTTCTCATGGGAGTGCGCGCGCTCGCCGCGTTCGGCCGGAACGACACCACGCCGGCCGCGCGCGGAACGATCGGAACGACCGACGCGCTGGTGCGCTACAGCCGCGTTCGGGCAACGGTCGACGGTCTTCCGGGCGTGATCACGCACGCCAAATCGTGGGGCGGCGACGCCGCCAACAACGCCGGCGGCCCGCTCGTGCCGGGAGCGGCCGAGCCTTCCGCGAAGCCGGAATACTGGATGTCCGTGACCAGCATTGCCGGCACTGTCAAGAAAACCGAATACCGGGATTGCGACGGTAATCCCGCGCTCGTTCTTCAGAACGATACGATCGACGCCGCCACCGGCTACCCGCTCGTCGGCGACGACGGGTCGGGCGTCCAGACGCAATACGCCTATGACGCCCTGGGGCGCTTTACGAGCATTACACCACCCGGGCAGGCCGCCATCGTCTATACCTATCCCAGCCTTCTCCAGATCAACGCTCTGCAAACGTCCAGCGCCGGTTCCGGCGCGGCGTACGACGAATATACGTACGACGTATTGGGACGCCGCAGCCAGACGCGTCATCGCGTGAAGGACGCCATGAACAAGGTTCAGATCGATTACGGCGCCGATGGCTTGCCGTCGCGCAGGAGCAACGCCGCCGGGTTGTCGACGGACCCAAAGGACCTTCAATGGACGAATTTCGAGTATGACGTCTTCGGCCGGCCGCTGAAAATCACGCCTCCCCAGGCGGGCCACTCGCTGCGCATCAGCTATTTCGGAGTGCAGCGGCAGGAGCGATTGCAGTCGGGCGCCGCCACGCAGGACGGCTCGACGCCGCAGACGAAACTGCTCTACGACGCGTTCGGCCGGGTGGTCCGCGTGGACGAGCCGATCGTCGCCGACACCCAGTACACCTATGACATGACCGACCGCCTGATCCGCGTCGAACAGCGCGGCGAGGCCGGCTCGGGGACGGCCGGACAGGTCCGGACGTTCCTGTACGACGGCCGAGGATTTCTGAAGAAAGAACAACCCGCGGAGCTCGGCACGACGCAGATCGATTATTCACCGCTCGACAGTCGCGGAAACGCGCGCGCGATGACGTACGCGGGCGCGGACTCGACGGATTTCAATCTCACGTTCACGTATGACGCGGCGGAGCGCGTGACTTCCGTCAGCGGCCGCGACGGAGTTCTCAAGACCTTCGAATACAGCCACACGCGGCTGGCGCGCTCCTCGCGCGTCAATTTCGTACCGAAGCCGTTGGCGGCGTCGGCCACGCTCGAGATTCCGGTCGAGCGGATCTTCCTCTACGACACCTACGGCCGCCCCACGAGCGCGCAGACGAAAGCGAGCGACTTCACGGCCACGGTTGGGTATCGCTATGACGACCTTGGGAACGTCGTCCGGATCGGATACCCCTCCATCGCCGTGAAAAACTGCGTCGGCTCCAACTGCACCGACGTCGCGCCCGGCCCGCCGCGCGCCGTCACGTACGACTACGTCAATGGAGCCCTCGATACACTCTGTGACGGCGCCGCCCAGGAAGGGCTGCTTTGCACGGGCTCCGGCCGCCGCGATTTCCTTTCCGGCATCGCCTATCACCCGAACGGATTGTGGAAGGAAATGCTGCGCTCCAATGGCATTCGCGATTTTCAGGAAATCCAGAACGACGAGGCGCGCCCATCGAAACTCTTCGCCCGCGTGGGCGGCGCCGGGACGATCATCTGGACGTCGGGCGATATTGTTTACGACGGCGCGGGCAACGTCCGCCGCCTCGACTCGGATGTGTTTCGATATGACGGAAGCAACCGGCTGGTCTACGCCGAGGTCGGCGATCCGCGGCGCAATGCGACGGCCGTCGTCAAACAGTCTTACGCCTACGACAAGCTCGGAAATCTCCTGACCGTCACGACGGAAAACGATCCCGCGACCTCGGCGTCATTCGCATACAACAAGAAGACGAACCGGCTCACGGCCGGAACCTACGACGCGGCCGGAAATCTCAATCACTGGGATGACCCGCGCCTGCCGGCCGGCAGCACGATCCATGTCGGCTTCGGGCCGTTCAATACGGCAAAGTCGGCGATCCAGTCGAAGCCGGCCGGCGGCCGCCAGTTCGCCCGGGTGATGGTGTATGACGCCGCCGACGAGCGCGTAGGCATTCTCGCGTATGCGCTCAAAGAGTCGAACGCACCGCGCCAGCGCGATACGTGGTCGATCCGCGGCCTCGGCAACGAGATCCTTCGCGAATTCACACGCGAGGAGCGCGTCGACAACCAGAACCTGACGAGCACCTGGTCCTGGTCGCGCGATTATCTCTACCGCGGCCGTGCACTGGCCGTGGAGATCGCGCCGGCAGCGACCGGAGACTCCGTCCGGCACATGCATCTCGATCACATCGGCTCCGTGCGCGCCGTCAGCGGCAACAACAGCACTCTCATCGAAACGCGCAAGTATCTGCCGTTCGGACAGCAGATAGCCGAGACCGCGACGCAATCGCGCATGCAATTCGCCGGGCACGAGCGGGACAGCGATCAGGTCGACGGCGGATATGCGGACGTCGATTACATGCACGCCCGGCATTACAGCCCCGCCCTCTCGAGATTCCTGTCGCTCGATCCCGTCGGCGGTTCTCCGGAGAGTCCCCAGAGCTGGAACCGCTATGCGTACGCGAGAAACAATCCGATGTCCTTGATCGATCCCACGGGTCGCCGGCCGCTTGGAGCGGCAGGCAGCGAGCGCGATCCCGACGGCGACGGCCAGCCGGGCTGCAACATGTGCGGCGGAGATTCGGGCGCTCAATCCACACCGAGCGAAGAGGCTGCCGCGGGCGGGTATCCAAGGGTCGATGACGAGATCACCGTGACTGCTGAGAAGGATTCGCGAGCCCCGGATGTGAACTATGACAAGGATGGCGGCTTCGAGCGGCGATCGGCGTTTTTGGTATTCGGCGCCATGTATGCGGACTACTGGATTCCGGGAATGGAGCAGTGGGCGCATTACCTGGCGGGAGTTGGGGGAGGTACGCAGGGAACGCCATTAGCCCATGCTCTGATGGCGATCGTCCAGTATGACGATCCCGACCTGGAGAGAAAATCGAATCTCGTCGACACGAAGAATGGATGGTACGGTCTCGGTTGGGTCAACGGTTTCGCCGCGATGATCTGGGCGGGGAACAATTACCAGGGCTTCTTACGCGCGCCGAAGCCGCCGGTCCAAACGAAGGCAGACTGGCATCGGTGGCAGTACGAGCTCGAGCGAGGGGCCGAGCAGCTTCAGCGCCTGGACGACCTTCTGAAAAAGTGACCCTCCCTGCCTCTGACGACACGATGAAGGTGGGTGATCGGCGCCGTGAGCGGCGCCGTCACCCCCCTGAAAACGGGAGCGCGCACGAGGATGTATCCGGGCCGCGCGCCGGCGCGGCGGCCATGGTGGGAGCGTTCGTCGCCGTCGAGCTGAAGGTCGCGACGTTCATCGGCGCCTTCGTCCTGTGGCCATGGACGCGGGGTGCGTTCTGGGAGACGTTCCCGCGCGAGCTGACCTTTCTTCTGCAGACCATCGTGCTGATGGCGCCGGCGGCATTCATCCTGGCCCGGCGGCCGCCGTCGTGGAGCGCGCCGTTCACCACGGTGGCGCGGCTTCTTGCGATGGCGTGCGCGGCGGTCGCGATCCAGGCGTTCGTCTTCTACCACCTGATGACTTGGTTCGACGGCTACACGCGGGCCCAGGCCCGCTCGATCGTGACCGAAGCGGCGCTCCGGAACTTCACCGGGTGGCTCATCCTCCTCTTGCTCATGGCGCTCGTCACCGGCGCGATGCGTGCCGAGGATGAGCGTGCGCGGCAGGAGCGAGCCCGGCACGATCTCGACCGCGAGCTTGCCGCGCGCGCGGCCGCCGCGCTGAAACGAAGCGTCCATCCGCTCTTTCTCGCGCAGCGGCTCGCCGATCTCGCGCACGCCATCACCACGGGCGACGGGGGCGAAGTCATGGTCCACCGGATCGCGCGCCACGTCCGGCTGCTGCAACGCGAGCGCGGCGACGTCACCCGCCTGCTGACGGAGATGAACCTGCTCGGCACGATCGAGCGTTTATCGACGTTCGGCATCGCCGTCACGCTTCCGGAGGAACTGCGCGACGTGCGCGTGTCGAAAGGCCTCGCCGCCGCGTTCGCCGATCTCGCGGTCCGCGAGACTGCCGCACATCGATTCAGCGTCGAGGCCTCGCGGAACGGAGACGGCTCCGTCGTCGTGGAGATCACCGCTGCAGGCCCGGTGCTCGCCCTCCTCCGGACGAGGCTCGAAGACGACCGCGAGCTCGGGCGGACCGCGGCCGTGCAGCTCGACGATCGCCGGCTGCGGTTGAGCTATCAGATTGCCGCTCCGCACGACCACGCTCCGGGTGCTGCGGAGCGCATGCCGCCTCTTCCGGCGCAGCGCGCCTCGCGCTGGCTGGCCGTGGCGATCGTGCTCCCGGTCGCGGTTCGGGTCCTGTTTATGTCCGGCGATCCGATGCTGGACGGCGCGCGCGGACTGGCCGTCCTGCTCTGGCTCTGCGGCGGTGCGCAGCTGCTGATGGCGATCATCGCCCGCATTCGCGCGACGTTCATCGTCGGGTTGCTGGCCGCGTCGGCCGCGTCCACGCTCATGGCGGCGGCGGTGAACGTCGCGGCGGTCGAGTTGTTCGCGCGCGCGGCCGGAATGCCGGCGATCCTCATCGCCGGCGAGAACCCGTGGCTTTCACTCCCGCGCGATGCGGCGACGATCGGGACGGCGGTCGGTCTCGCCGCCTTGCTGGCCGGCCAGTCGCGGCGGAACGCCTGGGAGCGCGCGCGCGCGGTGCGCCTCGAGACACTGCTCTCGCGCGCGGATACCGTCGCGCTGGAGACGCGGTTTCATCCCCATTTCCTCTTCAACTCCCTCAACGCCGTCCTTGCGCTGCTGCGCGAGGATCGCCTGGCCGCGCAACGGATGGCGGCGCGATTGGCGGTGCTGTTCCACGACGTCGTCGCTGCCGGTGCGACGCAGGAATGGCCGCTGGCGCGCGAGCGGGAGGTCATCGAGCAATACCTCGACGTGATGCGCGTCCGTTTCGACGACCGCCTGCGGGTGGTGATGCGCATTCCGCGCGGTCTCGGTCACGTCCGCGTGCCGCGGCTCCTGCTGCAACCGCTCGTCGAGAATGCGATTCGTCACGGGATCGCGGAGCGGACCACGCCCGGATCCATCGTCATCACCGCCGCGCGGCACCGGCCGGATGAGCTGAGGATCGCGGTCGAGAACGACGCCGCCCCGGCCGCCGTCCTGCCGCCGGTTCGTGGCGGCGGCCTCTCCTACGTGAGCGAGCGCCTGACGCTTCTCTACGGCGCCGAAAGCGCGCCCCGGTGTGCCGCGGCAGCGGGCCGGTTCCGCGTCGAAGTGACGATTCCGTACCTCGAGGTCATCGCCCGTCGGCCGCGATCGCGAATCGATCCAGCACTCCGCGATACCGGCGCGTGAGCGGCATCGTCATTCCTCGGGCCAGCACGATTTTGTATTCGCCGTGAGAGAGCGCGACGATCTCCCGGATCGCGTCCACGTTCACGATGTACGACCGGTGCACGCGGACGAATCGCCGCGGGTCGAGACGCAGTTCGAGCGCGCCCAGGGTGCAGCGCAGCGTGAACACGCCGCCCGCGGTGTGCAGCTTCACGTAGTTGCCGACCGACTCCGCCGCGGCGACGTCGCTGAGCCGGATCATGTGAATGCGATCCTCGCTGCGAACGAACGTCCGGTCCAGATAGCGCGTGCCCGGAGGCGCCGGCTCCGGCCCGTGCTCGCCTGCCGCGTCGGCGCGCAGCTGGATGATCCGCCGCACGCGGTTCAGCGCGCGTTTCCACCGCGCCGTCTGCACCGGCTTCATCACGTAGTCCGCGGGCCACGCGTCATACGCTTCCGCCGCGAATTGCTCGTGCGCGGTGATGAACACGAGCACCGGCCCTTCCACGGGATCGATCTGCCGCGCCAGCTCCATGCCGCTGCCGCCGGGAAGCTCGATGTCGAGCAGGATCACGTCGGGCGCATGCGTCGCGATCGCTTCGATCGCTTCCCTGGCGTTCGCACATTCGGCCACCACGTCCAGGTCCGGCTCGGTGCGCGCGAGAGCGGCAACCAGACGACGCGCCAGCGGCTCGTCGTCGACGACGATTGCGCGCAGCTGCTTTTTCGGGACGCTGGACGAAACCATGGACCGATTGGAACGACCGGCGGAAGTTTAGTGCACGGAAGCGCGTGCGCCGTTACGCAGCTGAGACGTTCCGCGCAACGTTCGTCCCCGCGTATCCTTCTCACCGGTGCTCGCACCCGGCGAAACGCTCGGACCCTACACGATCGTCGATCTCCTCGGCGTCGGCGGCATGGGCGAGGTTTACCGCGCGCGCGATCAGCGGCTGAACCGCGACGTCGCCATCAAAGTCCTTCCCTCGGACGTCGCCGCGGACAAGCTCGCGCTGCAGCGTTTCCGCCGCGAGGCCCGCGCGGTCGCGGCGCTGTCGCATCCGAACATCTGCGCGATCTTCGATTTCGGCAGCGACGCCGGCGTCGAGTACGCGGTGATGGAGCTGCTCGAAGGGGAGACGCTGCGCGTTCGCATGACCCGGCAGCGGCTCACTGCGGACGAGGCGCTGGCACTCTTCGCCGAGATCGTCGACGGCGTGGCCGCGGCGCACGCGCAGGGCATCGTGCATCGCGATCTCAAGCCCGACAACGTCTTCATCACCACGAGCGGCCGCGTGAAAGTGCTCGACTTCGGCCTCGCCCGCGGCGGTAACGAGGACGCGGAGACGGAGCCGTTCACCACGCAGACCGGCATCGTGATGGGCACGATCGGCTACCTCGCGCCGGAGCAGGTGGAGGGCCGCGCGCCCGCGCCTCAGACCGACGTCTTCGCCCTCGGCTGCATTCTCTACGAGCTGATCGCCGGCGACCTGCCGTTCCGCCGCCCGTACGACGAGGCACTGCGCCTCGAGCACCACAATGCCGACGTCCTCGTCCAGCGCTGCCTCCGCAAAGATCCGAACGAGCGCTATCCCGATGCCGCCGCGCTCGCGTCAGCCGTGCGCGCTTCCCTCGGCGGCGCCCGCCTCCCCTCGCGCCGCGCCTTCCCCTGGCTGCTCGTCCTATCTGTCCTAATCGTCCTATCCCTCGCGTCCTACTTCGTCCTAACCCGCAACCCCGTCG
The DNA here is from genome assembly GCA_035248585.1 of Thermoanaerobaculia bacterium. GTDB lineage: Bacteria > Acidobacteriota > Thermoanaerobaculia > Gp7-AA8 > Gp7-AA8 > QHVT01. Next base: position 22,331 of record DATFHJ010000302.1, read on the forward strand.
TCGACCAGGGCTACGACCTCCGCACCAACGACATCCGCGCCGACCCCGAAACCCGCCGCATTCTCACGCTCGCGCTGCACGCCGACTCGCAGGGCAATCGCCCGAAGGCCCGCGAGCTGTTGGAAGAAGCGTGGCGGCGCGGCGCGCCGACCGCGATTCCGGCCGCGCTGCTGTCCAGCTTCGGCAAGGGCTCCGGCGATGCGAAGGAGGCCGCACGCTGGCGCAACGCGGCGCTCACGCGCCTCAATGGCGCGTCGCCGTACGAGTCGCTGCTCGTGCGCTATTTCCTTTCCGACAACGCGCAGAAGGAGCTCGCGCTGTCGAAGTCGGCGCTGGAGCTCCGTCCGCGCGCGTGGCGGCTGCGCCTCGGCGCGGCGCACATTCATTTCGCGCAGCGCCAGCGCGAGGCGGCGCTGCGCGAGCTGGTGCAGATCGACGTCGAGAAGCCGGACGATCGCCGGCTGATGCTCGTGCTCGCCGACCGCGCGTCCCTCGGCGACGCCGAAGGCGCGGAGCGCGATCTTCATCGCAGCACGCTCATGCAGCGGCCTCCGCTGCGGCAGTACACCGAAGGACGGATCGCGTGGGCGCGCGGCAACGCCGCCGAGGCGAGGAGGCATTACGAGCGCGCCGCGCAGGAAGCGGCGGCGGAGAACAGCACCCAGCTCGAAGTCGAGTCGCATATGCTCAGCGGCGTCGCCTCGCTGCAGCTGCACGATTGGACCGCCGCGCAGCGGAGCCTCGCGCGCGGCGCGACGCTGGCGCGCGACTACGGCCTGCCGTACCGGCAATTCGAGAACACCATGCTCGGCGCCTATGCCGCGCATCGCGCCGGCGACTTCGAGCAGCGCGATGCGAAATTCGACGCGGCGCAGTCACTCACGTTCGACGACTTCACGCGCTCCGTGCTGCGGCTGCTCGCGATTCGATTGCGAAGCGACGCCTGGAAGTCGTGGCCGCTTCCGCCGATGCGTGACGAGCCGTCCGTGGCGCCACTCGTCCGTGCGCGCGAGCTCTGGTTCGCCGGCGACCGCGACGGCGCACTACGCGAGCTCCGCCGCGCGAACGCCGAGGGCATCGACGCCACGCCCTTCCGCGAAGAAGCCGAGCTCCTTGCTGCAGAGCTCGGCCAGCCGTTTCAGAAAATGCCGCTCGACACGCCGTACCCGAACCTCATGCGCTGGCTGGCGATCTTCGATTTGCCGCCCGCGCCGTTGCCGCCGCCTCGGGGAGCGGAGTGAACGTCACTCCCCAACCGCAATCGTCACCGGCGTCTTCAAATACACCACCTTCGTCGACCTCCGGTGGAAGATCCTCCGGTACCAAGGCTCCGGCATCGGCGTGCCGCCGTGCTCCATCACCAGCTCCGCGAGCTCCGTCACTTCGTCCTCGCTCATGCGCAGGCATCCGTGCGACTCCGCTTTGCCCAGCGAGTCCTCGGCGTCGGTGCCGTGAATGAAGTAATCGGGCTCGCTGAAGAACAGCTTCACCCGCTTCATCGGGTTGTCCGGATGTCCCGGCGGCAGCGGCTTCTTCCCGCGCGCCCACGGCGAGTCGGGCGGCGTCCAGGGCGGATTCCACACGATTTTGCGGATGTGGAACGTGCCTTTCGGCGTCGGATACTTCTTCGTTCCGACCGCCACGGCGTACCGCGCGACCTCGCTGCCGTCCTGGACGGCGACCAGCTCGCGGTCGGAAAGGTCGACTTCCAAACGAAGCTCTGCCATTGCCGGCAGGCTCCAGAGAATGATTGTAAGTATCAGAAAATAGGGCCTTTTCACACTTTCCAATATTGCAAGCGGCATGACAGTCTTGACGGGATGGAATGAACGCGGCATGATGCGTGTACTGAGACTCAGTCTCAACCCAAAAGGAAGCCAACACCAGTGATCGTCTGCATCTGCCGCGGCACCTCCGACAGGAAGATCGTCCAAGCCATCGACAATGGCGCGACGTCGCTTCGCGACCTTCAGCGTTGCGGCATCGGCGACCAGTGTGGCTCCTGCCACAACTCGCTCCGCGCGATGCTCGCCAGCGCTCAAGCCGCGCAGCCGTGCCCCGCGTGCACCGGCGCTCCCGAGGTTGCGGTGCCGGCCATGGCTCTCGCGTAGCCTGTGGAGCGGCGGGCTTCAGCCCGCCGGCCGTTCGGCAGGCTAAAGCCTGCCGCTCCACGTGATAGGCTCCACCCCATGCAGGGTGATAAGTCGATCATCGAGATCCTCAACGACGTCCTGACGGCCGAGCTCACCGCCATCAACCAGTACTTTCTCCACTCCGAGATGTGCGAGAACTGGGGCTACGAGCGGCTGCATCGCATCATCCGCAAGCACTCCATCGGCGAGATGAAGCACGCCGAGGAGTTGATCGAGCGCGTGCTCTTCCTCGAAGGCATCCCCAACGTGCAGCGCCTCGGCAAGATCAACATCGGCGAGAACGTGCCGGAGATCCTCAAGCTCGATCTCGGCCTGGAGCTGGACGCGCTGCCGCGTCTCAACGCCGGCATCGAGAAATGCCGCGAGGTCGGCGACAACAACAGCCGGCATCTGCTCGAAGCGATCCTCCATGACGAAGAGGAGCACGTCGACTGGATCGAGGCGCAGCTCGCGCTCATCGAGCAGGTCGGCGCGCAAAACTACCTCACGCAGCAGATCAAAGAAGACGAGTGAGTCGCAGTGATCGATTCGCCGCTGCCGCGCTGCGCCTCTTCGGCGCGCTCGGCGATGCGGCGCTCGCGCGGCTCGAAGAACTCGCCGAGTGGGTCGAAGTCCGGCGCTCGCAGTTTCTCTTTCACGAAGGCGACGCCTCGGACGGCGTGTACGTCGTTGCCAGCGGGCGCATGCTCGTCGTGCGCGAGCGCGGTGGAGAGTCCACCATCATCGGCGAGGCGCGGACCGGCGAGACCCTCGGCGAGATGTCGTTCTTCACGCACGAGCCGCGCAGCGCGGGCGCGCTCGCGGCGCGCGACACGCTGCTGATCCGATTTCCCAACGACGCCTTCGATGCCGTCATCACCGCGCATCCCGAGCTCGTGCGCGAATTGCTGCGCGTGCAGTTCGCGCGGCTGCGGCGGAGCGGGGAGACCGCTCCCTCCGCCGCCATCGACGTCGCCATCGTCGCCCTCGGCGACGACGTGCCGCTTCGCGAGTTCGCCGCGCGCCTCGCCGCCGCCACGACGGCGTTCGGCTCCACGCTGCTCCTCGACGCCGAGACCGTCGACCGCAGCGTCGGCGCGCCCGGCATCGCGCGCCTGCCGGAGAGCGACCCGAGCGACGCCATGCTCGTGGCCTGGCTCAACCAGCAGGAATCGCAGTACCGTTTCGTCGTCTATCAAACCGATCCCGGCGTTTCGGAGTGGACGGAGCGCTGCATCCGCCAGGCCGATCGCGTGATCCTGCTCGCGAACGCGAACGGCGATCCGTCGCCGCACACCGTCGAGACGCTGCTCGACGATTCAGCGCGAGTCGGCGCGCCGCGGCGCATGCTCGTGCTGCTGCATGCCGACGGCAACCGCGTGACCTGCGACACCGCCGCGTGGCTGCGCGCCCGCCGCGTCGACGAACATCATCACCTCCGGACCAGCAGCGACGCCGACTACGCGCGGCTCGCGCGTTTCCTCGCCGGCCGCGCCATCGGGCTCGTCCTCGGCGGCGGCGGTGCACGAGGCTTCGCACATATCGGCATCCTGCGCGCTCTGCGCGACGCGAACGTGCCGATCGACATGGTCGGCGGCACGAGCATGGGCGCGTCGATGGCCGCGCAGTGGGCCCTCGGCTGGTCGCCGAAGCGAATGCTCGAGGAGAACCGCCGCGTCTGGGTGAAGCTCCGCCCGCAGAAGCACTACACGCTGCCGCTCATCTCGGTGCTCAGCTCGAAGATGGCCGAGCGCTACGCACGGCTGATGTACGGGGATACGCAGATCGAAGACCTCTGGCTGCGCTTCTTCTGCGTGTCGAGCGATCTTTCCCGCGCCAGCACCATGATCCACGAGAGCGGCTCGCTGCTCACGGCGTTGACCGCGTCGGCCGCCGTCGCCGGGATCGTCACGCCGGTGCTGCTGGAAGGCCGTCTGCTCTGCGACGGCGCGTTCCTCAACAACGTGCCGGCTGACGTGATGCGCGAGCGCGGCTGCGGCCGGGTGATCGCCTCGGAGGTGACGGTCGAGGAAGACGAGGCATTCCTCTCCGAGCGCGTGCCGACGCCGTGGGAGATCGTGCGCGGGAAACTGCGCAGGAAGCGTGTGAAGTTTCCTTCCATCGTCGAGATCATGCTGCGCGCGTCGATGCTGGCCAGCAGCCGCAAACAGGACGACGCCGTGCGCTCGGCGGACCTCGTCTTCCATCCGCCGATCAACGAATTCGGCCTCCTCGAGTTCGACGCCATCGAGCGATTGGAGCAGGTCGGATACGATCACGCCCGCGCGCAGATCGAAGAGTGGCGCACGCTGGGGACGCTTGCCGTTTAGATTTCTTTCCTTACCCGCAATTGCTAGGATGCGCGCTCCATGAGAGTAGGAGTGCTGACTCCGATCAGCGAGCTCGATCCGCGCAAGGCCGTCGACTACGTCAGCGGCATGATTCTCGATCAGATTTTCGAGACGCCGTCCACGCTGCTGGAACCGCTGCGCGCCGAAGACCGGAAGAGTCTCGAATACTCCGCGGCCGTTCGTCCGGGCGCGCTCTTCTCCGACGGCACGCCGCTCACCGCCGACCTGGTCGTGCGCTCGCTGCGCGAGTCGAGCGTGCTGGCGGGGAAAGCCACGGTGGCATTGAAAGAGGGACGGGTGTGGTTCACGCTCAGCGCGCCCAACCCGCGCTTCGATCTCACGCTGACGCACAGCAGCTGCGCCATCGTCCTGCCGCAACGCGGGCAACTCCTCGGTACGGGGCCGTACATGTTCGCGGCGCCTCCGTCGCTGGCGGCGCTGCAGCGCGCGCGCACGCTGACGCTCGTGCGCAATCCGCATCACTCCGGCGCGGCGGGGGCGAACGAGATCGAGTTTCACGTGCTGCTCCCCGAAAAGGACGGCACGCCGCGCGCGCTCGTCGATGCGCTGGCGAACGGCGGCATCGACGTCACGACCGCGCTCTCCGCCGGCGATCTGACGACGTGGAAACTGACCGGCGTCGTGCCGGTGACGCGCCCTTCGAACTCGACGGCGTTCCTCTACATGAACACCTCGCAGCGTCCGCTCGACACGCGCGAGGCGAGAAGCGCCATCGCCACGCTGATCGATCCGCTCGAGATCGCGTCGAAGACCTACGACCGCAATCCGGCGGCCTTCGCGGCGACGGGCGCGCTGCCGCCGGCAATGAGCCGCGCCGCCACGCTGCGCACGCAATCATTCGACGGCGCCGCGCTCGTGCGCAGCAGCGGCCTCCAGGGCGCGCGGCTCACGCTGCTCGTGCCGTGGGCGCCGCGTCCCTACTTGCTCAAGCCCGTTGCCGCCGCCGAGGCCATTCAACGAAAACTGAACGCCGCCGGGATGAACGTCGCGCTGACGCACACGACCAGCGGCGACGAGTATTTCAGCCGCCTGACCAACGGCGGATTCGACCTCGCGTTAGGCGGATGGATCGCCGACACGGTCGATCCCGCCGACTACTTCGACGCGCTCCTCGCGTCGCAGGCCGTCGGCGATTGGAACCTCGCCAACCACTCGCGCTGGAACGACGGCGCGACCGACGCGCTGCTGGCGCAATACCGTATGGATCCGAGCGACGCCAACCGCCGCGAGCTCGAGCGCATCATCGCCGACGACGCGCCGTTCGTCCCGCTCGTCTACGGACAGCTCTGCGTCATTCACAACCGCCGTTTTCGCAACGCGACGCTGAGCCCGACCGGCACGATCTCGCTGGCCGCGATGACGGCGGCGTGATCAGCCGCCCGCGATCACGTCCAGCTCGTCCACGATCTCGTTGATCGTGTGATAGCGCAGCGACTCCGGCTGCGCGATCAACTCGTCGAGCGACGGAGTGGCGAAGCCCGCGGCGGAAAGCTGGCGCGCGAGCGGGACGGCGTCCTCGCGCAACTCCTCCGGCGGATGCGGGAACGGCCCGGCCTCCGTTCCTTCGGCGCGGTACTGGCTGCGCTCGATCGCCTTCGCGCGCGTTTTCAATTTCTCCTGCAACGTACGGATCGACGCGAGCAGTTCTTTCGGCAGCGCGGTCGCGGCCCGCAACGCGGCGGCGTCGTTCTGCAGCAGCGCGATCGCGGCGTAGACGCCGTCCGGCGCGCCCGCGTCGTCGACCGCCGCGATGAGATCGTTCAGCGCGAACTCGATGTCGTTCACGCGCGCGGCATTCAGGCCTTCCTTCGCCGTCTCCACCGAATTTCCGAGCACGTCCGCGCTGATGCGGATCGTCGCCAGCATCGGATCGTCGCCGAGCGCGGCCCGCAGTTGAAACAGGGCCGCCTGCATCATCGTCAGCTCGCTCATTTCTTGACGAGCGTATTGAAGATGTCGATCGGCAGCGGGAAGACGATGGTCGTGTTCTTCTCCACCCCGATCT
>DATFHJ010000303.1:0-21440 GCA_035248585.1 Thermoanaerobaculia bacterium
AGAAGCTCGGTCGCGACGTAGCCGGTGAGGTCGGCGAACGTCTGCGAGCCGCCCTTCGCCAGGAGGCGGCGGAGGTCCGAGCGGGCGATCACGCGCGGCAGGCGCTTCGGCATGCGGATGCGGATGCGCGCGCCGCGGAACGGGTCCTCGATCGACTCACCGTCTTCTTCCAGCCAGCGGAAGAACGAGCGTAGCGTCGCGAGATGCCGTTTGACGCTCGATTCTTTGAGAGAGCAGACATCGAAGAGGTGGCGGACGTAGTTTTGGATGACGGACTTGTCGCACGCGGCGACGGCGGCGCGCTTGCCGAGGAACTGCGAGAAGCGCGCGAGATCGAGCTCGTACGCGCGCACCGTGTGAGGCGAAAGCTTCCGGATCGACTGGCAGTGGCGAAGGAATGCGGTCGCTGCGTCTCGGAAGAGCATTCCGAGACGCTATCACTCGAACACTTCGTACACCTGATCCTTCAGCACGAAGCTCACGTTCCGCCCCAGCGCCAGGAACGGCGCGGCCTTCGGCTCGTTCGTCAGCAATTCAAAGTACGCGGCGCTGGCGAACTTGATCCGCCTCGCGGCGTTCGTCTTCTTCGTCGCCTCCAATCGCGAGTCGACCCAGTTGCTGCCGACCTGGTACACCGCGCGGCCCTGCACGTTCCTCATCTGCGAGCCGAGGTTCTGCTGCTTGCCTTTGGCGTCCGTGTAGTTCATGCGCGACTGGCCCTGGCCGATCTGCATGCTGTTCTGCGCGTTCTTGAGCGCCTCCACTTCCTTGCTCGCCTGCACGCTCGGCGCGCCGGCTTTCTTCTGCATCGCGTCGTAGTCGCCCTTCATGCGCGCGCCCAACTTCGCCTGCGGCGCGATGGCGTTGAGCGTCTGATGCTCGGGACGGAGCGTGTTCGCGGCCACGCGGCGCGCCTCGTCTTCCATGATCAGGTAGCTCGTGTACGGCGTCACCACGCCGAAGCGCCGCGCCAGCCGCGTCGCCTCATCCACCAGCTCCTTCTCCTCGCCGTGCAGGCGGATCTCGTCCAGCAAGTAGCCGATCCGCTGCGCCGCCCACAGCGGCGGGATCAGCTCGTTCGCATCCGTGCGCGTCGGAAAGCTCGCCGTGTACGGAATCGACACGCGCCGCCCGTCGACCATGCCGCTCAGCGTGACCGTGCCGCCAGTGCCGGTGTAGCGCCCGACGACAACCAGCTGCGATCCTTTGAACAGATCCGGCAGCGCGCGCGGATACGTCTGCGTGACTTTGAGGCCGCTGCCGTATTCGATCGCGACGTCGACCAGCACCGGCGATTTGATTTTCTCGAAGAAGCTCGACACCGGCAGCTCGAGGTTCTCGCGCTCGCCGACGTACGTCCGCGCCGCCCGCGTGACCTCGGTCAGCTTGTCGAGGAAGTGCGTATTGAGATCGTCGCCGACGCCGAACGTGAACACGCGCATCGCGTGCGCATTCGCGCGCTTCACCTTCGCCACCAGCCGCTCCTCGTCCGTCTCGCCGATCGTAGGCTTGCCGTCGGTGATGAAGATGACGACCTTCGGCCGCGGCGACGCTTCCGCATTCGATTTCAGCGCCAGCGTGAGCGCTTCCTCGGAGTTCGTGCCGCCGATCGGCTGCAACTCGTCGACGTATTTCTGCGCGCGCGCGACATTCGCGCGGCTCGCCGTCGTGAGGCCATCGAACAGCGCCTCGGCATCCGTGGAGAAGCGGATGATCTCGAAGCGGTCGTCGGGATTCAGGTTCTGCAAACAGAACGCGAGCGCGCGCTTCGCCTGCGTCATCTTTGCGCCGGCCATGCTGCCCGACGTGTCAACGACGAACGTGAGGTCTTTCGGCAGCGCGCGGCCGCCCGAGTCGTACGACGGCGTGACGGTCAGGAGGAAGTAGCCGTCCTCGCCGGCGGGATGGTGCGGCATCACCGACAGGCCGACGCCCTGGTCGTCGGTGCTGTAGTAGAGGACGAAGTCCTGATCGGGCTTGATCTGCTTCGCCTCGAAGCCGACCACCGCGGCGTTGTTCGCCTTGCGGCGGATCTCGACTTCGTGCGTGGGGCAGAAGATCGTCTTGAGTCCGCGGTCGGCTTCGATGCTGACGCGGATCGATACGTCATCGAGCGGCGCGGCCGAGAATTTCTCGGTGTTGAGGCCGTAGGTGTAGGCGTGCAGCCCGTTGTCGGAGCGGACGACTTCCGAATACGACAGCTTCACGCGCTTCGACGAGCGCGGCTCGATCGGGAAGATGCGCACTTTGAACGCGCCCTTCCCGATGTACTCCAGCAACGCCGGGTCGCGCATGCTGCGCACGATGTCTTCGTAGATCCCGCGCGCCTTCGTGGCGTCGAGCATCTCCGCGCGCGTCAGCTTGCCGTCGATCTCCATCGCGAAGTCGCTCACCACGCCGCCGCCAGGCAGCGGGAAGATGTACGTCCCCTCGAGCCGGGCGTTGGTCGGATTGAAAAACTCCTGATCGACGCTCGTGTGCGCGATGCCGCTCGCGATCTTCACATCGACGTGGTGGTACTTCACCGACAGCGGAAACGGCGTCGCCACGCGCGCGTCCGGATGGGGGAGGACGATCATGCCGTCGGCGAAGAGCGACGGCGTGATCGCGATAAAGAGAAGCAGCAGCGACGCGCGTTTCATGGCAGTGGCCCTATTCGAACTTGTAACCCTTCTTCGTCCCCGAATCCCGCACCGCGCTGATCACCGCGCGGTCGAGCGTCCCTGCCTTCGGCGGGTTCTTCTTCATCTGCTCGGCGACGTACTTGCGGCGGTCTTCATCGAGCTTGCGGATCTTCGTCTGCAGCTCCTCGCGCTCTTTCTTCTTCTTCGCCACGTACGCCTTCCGCTCGGCTACAGTCATCGACTGCATTTCCTTCGGCAGGTCTTTCGCCGGAACTTTGTCGAGGTCGAGCGTGCCGTCGTTCAGCGCGTCGACGACGTCCCACGACGAGTTCTTGTACGCCATCGACGCCTTCGCCACCTGGCGCTGCACGTTGGCCGTGGGCGCGGCGGAGACGGCGTTCGCGTCCTGCGCGGACTGGCGGCCCGCGCTGGCGGCGCCCGCGGCGCCGTAGGCGATGTAGGTCTTGTTCAGCTGCAGACCGAGGGCGGCGATTTCTTTGTCCTGCGGCGCGGCGATCTCGGCCACCTTCATGTTCTGATCGATGGAGAGATAGCTGCCGTCCGCGAGCTCGGCGCCTTCCTTCCAGCTCGTGCGGATGCCTTCGTTTTTCTCACCGCAGTAGATTGTGTTGACAACGATGCCCTTGGCGATGGCGCGTTTGCAGGCCTGATGGAAATCGACCGACCCCTGGGTGAACGGCTCATTGCCGGCGATGAAGATCAGCTTGAGATCGGCGTTCGAGCCGCTCCACTTCAGCTCCTTCGTCGCGTCGTCGATCACCTGTCCGCAATACTCCTCGCCGCCGCTCGTCGTCAGCGCGAACAGCTCCTCCGACACCTTGTCGAGGTCGGGCGTGAGCGCGAGCACGCGGCGCACGTACGGCGCTTTCAAACGGCTGTTGCCGTACTCGTAAAGCGCGACGTTGAGATCGGGCGCGGTGCCGTTCTTCTTCGCCGTCGCCAGCTCGTTCACGATGCGCCACAACTGCGTGCGCGCCTGGTCGATCAGGCCGTCCATGCTGTTGCTCGTGTCGAGCAGCACCGCCACCTGGATGAGCGGCTTCTTCTGCTGCGCCGCGGCGGTGCCGGTGATTGCGAGGGCGATGAGCAGCGATGCGATGAGGGTGCGGGTCCGTGACATGCGGAGCCTCCTTTGTTCCATGCTTTAGTTGGACGTCCGTCACGAAGGTTTGGCAACCCCCGCCTATAATCTTTTACGTGGCTTTTACCCATCCTCGCTCGCTGACGTTCGGCTCCGAATCGCGCGTGATCGAAGCCGGCGAATTCACGGTCGTGGAGACCAGCTACGCGCCGCTGCGCGCGCTCCCGCGGCACGGGCACGAAGACGCGGCGCTCTGTTTTTCCTTCCGGGGCTCGTTCGAGGAAACGGTGGACGGGCAGACGTTCGAAGCCGCGCCGTACGACGTGATGGTGCGGCCGCCGGCGGTACGGCATTCGAACCGGTATGCGTCGACCGGAACGCAGTGCGTCCTGATCGGCGTGCCGCAGGAGGCCGTGCTGCGGATGCAGCCGTTCACGTCGCTGTTCGACGAAACGAGGCGCCTGAGTGGCGACGCCGGAAAGCCCCTCGCGCTGAACATCCTTCGCGAGCTTCGCCAGCACGACGAGTCGTCGCCGATCGTGCTCCAGGGGCTCATCCTCGAGCTGATCGGCGCATCGTCGCGCGTGCGGCGGAGCACGCCGCCGCGCTGGCTGCGCGACGCCCGTGACTTCATCCACGCGCACTGGCTCGAGCGCCCGTCGCTCGCGGCAATCGCCCGCGCCGGCGGCATTCATCCGGCGAACCTCGTGCGCGGCTTCCGCGCGCATCTCCGCTGCTCGCCCGGCGAGTACATGCGCCGCCTGCGCCTCGAGCACGCGCGCATCGCCCTCGCCTCGGAGCGCACGATCGCCGACATCGCCCTCGAGGCCGGCTTCTACGATCAGTCGCACTTCACGAGCGCGTTCCGCCGCCACTTCGGCGTGACGCCCGCCGCGTATCGCCTCCAAACGCGCGTCTGATTTCCTAGAACGCGCGCCCGTTTGCGCCTAACGTGATCGGCGTGATTTTCCTCACCGGGGACGAATACAACGTGCTCGTTTCGATGGACGACTGCATCGCCGCGGTCGAGACCGCGTTCCTGCATCACGGCTGGGGCTCCCTCGGCGCGGGCCTGCTCAGCGCGCATAACGAGCGCGGCGCGTTTCACATCAAGACCTCGATCGGCGCGCGTTACTTCGCGGCGAAGCTGAACGCAAATTTCCCGAACAACGCTCCGCTGCCGACGATCCAGGGCGTGCTCGTGCTGTTCGATGCGTCGAACGGCACGCCGCTGGCCGTCATGGACTCGATCGAGCTCACGAAGCAGCGCACCGCCGCCGCGAGCGCGGTCGCGGCAAAGTACCTCGCGCGCCCGGATTCGAAGTCGATGATGATCTACGGCTGCGGCGGACAGGCCGCCGCGCAACTCGCGGCGATGCGGCGCGTGCTGCCGATCGAGTGCGTGCATGTCATGGATACGGATGTGTCGCGCGCGGCCGCGTTCGCGGAGCGATACGGCGTACAAGTCGGCGAGGCGCCGGCGGACGTCATCGTCACCTGCACGACGTCGAAGCGGCCGTTCCTGCGCGAGGCGAAACGGGGCGCGTTCATCGCCGCGGTCGGCGCCGACAATCCGGAGAAGTCGGAGCTCGATCCGCAGTTGATGCGGAGAGCGGCCGTCGTCGCGGACGTGCTCGATCAGTGCGCCACGATCGGCGATCTCCGCACGGCGATTGCCGCCGGCGCGATGTCGCGCGATGACGTGCGCGCGGAGCTGGGCGCGGTCATCGCCGGTACCGCGCAAGGGCGCCGCGACGACGACGAGATTGTCATCTTCGATTCCACCGGCGCCGGATTCCAGGATGCCGCCGCGGCGGCCATTGCCTACGAGCGAGCGACTGCATGATCGACACACTTCGCGACCTCATCGCCATCAATTCCATCAATCCCGGACTCGTCCCCGGCGGCGCGGGCGAGACCGAGATCGCGCGGTACATCGCCGCGAAGCTGGGCGCGATGGGCATCGACGCCGCGATCGAGGAGGCGGCGCCGGGACGCGCGAACGTGATCGCAGTGATCGAAGGCGCGGCGCCGGGACCGTCGCTGATGCTCTGCGGACACAGCGACACCGTCGGCGTGGAGGGGATGACCGCGCCGTTCGACCCCGTGGAGCGTGACGGCCGCATGTACGGCCGCGGCTCCCAGGACATGAAAGGCGGCGTCGCGGCGATCCTCGGCGCTGCGCAAACGCTCGCGCAGCAACCGCTGCGCAAGGGCAAGGTCGTGATCGCGATCGTCGCCGATGAGGAGTACCTGAGCATCGGCGCGGAGTCGCTGGTGCAGCGATGGAGCGCCGACGCGGCGGTGATCACCGAGCCGACCGATTTGATGATCGGCATCGGGCACAAGGGATTCGAGTGGGTCGAGATCACGACCGAAGGCGTCGCCGCGCACGGCAGCCGCGCGGATGACGGCGTCGACGCGATCGCGCACATGGGCCGCGTGCTCGCGCGCCTCGAAGCGCTCGACCAATCGTTCGCCTCTCATCCGCATCCGCTCCTCGGCCGCGCGTCGCTGCACGCTTCGCTCATCCGCGGCGGCCGCGAGCTGAGCACGTATCCCGACCGTTGCACGCTCGACGTCGAGCGCCGCACGGTCGAAGGCGAAGCGCCGGAGATTTCGCTGCGCGAAGCGCAGGCGATCCTCGACGCGCTGCACGCCGAGGATCCGAAGTTCCGCGCCAGCGCGCGCTGCACGTTCGTGCGCTCGCCGTACGTGACCCCGCGCGAGCATCCGCTGCCGGAATTGTTGCGGCGCATCGCGGCAAAGCCGCTCGGTGCGATGACGTTCTGGACGGACGCCGCGATCCTCGGCGCCGCGAACATTCCGACCGTCGTGTTCGGGCCGGGCGGCGCGGGATTGCACGGCATCGAGGAACATGTGCGAGTGGACGAAGTGCACGCGTGCCGCGACGCGCTCGTGCAGCTCGCGCGGGAGTTTTGCGAAGCATGAACGTGGAGGATCTCGCTCGATTTCCGGAGCGCGTGGCGGCGTTGATCGATGGCGTGCCGGCGAACGGACGTTCGGGAGAATGGGGCATCGTCGAGAACGTCTGTCATCTGCGCGACATCGAGTCGGAGGGGTACGCCGTGCGCATCGAACAACTGTTGCGCGAAGACGATCCGCTGCTGCACGATCTCGACGGCGATCGCCTCGCTGTCGAGCGGCGATACGCGGAGCAGGACGCGCGCGACGCGCTGCGCCGGTTCGCCGAGGCGCGTGCGCGGAGCGTTTCCCTGCTGCGCGATGCGGATGAGCGCGCGCTGGCGCGCGAGGGTACGTTCGAGAACGTCGGGCGGGTGACGCTGGCGAAGCTCGTTTCGATGATGCGCGAGCACGACACCGGGCATTTTCACGACCTGGCGTTGCTCGCCGCGCTTCAACAGCCGCTCGCTCCGTTTCGCGCCGATCTCGAAGAGCTGTGCCGCATTCCCGGCATCTCCGCATCCGATCCGAAGGAAGTGCGCCGTTCCGCGGAGGCGACCGCTCGATTGTTGGAAAAGCACGGCATCGGCGGTGTGCGTCTGCTCGAAATCGAGAACGCCCATCCCGCCGTGTACGGCTCCATCGACGTCGGTCCGGACGCGCCGACACTGTTGATCTATGGGCATCACGATGTGCAGCCGGTCGGCGCGCTGACGCGCTGGGACACTCCTCCGTTCGAGCCCGTCGAGCGCGACGGCCGGCTGTACGGGCGCGGTACCGCGGACGACAAAGGCGGCGTGCTGGCGCACGTCGCCGCGGCGGCGAGTTATCGCGGCGCCCTGCCGTGCAACCTGAAGTTCTTCATCGAAGGCGAGGAGGAAATCGGCTCGCCCAATCTCGGCGCGTTTCTCGAGCGCTACGGCGACCTGCTACGTGCCGATGCCGTGGTGCTTGCCGATACGCCGAACGCGGATACCGGAGTACCGGGGTTGACGCGCAGCCTGCGCGGCCTCTGCGTCGTCGACGTCGAAGTGCGCTGCCTCGAGCGCCCGCTGCACAGCGGCCGAGGAGGCGGCGCGGCGCCCGACGCGATCGCGATGCTCTGTCAGGTAATCGCGTCCCTCTCACCCACGCCCCAAATCGTGCAGGACGAACATCTGCACCGCGACCTCGGCTTGTTGGACGGCGTGTCGCTGATCGGCACTCGCGAACAAACCTGGAACGAGCCCTCCATCACCGTCATCGGCTTCGACGCGCCGCCGGTCGAGCAGTCCTTCAATCAACTCGCCGCCTCCGCACGCGCCCGTCTTTCAATCCGCACCGTCCCCGCCGCCCCCAACGTCGCGGACGAAATCGTCGCCCGCCTGCGATCGCACGCGAACGTCTCCGTGCACGTCGTGAAGCGCGTCCCCTGGTGGACGACCGACGCGATCGGCCCCGTCTTCGACGCCGCGCGCCGCGCCCTCACCCGCGGCTACGGCGTCGACGCTCAGATGATCGGCTCCGGAGGCACGATCGGCTTCGTCGGCACGTTCGCCTCCGCCTTCGCCGGCACGCCCCTGCTGCTCATGGGCGTCGAAGACCCGCCCTGCAACGCGCACTCGGAAAACGAATCGCTGCACCTCGGCGACTGGGCGAGCTGCGTGCGGGCGTCGATCTATTTGTACGACGAGCTGCGGCGGGCGCTGTGATGCGCAGTTACGCCAACTCCTTGAGCGCCTTCTCCATCCTCCGCACCCCCTCCGCCGCCTCGTCCATCGACAGGTTCAGGGGTGGGCGGAAGCGGGCGGATTGGTTTCCGGAGGCGAGGACCATCACGTCGTGGGCCATGAACGCGCGGAGTGCGTTGTCGCGGAGCTCGGCGCTCGGGAGGTCGAAGGCGGCCATGAGGCCGCGGCCGCGGACGTTGCTCACGAGGTTCGGGAGCTCCTCGGCGAAGCGTTGCAGCTCGCCGACGAAGTACGCGCCGACGGTGGCGGCGTTCTCGACGAGATTCTCTTCGTCGATGATCTCGAAGTAGCGCTGCGAGCGGACCATGTCCGTCAGGTTCCCGCCCCAGGTCGAGTTGATGCGCGACGAGACCGTGAAGACGTTCTCGGCAATCTCCATGATCCGGTCGCTCGAGGCGAAGCCGCACACCTGCGTCTTCTTGCCGAAGCAGAACAGGTCGGGCTCGACGCCGAAGTGCTGGAACGACCACATCTTGCCGGTGATGCCGACGCCGGACTGCACTTCGTCGAAGATCAGCAGCATCTCGTTCTCGTCGCACAGCTGGCGGACGGCGCGGAAGAACTCGGGGCGGAAATGGTTATCGCCGCCTTCGCCCTGGATCGGCTCCATGATGAACGCCGCGACGTCGTCCTTGCGGTCGGCGAGGAACTGTTTCGCCTGATCGATCGCCGCGTTCTCACGTTGTTCGACATCCGTATCGACAGGAAAGCGCAGCTTCGGATTCTCGATGCGCGGCCAGTCGAACTTCGGGAAGTACTGCGTCTTGCGCGGATCGGTGTTGGTCAGGGAGAGCGTGTAGCCGGTGCGTCCGTGGAAGGCCTCGCGCAGGTGCATGATCTGCGTGCCTTTCTCGGACTGCGAGCCCTTCTTGAAGTTCTTGCGGATCTTCCAGTCGAACGCGGCCTTCACGGCGTTCTCGATGCCGAGGGCGCCGCCTTCGATGAAAAACATGTGCTTGTTCAGCGACGGCGGCACGGCGACGCGCGCGAACGTTTCGACGAACTCCGCCATGTAGGTCGTGTAGATGTCGGAGTTCGCGGGCTTGTTGATCGCCGCGTCGGCGATGCGGTCGCGGAACTCCGGCGTGTCCATCTTAGGATGGTTGTAGCCGATCGGCACCGAGGCGAAATTGGTGAAGAAATCGAGAACATTGCGGCCGCGGCGGGCGTCGAACACCCACGAGCCTTTCGATTTCTTCAGATCCATGACGATGTCGTACCCGTCGGCAAGCATGTGCCGCGACAGGACGTTATGAACCTCCGCCGGCTGGACGAGGATTCGGCGGTCGGTAATGGCGGAAACAGGCATGAATAGCGCTCCTGCAGAAGGATTGACAGGAATGATAGAACTGCGTTGCTACTGTGGAGCGGCGGGCTTCAGCCCGCCGGGCAATTCGGCGGGCTGAAGCCCGCCGCTCCACCAGCGGCCCGGCATCTTACCGTAAGGAGCTTCCATGAAAGAAATCGTGATCCTCGGCGGCGCGCGCACGCCGATCGGCTCGTTCCTCGGCACGCTCTCCGCGCTTCCGGCGCCGCGTCTCGGCGCCACCGCGATCAAGTGCGCGCTGGAGAACTCGCGTGTGCAGGCCGAGCAGATCCAGCAGGTCATCATGGGCAATGTCCTGCAGGCGGGCATCGGGCAGGCTCCCGCACGCCAGGCAGGAATCTACGCCGGCATTCCGGTGAGCGCGGGCGCGGTGACGGTGAACAAAGTCTGCGGCTCGGGACTGAAAGCCGTCATGTACGCCGCGAACGACATCCGCTGCGGCGAATACGACATCGCCATCGCCGGCGGCATGGAGTCGATGTCGAATGCGCCCTATGCGCTGCCGCAGGCGCGCAGCGGGTATCGCATGGGCCCGGGCAAGATGGTCGACATCATGGTCCACGACGGATTGTGGGATCCGTACGGCGACAAGCACATGGGCAACTGCGCCGAGCTGTGCGTGCAGAAGTACAACTTCTCGCGGGAAGAGCAGGACGACTTCTCGCGCGAGTCGTATCGCCGCGCGCAGGAGGCGACGAAGAACGGCCGGTTCAAGAAAGAGATCGCCGTCGTGGAGATCGAAGGGAAGAAAGGGAAGTCGGTGGTCATCGACGACGAGGAGCCATTCGCGGCGCCGCTGGAGAAGATGGGCACGCTCAAGCCGGCGTTCCTGAAAGACGGCGGCACGGTGACGGCGGCGAATTCGTCGAAGATCAACGACGGCGCGGCGGCGCTGGTGGTGACGTCGGCCGATTACGCGGAGAAGAACGGCCTCCAGCCGATGGCGCGCATCATCGCGCAGTCGACCTCGGCGCAGCAGCCGGAGTGGTTCACGACCGCGCCGGCGCTGGCGATCGAGCTCGCGCTGCAGCGGGCGAAGCTCTCCGTCGACGACATCGACCTCTTCGAAGTGAACGAGGCCTTCGCGGCGGTCGCGCTCGCGGCGATGAAGGACGCGAAGATCTCGCACGAAAAGATCAACGTGAACGGCGGTGCGGTCGCCCTCGGGCATCCGATCGGTGCCAGCGGCGCGCGCATTCTCGTCACGCTGCTGTACGCGATGAAGGACCGCGGCGCGAAGCGCGGCCTCGCGGCGATCTGCATCGGCGGCGGCGAGGCGGCGGCGATGATCGTGGAAGCATTGTGATGCGTCAGCGGACGCTCTCCAGAAATCGAAGCACCGTCTGACGCGCTTCATCAACCGGCCCCTCGACACGCTCGGGCACGAGCATCGAAGAGCCGTGTGTGCCATTCGGAGGGACGTACACGGAGATTCCGGTTGTCTTCAGGAGCTCGTTCTGCGCCTGAATCCACGGGATCTCCATCTCCCGGCGCTGGCGCAGCACGAGCAGCGGCGCCTTGACGTCTGCGGCATACGCGCTGACGTCACAACCCTGCATCGGCTCGCCGCCGGCAGGCGAGAACGCCAGCACGCCGGCCACGTCGTTCGGCCGGGACGCCGCGAGCTTGATCACCAGCGCCGCGCTGTAGCTGCTGCCCCACACAATCGGCTTCACGCCGAACGTCTTTCTGGAGAAGTCGAGCGCAGCCTCGACGTCGTGGTAGGCGTCGCAATACGAGTACTGTTTTTCCGCGACGCGGGCCGCCGTGCGATTCGTGCCGCCGAAACGATCGCCGCCGAGACGCTGATCGACGGCCACAACGTCGAATCCCGACTCGAGCAGCCACGGGATGAGAGGTCCGTACTCACCGCGGACATCGCCGCCGCCTTGATGAAAGAGAAGGACCATTGCCCCGTCCTACAGGGGCCGCAGGCGATGAGTTGTCAGAACTGTTTGAGTTTCGTGAGACGCTTGCGCCGTTTAATGAGCCTCATGCGCCGCTTCTTCCTGATCTTCTCGCTCCTGCTCGCGCCGTCTTTGTTTGCGCAGGTTCGCGTTTCCGCGTACGCGAGCGATGTGTTCGAAACCGATGCGAAAGGATTCGGCGCGGCGCTCGAGTACCGGTTCCAGCCGCGGTGGGCGGCCGAGGTCGCGGTGGCGTCGGAGACGCACACGATCTCGAACTTTCTCTCGTTCACCGAGCGTGACGTCCGCACGCGTCCGATCGATCTGATGGTGCACTACTACTTCGTGAATCAGACGCGCTGGGAGCCGTTCCTCGGCGCCGGCGTGCGCCACGTGACCTCCTCCGACGACGCGATCGACGACCAAACGTCGGCGGAGATCGACGGCGGATTCCATTTCATGGTCACGCCGTCATTCTCCATTCGCGTCGATGGCAGGGTGCCGTTTGAAGACAACGACACCATCAGTTTCGGCCCGGCGTTGAAGCTGTCGGCCGGCGTGGGCTGGAAGTTCTAGTGCCGGAACGCCGCCGTCTCGGCGGCTGATCAGGCGGCGTTCCGCCGCCTGGGGCGCCGAGGACGGCGCCCGTTCAGCCGGCGAGGACGCCGGCGTTCCGAAGCGTTAGCTGACCAGCTCCCCCTCCAACGTCCCCACCACCGCCAGCGCGTAGCCCTGCGGGGGGAGGACGGTGTTCTGCGCGGCGATGCGGATCAGGTATTCGCCCGGCTCCGCGGCGTCGATGCGGATCTGGGCGACGTTGTTGCGTTTGTCGAGGACCATGCCGTTCGGGGCGGTGGCGTCGAAGTTGGGATCCTTGCGGAAGATGTGCGAGGCGTTGCCGATGGTGAAGAGATCGGCGGGGCCGCGCAGGTCGAGCTGCATGTTGTTCTGCACGTCGCTGCCCGGCGGATCGGTCCACGACAGCGTGATGACCAGCGGCGCCTTCGCGGCAACCTTCACTTTGTAGGAGCGGCTCGACTTGCGCGCGCCGCCGCTCGGGGCGCGGCTTTCGAGCGCGAGATCGGACTTGTTGTCGACGTCGACGAACGCGAGGCGGCGCGTGCCGTCGGGAATGACGAGGCTCACGTCGATGCGTCCGAAACCCTGATCGAAATCGGGGAAGCCGATCTGCTTGATCAGATCGTCGGTGCGCTGCGGCACCGCCTTCGCGGCGCTGATCAGGATCGCCTTCATCAGCGCGGCCGAGGGCTTCGGCGTGTTGCGCTCCTCGCGCAGGTACTGGCGCAGTACCGCCGCGATGCCGCTCACGATCGGCGTGGCCATGCTCGTGCCGCCGATGAAAACGTAGCCGTTCTCCGGCTTCACGGGCTTGCCGTCCTTGTCCTTGGCCTTCCACTCCAGCCGCGGATCGAACCCGAACGTCTCCGCGCGCGGCGCCATGATGTACGTTCCGGGCGCGACGACATCCGGCTTGATGCTGCCGAAGTCCGTCGGCCCGCGGCTGCTGATGCCGGCGACGTTGTCGGGATTGACCGCCACCGGATCGTTGCTCGCGTTCGGAGTGGGGAACGACGAGCCGCGGAACGTGCCCCAGGTCCCGCCGAGCTCGCGGTCCGTATTCGACGCGCCGACGGTCAGCACGTTCTTCGCCGTCGCCGGCGCGCCGATGCTCTTGAACTGGTACGTGCCTTTCGGCGCGTCGCCTTCGTTGCCGGCGGCGACGACGATGAGGACGTCGGGATTCTCGTAGACGTACTTGTCGACGCTGCGCGAGCCGGCGTCGTAGGTGCTGCCGAGGCGGCGGCCCCAGCTCGCGTTGATGATCCTCGCGCCCTGATCGGCGGCCACTTTGAACAGCTCGCCGATGTCGAGCGGGATCTGCGGGATTTGGGCGTCGTTGACCATGCCGACGACGACGAGTTTCGCGCCGGGCGCGACGCCGCAGATTTTCTGATTCGACTTCTTGCCGGTGCCGGCGATGATGCCGGCGACGTGCGTGCCGTGGCCGACGCTGTCGTCGACGCTGCAGTTGCGGAACGAGATCGGCTGTACGGCGAACTGTCCCTCGAAATCGGGATGCTGCGAGTCGATGCCGCTGTCGAGCACGGCCACGATCTCGCCGCTGCCCGTCCACTGCTTCGGCGGCGCGGCCTGGTTCAGACGGCCGAGGCCGACGACTTCGCGCGCGCGATCCATGTACAGCGTCGGCTGCGCGGTGTGCACGATGTGGCTGACTTCCGGCATCGCCGCGACGGTGGCCACGACCACGGAGTCGGGCACGGCCCGGAAACGCACCGCCGACGCCGTCTCCTCGACGTACTCGGCGTCGCTGCGCGACTTGATGAAGTCGACGACGCGCGGCAGATCGCTCTCGCGATGCACCATCACGTCGAACGTCTCGCGCTGCGCTTCCTCCGAGCCGAAGGACTCGAACCCGCTCTCGTCCTGCTCCTTCTTTTTCTCGATGGAGAGCAGCACGCTGGAGGACACGCTGTCGGTGACGCCGTAGTCGACGACGTCCTTCACGTACTCGAGCGCGCGGACCGTCTCGACCTGCAGCGGGTCGATGAGCATCTGATACCAGCCGTTGCTGTAGCTCTTGATCTCGGCGCCGAGACTGCCCAGCTCTTCGCGCCACTGCGGACGGATCGGTCCCTTCAGCAGGACCTTGTACGGGAACGGCTGCGGCGGACCGGAGTCCATCATCGCGCCTTCCGGGCCGAACGACTCGAGGCCGCTCGAGGACGACACGTCTTCGGCGCGCTGCTCGAGCTCCATCAATCGATCGCGCAGATCGGGATCGGTGTGCTTCGAGCGCTGCTCGATCGGATCGTCGTATTTCGGCTCGCTGCTTTTCTGAATCGTGACCAGCATGCGCTGCTTCATCAGCCGGTCGATTGCCTCTTGTGTTGCGTAGCCTTCGACGACGCCCTCGTACTCGGCGGGATCGCGCAGCAGTTTCAGCGCCGCCGCGCGCTCGTCATCGTTGTCAAAGTATGCGGAGACGAAGTGTTCTTCGTTCTCGGCCATGCCCTAGTCTCCTGTCTTCGCGGTGTCGGTGTTCTCCGCGTCGTCCGCCGCGTCCCAGTGCGCGCGCCCGTGCTGCAGGTCGGCGTAGAAGCTCTCCATCATCGCGTTCTGTACCGGTTTGTCGGGCGCGTCGGCGGGCGCCGCGGCGGCCATCAGCTCGGGCGGCGTTTCGAGCGGCTGGAGCTCGCTGGTGTAGTCGCACTTGCCGATCTCGAGCATCGTGCAGAAGACGCACGAGCCCTGCGTGCGCGCGAGGTGGCCGGTGACGGGATTCAGTTTCAGGCGTCCCGACGTCCCGAGCTCCAGCATGCGCTCGTTGAACTTCGCCTTCGCCTTGGCCCAGTTCTGCGGATCGCCGGTCGGATGCGGCGCGAAGAGCACGACCGCGTCGAGCACGTTGCCGCCGGACTCGCCGTATTGAATGCGGATGTCGCGCTTGATCAGCTCCGTCACCGGCTCGCCGACTTGCGGGTTGCCCATCGAGAAGCGTCCCTTCAGCGAGCCGATGAGCGCGTTCGCGGTGCTCTGGCTGAAGACGAGAATCACGTTCGGCAGCGACTGGAAGAGCTGGCGGAGGAAGTAGCGCCGCTCGTCGAAGCACTCGTCGATGATGCCGTCGCGCTGGCGCGTCGTCATCGGCGGCAGCTTCGGATCGTCAGGATTCTTCTTCGTCGTCCACTTCGCCGACGGGCAGGCGACCATGTTCGCGTACGCGAGATCCTCGCCGACGACGAGGTTGTGATTCTGCCAGTTCATCGCCTTCGCGAAATCGTTGAGGATTCCCTGGTACGCGCGGTACATCCCCTGCGCCTGTTCCTCGGTCGGAATGGCGCGCTGGCCTTCGGCGTCGTCCGGCACGTTCAGCTCGACGTCGTCGAAGGGATTGGGCAGCGCGGGACCGCCGAAGTTCGTGTAGTCCGCCAGCGGGATGCCGAGCTTCGAGATCTCGCGATAGCGGAAGTAGTGCGCGTACTGTTTGTAGTCGTCGAACAGCGGATTGACCCAGCTGCGGGTCTTCTCCCACCAGCCGGGCAGATTCGGATTGATGCCGACCGCGAGGATCGGCGTCTTGCGGCAGCCGCTGAGCATTTCCGGAAGCATCGCCGCGCGCCCGACGTAGTTGCACTTCTGATTGATGCCGCGCTCGAGCGGCGCTCCCGGCTTCGCGTAGTCGTAGCTGTTGTACGTTCCCCATTCCCGGAAGTAGGCGCAGGGATGTTTTTCCTTCTGCACCGCTTCCTGTGCAACGCGCAACGCATTGCACGGCATCAACTCGTAAACGAGCTCCACCTCGGTCGGAATGCGTGCGTCGCTCATGGGTCTACGCCTCGTCGTTCAGTCCGGCGATGATGGCCCAGCAGGCGAGCGCGCCGTTGACGCTGGTCCAGTAGCCGTAGCCTTTGTAGTAGTAGACCGCCCACAGCGCCTGCTGGCTGATCTTCGACGGCTTGTGGACGAGCTCACCGTTGATCTGGGGATCGGACATGTTGCGGACGACGACCCAGTTCGGCGCGGGCTTGCCGGCGTCGCGGAGCTCCTGGACCACGAGCCCGAGGACGGCGTCGCCCATCTCGCAGCCGCTCCCTTCCTTCTCGAGCTTGTTCGTGGACGTGCCGAACTCGAAGAAGTCGGTGGTGAGAATTGGATGGAACTTCGGCATCTTCTTGCCGACGCCGAGCTTGGGCACGTCGGCGCCGTCGAGCCAGATCGCCGGAATGGGCTGGCGCTCGGAGCGTGGGACGAGATTGAGCTCGCGCGGCGTGTAGTACGCGGTCGGCGGAAGCAGAGGCGTATACGCCGGCTCGAGCTCGTCCTTGAACTCGCTCATCAGCTCTTCGGCTTTCGCGAAGAACTGCGTCGGCACTTCCCAGTCGTCGGTGTAGGTCTTGCCGGCGTACGAGGCGTTCTTGAATTCGCGGTTGAGACGGAACTTCGCGCCGCGCGTGACGACGACGTCGCCGAGGTCCTGGGCGGTGTACACGCCGCCCGCGGTGCCGGCGGTGATGATGCACTTCGCGCCGGTCTCTTCGATGATCTGCTCGAAGAACGTCTTCACCGGCAGCGTGGCGTTGCCCGGATCATTCGGATCCTCGATGCCGTCCTGGTTCATGTGCAGCTCGGACTTCATGCACAGCACCTTGAGCTTGCCGATCTTCGTCGGCATGTAGCTGCCGAGACGCTTCGCCGTCTTCGCGGGCGCGCCCTTGCGGATCTGCGCGTCGTACTTTTCCTGGTAGAAGCGCGCATAGCGATACCACTTGTCGCGGTTGAACTTCGGCGTGAGCACGTCGCAGAGCGCCATCAGCTCGTCGACCGTCCAGGTGACGACGACGACGTCGCACTTCGGCAGCGCCGCGCCCGGCGAAGGCGCGGGCGTGATCGGCTGCGGCACGGGCGCGAGTCCGGCCGGCCAGTCGATCCCGAGGTCGGCCATCAGCGATTCGCCGGCCTGCTTCTGCTCCTCGGTCGGGAACATTTCGTAGTCGGCATCGGAGTAGCCCGACGCGAGAATCTCGCGGGCGAGGACTTTACGGACTTCGATGTCGTCGATCATGGCTAGTCTCCTTTTAGGTGGAGCGGCGGGCTTCAGCCGCCGAAGCATTCCGGCGGGCTGAAGCCCGCCGCTCCACGGTCCTTATTGCTTTTGCATTTGAGTACAGACCCTATACGCGTTCGCGATCATGGTGATGGATGGATTCGACGCGCCGGCGGTCGGCATGAACGAGCCGTCGATGGCGTACAACCCTTTGACGGACCAGGATTGGCAATTCGCATCGATCGCCGACTTCTCCGGCTCCGTGCCCGCGCGCAGGCATCCGTGCACGTGGCCGTAGCCGGGGTTGTCCGTCTTCTGCGGCTCGTACTTGCGGATCTCGCCGCCGGCGTCGGTGAGCACGGCGGCGATGCGGTCGAGCGCGTACTTCGCGAGATCGGTGTCGTACTGGTGATGGTGGTAGTAGGTGCGCGGCACCGGGATGCCCCACGAGTCCTTCACCACCGGATCGATCTCGACGCGGTTCGAGTGCACGCTCATCGCGTCACCGGTGAATGAGAACGACAGCCCCGCCTGCGAGCGCTGTTCATTCAGATATCCGACGAGATCCTTGCCCCACACGTTCGGCTTCGACGGACCCATCGCCGCGCCTTTGATATTCCGCAGCGGCGGGATGCAGGTGTACGGATCGTAGATCGAGAACTTGCCGCCCTTCGTCAGGTACGTCTTCTTGTCGTTGATGACGTACAGATCGCGGAGCTGCAGGCTGCCGACCGCGGTGCGCGGCTGGAAGCCGGGACCGGTGTCCCACACCGGCATGTTCTTGAACGTGACGTCGAGGTTTCCCTTCGGGTGATAGGTGAGGTAGTGGCCGATCATGTCGTGCGGATCGGGCACGCCGGAGAGCAGGAAGAGGCGCGCGGACTGGATCGGCTGGGCGGAGAGGACGACGATCTTCGCGCCGAGGAACTTCTCCTCGCCGTGCGGCTCCGTCTTGTACCAGACCCCTTTCGCTTTTCCGTTCTCGTGCGCGACGCGCGTGACGCAGTGGCTCGTGCGCAGATCGCAGCGGCCGGTATGCAGCGCGCGGGCGAGCGTGGTGTTCTGCGCGTTCGCGCGGCTGTTCGACGGGCAGCCGAAGAACTGGTCGTAGCCGCAGTACGAGCAGCCGGGACGCGAGTCGTACGTGCGCGAGTTGATGCCGCGCGGCCCGACGTACGCCGGCATGCCCGCGGCCTCGAACGTGTCCGACACCCACTTCGTCGAGCCGTGCAGCAGGAGCGGCTCCATCGCGTACTCGTACGAGTCGCGCACCTGCTCCTGCGACCACGGCTTCGCGCCCTTCTTGCCGATGGTCTGCCGGGCCTTGCCGGACACGCCCCAGTCGCGCTCCGCCATCTCGAACCACGGCTGCATCTCGTCGTACGTCCACGGCCAGTCCGGCATATCGACTTTGTTCGAGTCGGGGATGCTGGCCAGGTCGAGGTACTTCGAGACGGCCATGTCTTCGTCGGTGTAGCGCGGGAAGTTCGCGTCCCACACCATCGTCGAGCCGCCGACCATTTCGATTTCCCACCACCGCTCGCTGCGGATGGTCTCGTTGTCGTTCTTGCCGGCGTAGGTCATCGGGTCGGTGTCGATCTTCGGGATGAGCGCCTTGTGCTCGCGGAAATGCAGCTCGTCGAAGGGAAGGAAATCGTCGGCGCGCCAGAGGTTTCCTTTCTCCATCACGACGACGTTCCAGCCGCGCGAGGTGAGGATGTGCGCCGCCGTTCCGCCGCCGGCGCCGCTGCCGACGATGATGGCATCGGGATGTTTGATCGGCGTCATGCCCGCTTGAACTCCTCGGCCGGCACGGTCCATCCGTACCAGCGCCACATCGCGTTGTCTTTGTTGCCGCCCCAGCGCGCGTCGCCGAAGCAGCCTTCAATGCAGCGGATGCGCAGGTCGGTGAAGAACGCCGTCTGATCTTTCGCAGAATACGAAGTGCCTTCGAGCTTTCCGGCGGCGAGCGTCGCGAGCAGCTGCGTGCGCTCGTCGAGCGTCAGCGCGATGATGCCGCGTCCGCCGAAC
Source organism: Thermoanaerobaculia bacterium (assembly GCA_035248585.1). GTDB lineage: Bacteria > Acidobacteriota > Thermoanaerobaculia > Gp7-AA8 > Gp7-AA8 > QHVT01. The sequence continues at coordinate 19,234 of DATFHJ010000303.1, forward strand.
ATCCGCCGCGCCGCGTCCTCGACGACGAGCAGGCCGACCGGATACATCAGCTTCATCTGCGGGATCGCGTAGTACGTGTCGTGATCCATCGCCAGCAGCGTGTCGAGATACTCGGCGGCATGGACGTCGGTCGCGCCGGGACTCGTGTCCGTGCCGGGAAGGATCGCTTCGAACAGCGCCTCCACCTGCTTGCGCTGATCGGCGGTGAAGAATCGAGTGTCGGGTTTGACGAGCTCCCACATGACGTCACCTCGCCGCGCGCGGCTGTGCTTTCGCGCGGGCCTTTTTCTTCGACGGTTTCGCCGACGCCCTGATCGGAATCAAAGCGCCGGCGCTAGGAGGAGGGACGAGGGCTTTCTCCATCGCCGCGACCATCGTCACGAACGGGCCGACGTTCGACCAGCCGATCTGCATCAGGATGCCCATCAGCATCGTGTCGTCCTGATCGCTGAAGAATCCGCCTAACAGCGGGAAGAGCTCGTCGTTCTCGCGCACGGCGTGATGATCGAGCAGCGTCACCTGGGCCTCGATCGTGCGCCAGAAATCGCCGTAGGCCCACGCGCGATCGTCGTCGTCGCCCGTGAGGATGCGCTTCCAGGCGACGTTGAGCGAGGCCCAATACGCGCGCACCTGTTCGTGATCGTTGATCGCCCACTGCGCGAGGCGCGGGTCCATGCCGCGCGCGACCGCGATCGGAATGACCGCTTCTTCTGCCTTCAGATGCACCTGATCGGCGAAGTTGTTGATGAGATAGACGAACAATCCCATCGCCGTGCGCAGGTTCTCCGGCAGCGGCGCTTTCGGATCGTGCGCTTTCAGCGCGTCGGCGATTTTGTGGCCGCAGAGAAAAATGCGGTCGGCGAGGACGTGCTCGTGTTCGAACAACGCTTCGAACGCGCGTCCGCTGTCGGTCTTCGTCGTCGGCAGTTTCGTGATCAGCGCCGAGAGGAACTCGCCGCCGGGAGGAAACGGCTTCCGCTGCGCGCGCATCCCCGCGGCCTCCGCGCCGAGGCATTCCGGAAGATTCTCACCGCAGAACAACGCCTCGGACGGTTTGACGCCGAGGACTTCGCAGGCTTTCTTGTAGATTCGCGGATCCGGCTTGTCGATGTTGAAGTCGTGATTGGTGATGATGTTCTCGTCCGGGATGTAGTCGCCGATCGTGCGCAGTTTCCCGGTGGCGGGATCCTCGGAGAGCACGGCTTCGCGGACCATCTTGCGGCCCTGCTCGGCGCTCACGTTGTCGGGGAGATTCGTGATGCAGCCGATCTTCACTCCCAGCGCCTTCACGGACTCCAGCAGCTGCTCGGTGGTCGGACGATACGGGACGAGATGCCCGGGCCGGTCGACGCTGCCGAGCGTGTCGCGGGCATCAAAGAAGATTGCGCGGAGAGGATGTCCCTCAGCCATGAAGCCTCCTGTGGTCACCTGATTTTGTGTGTAAAGAGGAGTGTACGCCTGAAAGGCTTTACGGCAGATGAAACTTTAGGAGTCTAGAATTGCATCCGAGGAGCTCGGCCATGACGACAATCGATCCCGAAGGCGAAGGCTTCGTTCTCTCCGCTGCAATCCAGGCACTCAATGCGTTCGACTCGCCGCCGCTGATCCTGCACGGGCGCATCGTGCCGGTCGCCGGCGAGGTCATCGACGACGGCGCGCTGTTCATCAAGGACGGAAAAATCGCGGCTGTCCAAAAGAGGACGGCGAAGGCGCCGGCGGGATTCGAGGGCGTCAAGGCGATCAAGACCGGCGGGACGATTTATCCCGGCATGCTCGATCTCCACAATCACCTCGTCTACAACGTGATCGCGCCGTGGGAAGTGCCGCAGCGCTACGACAACCGCTCGCAATGGCAGCGTGACGTCAGTTACGCGGAGCAGGTGAAGATGCCGATCAAGACGCTGGCGAGCTTCGGGCCGACGATTCCGGCGCTGGTTCGCTACGTCGAGACGAAAGCGCTCGCGAGCGGGACGACGTCGGTGCAGGGCATGAAGTCGATGTTCGCATCCACGCTGCCGTATTTCACCGGCGCGGTGCGCAATTTCGAAGCGACGGGCGACAAGAATCTACCCTCCGCCGGCACGCGCATTCCCGATGTGAACTTCGCGAAGGCGGAGGACGTCGAGGCGTTCCGCAAGGCCGTGACGTCGGCGACCAATCGCAACGGCGCGCTCTTCTATCACCTCTGCGAAGGCGTCGACGCGAAG
>DATFHJ010000304.1:0-7250 GCA_035248585.1 Thermoanaerobaculia bacterium
CACTGTGCCGGCGGGCTAAAGCCCGCCGCTCCATTCTCCGCGGTGCGGATCACGTTCTCGTCCATCGCTTTGCGGATGTGCTTCGCGATGCGATTGATGTACGTGACGGTCTCGCGGAACGGCGGCACGCCGTTGTACTTCCAGATGTTCCCCTCGCCGGCGTTGTAAGCGGCGACGGCGAGATCGGCGTTGCCGTCGAACGTCTTGAGCAGCCAGCGCAGGTAGCGCGTGCCGGCGTAGATGTTCTCTTCGGGATCGTACGAGTTCGTGACGCCGAAGCGCGCCGCGGTGGCGGGCATCAGCTGCATCAGGCCGCGCGCGCCTTTGTGCGAGGTCTCGCGCGGGTCGTAATCCGACTCGGCCTTGATGACGGCGGAGATGAGCGCGGCGTCGACGTCGAACTTCTTCGCCGCCTTGATGATGATCTCGTTGTACTTCGACTGCCACAGCGGCGGGCTGTCGTCACTGTACTTCCACGAGCGCTTCGGGAACACGCCCTCTTCGACGATTTTCTTCACTTCCTCGACAACCTCGGGGGTCGTGACTTCGTCGTCGACGATGCGCTCGATGCGCGTCAGCGACATCGACATCTTCCCGCCGCCGGCCATGATGAGATGGATCGTCTCTTCCTGGACGACGTACGACTCGATCTTCATGTTCCGCCCGTCGCTGAAGACGGCAATGCTCGCGCTCGCCGTCGAGGCGGCGAAGAGAGCGGCGAGAGCGAAAAGCGCGCGTTTCATCCGGAGAACGAGTTCAACTGCCTCGCTGGGACGATTATGCCCGGAAAGAGGTTCGGTGGTCCTATGCGCCACGTCACAAGTGGATCTTGTGCGCAAGCGGCCGGCGCGCGAAGACTTGGCCTCATGAAACGCCTCTTGCTCTGCCTCCTCCTCTGCAGCAGCGTCGTCGCCGGCGAGCGCGACTTTGACTTTCACATCGGAACGTGGAAGACGACCGTCAAGCGGCGTGTGAAGCCGCTCACCGGCTCGAATACGTGGGTCGAAATGAACGGTACCACCGTCGTGCGCAAGGTGTTGAACGGCCGTGCGAACCTGGTCGAGCTCACCGCCGACGGCTTCGAGGGACTCAGCCTGCGGCTCTACAACCCGCAGTCGAAGCAGTGGAGCCTCAACTTCTCCAACGCCGCCGACGGCACGCTGAGCGAGTCGACGATCGGCGAGTTCAAGAATGGGCGCGGCGAGTTTTACGCGCAGGAGCCGTACAACGGCCGCGCGATTCTCGTCCGCTTCGTTATCTCCGACATCACGCCCGACTCGGTCCACTTCGAACAGGCGTTCTCCGACGACGGTGGGAAGACGTGGGAAGTGAACTGGATCGCGACGGATTCGCGCGTGAAGGAATGACTCACGCGCGCGGATGAAACTGCTCATACATCCGCTGCAGCCGAGCCCGCGAGACGTGCGTGTATATCTGTGTCGTGGAGATGTCGGCGTGGCCGAGCATCATCTGCACCGAGCGCAGATCTGCCCCGTTTTCAAGGAGATGCGTGGCGAAGGAATGGCGCAGCACGTGCGGCGAGATGTGCGTCCGGATGCCGGCCTCGCGCGCGTAGCGGACGATCTTCATCCAGAACGACTGCCGCGTCATCGGGCGTCCGCGGCGGGAGAGAAAGAGGTGCGGGTCGGCGTGCTTGTTCAGCTCCGGCCGTCCGCCTTCGAGATACTTCACGATCGACTCCCGCGCCGCGTCGCCGAACGGCACGATCCGCTCCTTCGAGCCCTTGCCGATCGTGCGGAGGAAGCCCGCGTCCATCACCAGCTCGTCGAGCCGTACTTTGATCAGCTCGCTGACGCGAAGCCCGGTCGCGTACAGCAGTTCGAGCATGGCCGCGTCGCGCAGGCCATCGACCGTGGCCCGGTCGGGCGCGGCGAGCAGTGACTCGACTTCCGACGGCAGGATCGATTTCGGCAGCGAAGACCAGAGCTTCGGATTCTCGATGTTCTCGGTCGGATCCGCTTTGAGATGCCGCTCCGCGACGAGGAAGCGGAACAGCCCGCGGATCGCGGCCAGCGCGCGCGCCACCGAGCGCGCCGAGATACCGCCCGCGCGCAACGATTGAAAGTACTTTACGAGATGGATGCGTTCGACGCGCTCGAGCTCGATCGACTGATCGGAGAGCCAGTGGCCGAAGCGGCGCAGGTCGGTGGCGTAGGACGAGAGCGAGTTCCTGGCGAGCCCTTTCTCGACGGAGAGAAAGTCGAGAAAGATCGGGAGCCAGGTGGTGAAGAAGGGGGACCGCTCTTTGTCAGGCTCTCGCATGCCTCAGTTTATGCCGCGCGAAGACGCGGCATCTCCGGTTATACCGCGAGAAGAGTGCCCGCGGGCCACATCCTGCCGGTGTAACCGGAGATCCCGCGTCTACGCGCGGGATAAACTGGAGGACGCCGCGACGACATCCGCCATGTACGAGCTTCGCACAAACGGTCCGGAGAAAACAGCGCGGAAGCCGAGGCCCTCGCCGAGGACGCGGTACTCGTCGAAGACGTCGGGATGGATGTACTCGACGACGTCGAGCTTCTCGCGCTTCGGCTGCAGGTACTGGCCGATCGTCACGATCTCCACCCGCGCCTCGAGCAGGCGCTCGAGCACTTCGATGACTTCCTCGCGCCGCTCACCGAGGCCGAGCATGAGTCCCGACTTCGTCACGACGCTCGCGTCGAGCGTTTTCGCCTCGCGCAACACCGCCAGCGAGCGCTCGAAGCGCGAGCCCGGCCGCACGAAGTCGTAGAGCCGCGGCACGGTCTCGACGTTGTGGTTGAAGTAATCCGGCTTCGCCTCGACGACCGTGCGCACCGCGTCGCGATTGCCGCGGAAGTCGGACGTCAGCACTTCCACCGCCGCGTGGGGAAGGGCGATGCGCAGCTCGCGGATCGTCTCGGCGAACTGCCGCGCGCCGCCGTCGTCGAGATCATCGCGCGTCACGCACGTCACGACGACGTGGCGCAAGCCGAGCTTCCGCGCCGTCTCCGCGACCGCTCGCGGCTCGTCCGCTGACGGCGGCGCGTACGGGCGGCCCGTCGTCACATTGCAGAAGCCGCACGAGCGCGTGCAGACATCGCCGAGGATCATGAACGTGGCCGTGCCGCGCGAGAAACACTCCGTGCGGTTGGGGCAGGCGAGCGATTCACAAACCGAATGAAGCTCGCTGGCGCGCAGGAGGGTTTTCACTTCGCGGAGAGAAGCGAGGTTGAGTTTTTTTTCGCGGATCCAGGGAGGAAGCATAAAAAAGAAAAAAGCCGCCCGCAGGCGGCTTTCATTCTAACCACGGCGAGAGGATTAATGACCCGTCGTCTGGAGCGACTTCTCGAGGCACTTGTGAATCAACTTCTCCGCTTCCGGCTCGGGGATGTTCTTCACAATCGCGACCTCGGACACCAGCAGGTACTTGGCGCGGTCATACATCTTCTTCTCGCGGAACGAGAGGCTCTTCCGTTTCTGAACCTCGTTGAGGTTCTTGAGCACTTCCGCGACGTCCTCGAGACGGCCTGTCTTCATCTTCTCGAGGTTTTCGCGGTAACGGCCCTTCCAGTCCGTGTGGTTCTTCACCAGCTTCTGTTCCAGCTGTCCGAGGAGACCTTTGATCTCCTTTTGCTGGTACAGACGGCGCAGACCGACGCGGTCCGTGTTCGTGATCGGCACCACCAGCCGCGAATTGTTCGCGAGAAGCCGAAGGTGATAGTAGCTGTCCCCCGCCGGCATGATCGGCGACTCGCCGATATGCTCCACGACCGTAACCCCGTGGTTCGGATAAACGAGCTTGTCCCCGACCTTGAATCCTAATTTCATTGACGACAAGTGAGGCTCCTTTCGGAAACGCTGAGAAAACTTGAGGGACGGGCATTCTACGTCACGCATCGGCGTCCGTCAAACCATCAAACGTGCAAAAACGGCCTGTTTTCGGCGTTATCGCCGCGTCCGGCGAACCAATTGGTGCAGCCGGTCGAGCCCTTCCCGGCGCTCCGATTCGCTGCCCGTCAGGAGGTCTTCGATCAGTTGCAATTCCGCCTGCAACTCCGCCTGCGCGGCGCTGTCCGGCGGCGCCGTAACATTCACCGTCGACTGTGCCGGAGCGGGCGCGGCCGTCACCACCCGCGGCGGCGCGCCCATCTGCTCGCGCAGCCGTTTCGCCATTGCTCGAATCGAGGGGATGTCGTTATTGTCGAGCGAGCGCTGAATCGCCTTCGCCGTCGCCACTGCATTTGCGTACGGGCTGTCGGCGTTGTCGACGATCCGCGCCTGCACCAGCACGACGTCGAGGTTCGAGTAGCCCTTTTCGTCGGCGGTGCCGATCACGCGGATCGTCGCCTGCCGCGCCACGTCCGGCAGATCGATCGGCTTGACCTCGCCCGGCTGCAGCCACGCTTTCACTTCGACGGAGCTGCGGTCCGTCTGATTTCTCGCCTGCGGCACCATCTCGATGTCGACGCGCTCGACCCAGATCGGAACGTTCTTGCGCACGAGCAGCCGCCGCGACGGCACGTCGAGGATCACGCGATAGACGTTGGATCCTTTGACTTCGACCGTCTGCATCTGATCCTTGCGCGGCTGCACCGAAAACGACTGCGTCGTCCGCCCCGCCTCGAAGCGCTCGTACGTTGCGTACGCGTACGATCCATCCTGCCGCTTGCCGCGCAGCAGATCGATGTCGTCATTGACGATGCGCTTCAACAAGTCGCGCGGCAGATCCTTCTTCGAGGCCTCGGCGACACGATCGAACACGATCGCGTCATCGGCGATGCGCGCCGTCGGCACGACCGGCTGCTGCGCGAGTGCGCTCGTCGTCAACAACAGAATCAGAACTGCACGCCTCATCACTCCACCCCCAGTTCCGGAAGAACGCTCTTGCCCGGCAGGCCGGTCAGCGGCAGGCCGAGATAATCGCAAATGGTTGCGCCGAGATCGCCGAACGTCCCGCGCGTGCCTAGGGGCTTCGCGCCGCGCACGCGCGGCCCGGCCACGAGCAGCGGCACGTACTCGCGCGTGTGATCGGTCGAGACATCGCATGGATCGCAGCCGTGATCGGCGGTGATGAAGAGGAGGTCGTCCTGCTGCATCGACTCGAGCAGCGCCGCGAGCTCCCCATCGAACGACTCGAGTGCCTTCGCGTAGCCGACGGGATCGTTGCGATGCCCGTACTTCGAGTCGAAGTCGACGAGGTTCGTGAAGATGAAGTCGGCGCTCGACTGGCGAATGAGATCGATGGTCTTGCGCATCCCGTCGGAGTTCGATTCCGTGCGGATCTCCTCGCTGATGCCGACGCGGTCGAAGATGTCGGCGATCTTGCCGAGCCCGATCACCTGCCGCCCCGCCTTGAACGCGCGTTCCACGACCGTCTCGCCGGTCGGCTTGACCGAAAAGTCCTTGCGATTCGCCGTGCGCTTGAAGTGTCCCGAGCCCGTGCCGACGAACGGACGGGCGATGATGCGCCCGATGTTGTGCTCCCCGCGCATCAGCTCGCGCGCGATCGCGCAGATCCGCCACAGCTCCTCGACCGGAACGACCTCCTCGTGCGCCGCGACCTGGAACACCGAGTCGGCGGAGGTGTAGACGATCGGCGCGCCCGTGCGCATGTGCTCCTCGCCCAGCTCGTCGAGAATCACCGTCCCGGACGCCGGCTTGTTCCCGAGCGTCTCCCGCCCGATCCGCCGTTCGTACTCTTCGATGACCTCCCGCGGAAACCCGTTCGGATACGTGCGGAACGGATCCTCGACGATGAGACCCATCATTTCCCAATGACCGGTGGTCGTGTCCTTCCCCGCGCTCACCTCGGCCATCCGGCCGAACGCGCTGCCGGGGTTTTCCGTGCTCGCGGGCGTGGGCAAGGTGTGCAGGAGACCGAGTCTTGTGAGGGTGGGGAGTTGGGGGTGTTGCGAGTCGAGGACATGGCCGAGGGTGTTGGAACCCTCATCGCCGAAGTCTTTCGCGTCTGGGAGTTCACCTACTCCGAGGGAATCGCAGACAAGGACGATCGCTCTCTTCATGGGCGAAGGCTACCGCATCTCCGGCAATCGCAGCACCTCCCCCGCCGCCAAGAGCACCGCCCCCGCCCCATAGTTCACGTTGATCGTTGTCTGATTTGTCGAAAGCATCCCCGCCCCGCAAAACGCGGGTCCTGTCCCCGGCGGTTGAATGCCGTGCACGGCGCCTTCGGCATCGACGCGATCCATCAACACGGCGAAGGCGCGCAAGACGATGGGTGTGTACGTCTCGCGATCGAGCCAGCCTTCGTTTACGCCGCGGGCGAGAAAGGCGGTGATCAATCCTGTTGCAGAAGTTTCGACGACGGGGCATTCGAGCGGGCGCGAGAGGTTGGAGGGCCAGCCTCCCGAGGGGAGGCGTTTCTCAACGAGGCGCGCGGCGGCGCGTTGCAAGAGCTGGCGGGTTTGTGGCGCGCCGGCGCGCGCGAGTCCGTAGACCGACCAGCCGTTGCCGCGGCCCCAGAATTCGTCGGAGCCGATCGTTTCGGGGGCGTGTTGGAAGAGGTCGTGTTGCGGATCCCAGAGGCGCGCGACGTACGCGTCGATCCATTCGTTCGCGAGCTCGCGTGCCTTCGGGTCGATCGAGCCGTACATCGCCAGCCAGGGGATGACCATGTACATGTCGTCCTGCCAGTAGCGCACGCCGTAGCCGCCCTGCACCCACCACGGATTCCGCGGCGGCGCGGTCTGCGGCGTGGCGCGCATGGCGTGCTCGGCGAACGCCATCGGGCCGTTGAGCATCGGCGGGATCTGCGCGCGGCGCGGATCGTTGGGCGGGAGCAGTCGATCGAGATCGAGCAGCGCCTGCGAGAACGCGGTGCCGTCGCCCCAGTGGATCGAATCGATGTTGTCGTTGCTGTTGAGCAGGAACGCGGCCATGCGCTCGATCAGATCGTCGCGATGCAGCTGCTCGGCGACGAGGAGCGTGCCGTCAAAGTACGGCGCGTTCTCCCAATGCAGGCGCGGCTCGAAGGCCGGGATCTGCGTGCGGTCGATGACGCGCAGCGCGGTCGCGGAAACGCTGGCCCGCGTGACCGCGGGCACGGCCGGGATCGAGACCGCACGGCGGCGTGGCGCGCCGGCGAGGGGAAACGTCAGAATGAGAAAAACGACCGGGGCAAGTTTTTTCACGTGAGATGTTCGTGCACGAGCGGCCGCGGAGGCGGCGGCGCGTCACCGAACGTCACGAACGACAGAAATCGCTGCGTCAATTCCGCCGCGTCGCGCTGCGCCGCGCCGAGCTGGATG
>DATFHJ010000305.1:0-8939 GCA_035248585.1 Thermoanaerobaculia bacterium
GGTCGTATTCGACGCTGTAGCCCTCGCGCGCCAGCAGCTTGCGCCCGGTGAGATGGCCGATGAACGTCACGTGCGGATCGTCGAGCGCGCGCAGCATGCGGTCCGTCATCTCGTCCTTCGACATCTTGAAATTCGAGTGCACCGAGGCGATGACGAAGTCGAAGCGCGACAGGATCTTTGCGCCGTAGTCCATCGCGCCGTCGTTGAGGATGTCCGCTTCCGTCCCGCGGAAGACGCGCATCGGCTTCATCTCCGGCTCGAGGCGCGCGATCTCCGCGTGCTGCTGCTTGAGGCGTGCGTCGTTCAAGCCGCCGGCGTAATAGGCAGCTTGAGAATGATCGGAAATGCCGACGTACTCGAAGCCGCGCCCCTTCGCGGCGGAGAGCATCTCCGTCATGCTGTGGCGGCCGTCGGAGTACGTCGTGTGCACGTGAAACGTGCCGCGAAGGTCGGCCAGTTCGACGAGCTTTGGCCGCTTCTTCACCTTCAGATCGTCCGCCGATTCGCGCCGTTCCGGCTCGACGAACGGCACCTTCGCCGCCTTGAACGCGTCCTTCTCCGTCTTCGCCTTCGCGATCTTGCCGAATCCTTCGACGAATTCCTTCGAGCCGGTCGTGCGTACCAACTCGCTGCCGAAGTTGTCCGGCGTCGCGAGATGAAAGAGCACGTCCACTTCGCTGCGGACCAAACCTTTGTACGTCGTGTCGTCGACCTGCTCGAGATTCGCGACCATGTCCGCGAGCTTCTCCGCGACGATCTTCGGCTTCTTCGTGGCGATGAGGATGTTCACGTTGCGGATGACTTCGAGGCGGCGGCGCACGCTGCCGGTGACCTCGGCGTCTTCGATCTCCTCGACGTCCGCGAGCCGCTCGCGCAGCGATTCGCCGGCCTCGATGCCGACCGGCAGCAGGAACTGCGACTGCCGCAGCCGCGCGAACTCGATGCCCTGCAGCACCAGCTCCGCGGTCTTCGCGCCGAAGCCTTTCAACTTCGCGAGCGTCCCGTTGCGCGCCGCTTTCTCCAGCTCGTCCAGCGAGCCGATGCCGAGCTCGGAGTAGACCTGGCCGATCTTCCTCAGCCCGAATCGCGGCACGCGCAGCAGCTCGAAGATGCCGGGCGGATATTGCCCGCGCAGCTCGTCGAGATACTGCGACGTGCCGGTGCGCACCATTTCTTCGACGATCTGTCCGGTGCCTTTGCCGACGCCGTCGATGTCGTACAGCTTTCCCGCGGCGACGACCTCTTCCATGTCGTCGTCGATCCTCTCGATCGCGCGCGCCGCTTTCTCGAATGCCCGCGCGCGAAAGGGCTTGGGGTCGGAGAGCTCGATGTATCGCGCGATCTCATCGAGGGTTTTGGCCACGGTAAACTTGTCCACGCCTCGATTTTATGCAACCACGCGACCGTCTCGTCATCGCTCTCGACGTCTCCACGCGCGACGACGTCCTCCGCCTCGTCGATCAGCTCCACGGCGCCGCCGGTGTTTTCAAGATTGGCCTTCAGGCGTTCACGTCCCTCGGACCGTCGATCGTGCGCGAGGTCGTCGCCCGCGGCAAGCGCGTCTTTCTCGATCTGAAAATCCACGACATCCCGAATACCGCTTCGCACGCGATCTCCGAAGTCGCCTCCCTCGGCGCATCGATCGCCACGGTCCACGCCTCCGGCGGCGAAGCGATGCTCCGGGCCTGCACCCACGACTCTCTCCTCGTCCTCGGCGTGACGATCCTGACGAGCCTCGACTCTACAGAACTGCAGCGCATTGGCCTCGCCGGATCCGTCATCGACAACGCCGTCCGTCTCGCGCAACTCGCCGAGCGCGCGGGCCTGCGCGGCGTCGTCGCCTCGCCGCACGAGATCGCGCCGATCCGGGATGCCTGCGGCGGCGGCTTCGTGATCCTCACACCCGGCATTCGCCCCGCGGGAAGCGACGCCGGCGATCAGCGCCGCACGATGACGCCGCGCGAAGCGATCGCCGCCGGCGCGGACTACATCGTCATCGGACGCCCCATCACGAATGCGGCCGACCCGAGGTCGGCCGCAATGAGAGTCGTCGAAGAGATGGGCTAACTGCCCGCCGCGCGCCGCCGCGGCACGACGCAGTTGTTGGGCGTGCCGGGGAAGAAGATGCGCTTGAACGCGAATTGGCGCCGCTGGCCGAGGATGTCCGTGCCGATGGCGCGGAGCAGATGCTCCCCGCGCGCGGTCGTGTCGAGGTTCGCCAGGACGCGCCAGGTGAAGACCGGCGTCGTCGACGAGACGTCGTTGCGTTGCACGCTGGCGATGTTCGCGGGTCCGAGAGACGTATTGTCGAGGAACAGCTCCACGCTCACGATCTTCTGCGTGCCGGTGACCCAGCCGTGGATCTCCGCGCCGCTGCAGGTGAGATAGTTGACGCTGTCGAGCTCGATGCGTCCCGTCACGCGGTTGCACGCGCCCCACTCCTGCAATCCGCTTTGCTGGCCGATCACGTAGACCGACGACCCGGCCGCGACGGGGTTGTACTTCACCTCGTCCGGCATCGTCATCGTCACGTCTTCGTAGATGCGCTCCACCGAGCCCTCGAACTGCGCCACCGTGAAGTCGAAGACGTCGAACGCGATCGTGCGCGCCGGACCCTGATCGAGCGGGTCGATCTCTTCGATCAGCGTGATCAGGCGCGCGTTCGGCTCGTCGTAGAACGCCTGCGGATGGAAGCGGATGGGATTGCTGCGCTCGATCTCGAGATAGCTCGGGATCGTCAGCAGGCGGGCGATGTCGAAGAGCGCGAAGAGCGGATTGAAGCGATAGATCTTGATGATGCGGTCCGTGCCGACGCCGACGAAGTCGGTGTTGTTCGAGACGAACCACTTGCCCGGAATCGAGCCCTCGAACGCGATGCGCACCGGCGCCGCGGGATTGGCGACGTTGTAGACGCTCAGGCCGCCGTCGCTGACGGCGAGGAGGAATCCGAAGTTGAAATTGATGTCGTTGAAGCCGATCTCGTCGAACTTGTTCGCCGTGATCGAGCCGGCCAGCGTCGGGTTGTTGATCGTGGTGATGTTGAAGATGTCGATCTTCGTGTCGCAGGGCTTGAGGACGTCCGGCAGCGGATAGCACGGCATGTCGTACAGCGGATAGAGGCCGGCGAGCTTGTTGCCGTTCAGCGCCAGTCGGCGGTAGTGCAGGCCGGCGCGGCGCACGACGAGGGACGGCGCGGTGCCGCCGCTCGCGGGCGAGCGCACGTTGCGCAGGTCGAAGATCTCGAGACCCGCTTCGCTGCTGATGAAGAGATATCCCCCCGCGCCGAACGTGACGCCGGCGTTCGTCTCGCGTGCCGCGAGCGAGGGCATGAAGTCCTCACGCGCGATCTGCAGATCGCCGAGATCGGTGATGTTGTACGTCGTGAGGATGTTTCCGCGCAGGGCGTACAGCAGCGAGCCGTTGCGGAACACGCCGTGCGCCGAGGTCTCGAATCGCGACGCCGGCGGCGTCGAATCGACGAGCGAGAGCGGACACTCTGCGCGGAAATGATCCGCCCTGAGCAGCGGAGCGCAGAGGATTGCGAAGAGAAGAGCGAACCGGGAACCAACGCGCATATAGCCTCCCCAAAACCACACCCGCGACGCCCGGTTTGCTCAATCGCCGGGACGTCTCACGTAACGCGGAGTCTCGTCAAGGAGCTAAGTGTGTCTCAAAGCAGGGCGTTTTTGCAAACGGCACCCGTGTATCATGGAAACAGGATCGCTGCGCCTGCTGTTACTGGTAGGGAGTCGAACCGTATGCTCGATGGTCATGTACTGGTGTTGAACCGCGTGTTCCAGGCAGTGCAGATCACGTCCGTGCGCCGCGCGCTGACGCTTCTGTACAAGGGACAGGTGCGCGCCGTCGACTCCGACTATCGCACGTACGATTTCGAGAACTGGGCGGACTTTCCGGTGCAGCCGGAAGACCATTACGTCCGCACCCCCAGCAAGAACATCCTCATCCCCCACGTCGTGCAGCTCCTGGTCTTCGACCGCCTGCCGCGCCAGGAAGTAAAGTTCTCGCGCGGCAACATCTATCTGCGTGACCACAACCGCTGCCAGTATTGCGGGAAGAAGTTCCCCTCGTCCGAGCTCTCGCTCGACCACGTCGTCCCCATCTCCCGCGGCGGCAAGTCGACGTGGGAAAACGTCGTCTGCGCCTGCCTCCCGTGCAACGTGCGCAAGGGCAACAAGCTCCTGAGCGAGTCCGACATCCGCCTCATCCGCCAGCCGCACCGCCCGAAGTGGCACCCGCTCCATCGCCTCCAGGGAAGGACCTATCCGGAGATCTGGAAGAACTTTCTGGATGAGGCCTACTGGAACGTCGAGCTGCGTTCCTAGCGTGGAGCGTGGAGCGGCGGGCTTCAGCCCGCCGGCCCCCGACCCCCAATTCCAGCAGGCTGAGCCCGCCGCTCCACCAGGCGGGACCGATTCTTGCTAAAGCTCGCCTGCAATGACGTTAGTGAATTCTCTCTGCGCGGAAATCAGCGTGTTTCAGGGCGTCGGGGAGTCGACGGGACTCGTGGTCGAGCGGGCGGCGATCCGCGGCAAGCGGGGGCTCTGCAAGAGCATGCGCGATCTGGCCATCAAGTCGCGCGTCCTCGGCGACGGCTACTACTACATTCCCATCGATCTGTGGCCGAAGCAGAATGAGCCGGTCGTCGTGCACCGACACGATTGGACCGTCATCAGCTCCATTCCCCGCACCTCCCGAGCCGTGAAAAAGCCGGCGCGTAAGTAGTCTCATCAATGGTATGCGCCGTGCAGTCCGGCCATGCTGAGACTTGCGTAGGAGCTACTTCAAATGAGAAGAACGATCGTCGCTGTTGCAATCGCCCTCCTGGCGATTCCCGCGTTCGCACAAGAAGAAGGCGGCCCCGTTTCGGCCGCGATTCAGAACAATCCCACCGGCTACACCGCCGCGTACGTGATGGAGCCGACGACCGGCCGCGTGCTCTACGAGCACAACGCCCACACGCCGCTGCCCACCGCCTCCATGGCCAAGATGATGACGTTGCTCATCGCCATGGACGAGATCAAGGCCGGCAATCTCCACTACGACACGCAGGTCACCGTCTCCGCACGCGCCAGCAAGATGGGCGGCTCGCAGATTTATCTCCGCGCCGGCTCGGTCTGGCCCATCAAGAACCTGCTGATCGCCACGATGGTCCACTCCGCGAATGACGCCGCGGAAGCGATCGCCGAGAAGATCGGCGGATCGGCGGAGTCGTTCGCCGATCTGATGAATGCCAAAGCCCAGGAGCTCGGCCTCAAGGAAACGCATTTCTACGATCCGCATGGGCTGCCGGCCAAAGATCCGAAAATGAACAACGTCATGAGCGCGCACGATCTGGCGATCCTCGGCCAGGCGCTGATGAAGCATCCGTTCATGCAGTCGCTCGCCGTCATTCCGGAGATGGAGTTTCGCAACGCCACCTTGCAGCGCATCTACAACCCCAATCGCCTGCTGCGCTTCTACGAGGGCGCGACGGGAATCAAGACCGGATTCTCCGGACCGGCCGGCTTCTGCGTGACTGCCTCGGCACGTCGCAACGGGATGGATCTGATCGCGGTCGTGATGGGCGCGAAGACCTCGCGCGGCCCCGACAGCTCGTTCGAGATCGCGGGCCGTCTGATGAACCAGGCGTTCATCAACTACAAGATGGTCACGCCGGTGAAGCAGGGCGTGGTCGTGGCCCAGGCGCCGGTGAGCGACGGCCGCGCGAAGACCGTCCCCGTGATGGCCGCCTCCGACGCCAGAGCGCTGGTGAAGCGCAACGAGGAGAAGGGCGTGAAGGTCGCGTTCAGCGGACAGGCCGTCACGGCGCCCGTGAAACGCGGACAGCGCGTCGGCACGATCGTCGTGCAGCGCGGCACCGAGACCCTGGCCAAGATCCCGGCCGTCGCGGCGCAGGACGTGCCGAAGCAGCCGTGGTGGAAGTCACTGCTGCCGTTCTAGCTGTCTGAGCGCGTCGACGTAGGCCTTGTGCTCTTCGACGAGGATGCGCGCGGCGAGCGACTCTTCGGTGTCGCCGTCGCGCACCTCCACCGCGCGCTGCACGAGGATTGGTCCGGCATCGAGATTCTCGTCGACGAAGTGGACCGTGCAGCCCGAGATCTTCGCGCCCGCCAGAATCGCCTGCGCCTGCGCGTTCACGCCGGGAAACGCCGGCAGCAGCGACGGGTGGATGTTGAGAATGCGATTGCGATAGCGCTCGACAAAGTCCGCGCTGAGCAAACGCATGTATCCCGCGAGCGCGATGTAATCGGGTTTCGCGTTCTCCAGCACGCCCAGCACTTCCGCTTCGTGTTCTTCACGCGTGGCAAACGCGTGGTGGTCGATGACGTGCGCGTCGTAGCCCCACTCGGCCGCGCGTTGAATCCCCGGCGCATCCGGGCGGTTCGAGATCACGCACACGATCTCCGCCTGCAGCTCGCCGCGCTGAATCGCTTCATGGATGGCTTGAAAGTTCGAGCCGCGACCGGACAGCATCACCGCGAGGCGCATGATCACTCGATCCACGACGCGAACCCCGTCGGCGGAATGTCGTACTGCACCTTCCCGCTGCCCTTCACCACGTTGCCGATGAAGTAGTACGGCTGCGCGATCTGCGCGAAGTGCTTCGCCACGCGGTCGACGTCCGCCGGCGCGACGATCAGCACCATGCCGATGCCCATGTTGAAGACCCGCAGCATCTCCCCGGAGTCGACCTGCCCGTTCTCGTAAAGGAACCGGAAGATCGGCAGCACCGGCCACGCGCCGAGCTTGATCCGCGCGTCGAGCGTGTCGGGCAGCACGCGCGGCACGTTGTCGGTCAGGCCGCCGCCGGTGATGTGCGCGAGCGCGTGAATCGCGCGCTCCTCCACCAGAGGCAGCAGCGGCTTGAGATAGGAGAGGTGCGGCTGGAGCAGCGCCTCGCCGACCTTGCCGATGCCCGGCAGGATCGACTGGGGGTCGTGGCCGAGCTTGTCGAACAGCACGCGGCGCGCGAGCGAGTAGCCGTTCGTGTGCAGGCCGGCCGAAGGGAGGCCGATGAGGACGTCGCCTTCGCGGACGGCCTTGCCGTCGATGAGATGTTTCTGATCGACCACGCCGAGGATGAAACCGGCCACGTCGTAGTCGTCGTCGTGATAGAAGCCCGGCATCTCCGCGGTCTCGCCGCCGATGAGCGCGCAGCCGTTCTCGCGGCAGGCGCGGGCCATCCCCCGAATCACGTCCGTCATCACCGGCGGGCGGAGCTTGCCGGTGGCGTAGTAGTCGAGAAAGAACAGCGGACGCGCGCCCTGCACGAGGATGTCGTTCACGCAGTGGCAGACCAGGTCGTAGCCCACGGTGTCGTGGATCTTCATCGCCTGGGCGACCCGCAGCTTGGTGCCCACGCCGTCGGTCGACGAAACGAGAATCGGCGACGACATCCCTTCGAACGTCCCGCGAAACAGCCCTCCGAACGACCCGATCTCCGACATCACGCCCGGCGTGTACGTATCGCGTACGATCCGCCGGACTTCCCGCAGCGCCTCGTCCTGGGCATCGATGTCGACGCCGGAGTCTTTGTAGCTCGTCACGCGGCGCATTGTATGAGGGCGGAGCGCGGAAGGGCAGAGGGCAGACGCCGGAATCTTCTGCCCTCCGCCCTCCGCCCCTCCGCCCTCCGCCCCTCCGCCCTCTGCCCTCTGCCCTCTGCCCTCTACAATGCGCCCGAATGGCTCAGGCTCTCCTCATCACCACCCTCCTCACCATCGCCGGTCTCATCGTCACGATCGTGATGGGCTTTCAGGCGAGCCCCGCGCACACGGCGACGCACATCCTGGTCGCGATCGTCACCGTCGTCATCGGCCTCTTCTCGCAGTCGATGACGATGTTCTTCTTCATCGGCACGGGGAAGGAGCTCAAGGACAAGTCGAATCAGGACGCGGACGTCGTGAACAAGACGCGCGCGTTCAAGTCGAAAGTCTTCCCGACGGCGATGTACGCGATGGCCGTCATCATGGTCACGTTCATCATGGGCGGCGGCGTGGGCTCCGGAAAGACGCCGCGCTGGCTGCACGACGCCCTCGCCTTCGCCTCGCTGGTGATGTTCGTGCGCGCGTACTGGGTGCAGATTCAGGCCATGCAGGAGAACGCGTCGCTCATGGAGCGCTACCTGCGCGACGAATGAAACGCTCGATCCTGATCACGCTGCTCCTGATCGGCTGCGCCTCACCGCGTCACGTGCAGCTCTCCGACCCGAGCTTCGACGCCGTCGTTGCCGCGCCGGCGAGGCTTCGTGGGCAAACATCGCCGCCACGCTCGGAATGATTAGCAAAGTTATGCTGAGCTGCCGCAAAGGGACGAAGGCATGGCCCGAGGGAGCAGAAGTTCCACGAAGTTCTGCGTTCGCGCTCTCGCGAGTATTGGGTAAGTAGCGCGGAGCGCCGCGCGGCGAATATGCCAGTGGCCTTATGCGGTTTGGAGGAGGTGGCCGTCTTTGGTCGCGAACCAGAGGAAGTAGGCGAGATACTCCCAGCACACGAGAAAGTATGTGTACGTAGTGTGCTCTGGTGATTCGTCGATGAGCGTCATTGTTTTGAAGATCATTGGCAGGCTGCCTTCCCACTCGTCCTGAAAGCCGCCGGCATGGAGTCGCGGCCCGAGCTCTTGTGTGAGGAAGGTGGTCTTGTCGCACGTGAATCCGCCGTCGATGCGCGCTCGCTCGGGAAGGATGGTGCCGGTGCGTAAGCAGTGAAGGCCACGCACGATTTTCCAGGCGATGCGGTTCGTGCGGCCGGTCTCGAATGCTTTCGTGTTCGTTCTCGGTACGAACTCGTTCATGACGCTGGTGACGAGTGGCCGTTGCTGGCCTTTGAAGTACCGCTCTCTGATGTCATGACCGAGGGCGTACCCGGCAGTGGTGAGGGGAGTGGCCGGGAGGCCAAAGGTATGGACGAAGCACTCCT
>DATFHJ010000306.1:0-13581 GCA_035248585.1 Thermoanaerobaculia bacterium
CGGCCGTTCCCTGCGGCGGATACGGAGCGAAGTCGAGACCCTGGCAATCCAGCATCCGCGTCGTGGCCATCGGTCGGGGCACGAGCGGCACGCCGGCGCGATTGAAAACGAAGAACGGATCGGCGGCCGGCGTCCACGCCAGCAGCGCTTCGATGGTCGGGATGCCGAGAGTCGCGGGCTGTGCGGCGGTCATGGCTGGGAGAGTCGCAAGCAGGCGAAATCCCTACCTTGGGCATCCTCCACGGAACTATGGCCGGCAGGAAGTAATTTGTGCTACAAGCACGCCCATGCTCACCACGACTCCAACTCGCGAGGCCCTGGCCGGCGGTCATGTGAAAGGCGCGATGGTTCGCGCGCATCTGCAGTTCGTCCGTGACCGCTTTGGAGAACAGGCGCTGGAGCGCACGCTGGCCGCGCTTCCGCAGCCGGTGGCGCATGCGATCCACGACGTCCTGGCCTCGTCGTGGTGCCCGTTCGAGCATCTCGTGCTGCTCGACCGCGCCATCGCGAAAACGCTGGGCAAGGAGCCGACGGCGCTCATGAAAGACCTCGGCCACCACTCGGCGGAGATCAATCTCTCCACGATCTACCGCGCCTTCAAGCGCGAAGACATCCACGAGTTCTTCCGCCGCAGCGCCGCGCTGCACCGGCAGTTTCAGGACTTCGGCGTCTGCGACTACGAGACCGTCGGGCCGCTGCAGGGACGCATCCGCGTGCGCGAGGCGACGTGCTTCAGCCCGACGTATTGCGCGAGCGAGATCGGCTATCTCGAGCAGGTCATCGCCATGCACGGCGGCAAGGAGCCGCGCATCTCGGAGTCGAGCTGCCAGTGCGCGAACGACCCGGTCTGCACGTTCGAGCTGAGCTGGCACTGACGCATCGAACGCCGTGAGACACTGGCGCGATGCGCCGCGCGCTGCTCGCATCGCTCCTCGTCACGAGTTTTTTTGCCGCCCACGCGCAGCAGGAACGCGCGACTGAAATCCAGAAGCTGATCGCGACCGGCTACGCGCATTACTTCCGCGGAGAGATGGCCGAGGCGCTGGCGGATCTGCAGACCGCGTATCGAATGAGCGAGCTTGCCGGCGATGAGAAAGCGCGCCTCGAATGCCTCGAGAACATCGCCAACGTGTACGCCGACTCGAAGGTCGCGCAGTACGACAAAGCGATCGAGTACTACAAGCAATTGCTGGCCGCGCACGAGGCCCGCGGCGAACGCGCGGACGTCGGCGACACTCTGTTCAACCTCGGCGTGACGTACGAGACGAAAGGCAATCTCGCCGCGTCCGAGGATTACCTGCGCCGCGCGCTGGCGCTGTTTGGCGAGCTGCAGAAGCCGGAGGACGTCGCGCTGTCGCAGCGCGCGCTCGCGTCGTGCCTGATGAAACAGGGACGCGCGAACGCGGCATTGCCGCTGCTGAACGAAGCGCTGGTGTATTTCGAATCGAAACGCGACGCCGAGGGCATCGCCTACGTACTTCAGTTCCGCGGCATGGCCGAGCGCCGCCTCGGGCGCAACGCCGAGGCGCTGCGCGATCTCGACGCCGCACGCCGGCATTACGAAGGGGAGAAGAACATCCGCTTCGTCGAGCGCAATTGGGAGGAAACGGCGCTCGTGCGCGCGGCGATGAATGACTGGCGCGGCGCGTACGACGCCCAGGCCCGGCACGCGGCGTTGCAGGAACAGCTCGCCGGCGCGCGGCGCGACGAGCTGTCGTCGCGGCTGCGCATCGAGTTCGATACGGAGAAGAAGGAGCAGGAGAACCGCGCGCTCGGCCGCGAGCGAAAGTGGCAGCTCGCCGCGATCGCGCTCACCGCGCTCCTCGCCGCCGCGCTGGCGGTGCTGTTCTGGAGGCAGGTCGCGCACACGCGCCGCATGCGGGCGATGGCGATGACGGACGAGCTCACGCGATTGCCGAACCGCCGCCACATCCTCGCCCGCGCCGAGGACGCATTTCGGGAAGGGAACATCGCCGTGATCGCCTTCGACATCGATCACTTCAAGCGCATCAACGACACGTGGGGCCACGCCGCCGGCGATCTCGTGCTGCAAACCATCGCCCGCACGTGCCGCCTGACGTTGCGGCCATCCGACGACATCGGCCGCACCGGCGGCGAGGAATTCCTGATCGTCCTGCGCGACACCACCGCGGCGCAGGCCGCCGACGTCGCTGAGCGGCTGCGCACCGCCGTCGAGCAGCTCGAGATCCCCTCGATCGATCGCGTCACCATCAGCCTCGGCGTCGCCGCGCGCGCGCAGCACGCGTCGCTCGCTGCGCTCGTCCGCGAAGCCGACGAGCTTCTCTACCAGGCGAAAACCAGCGGCCGCAATCGCGTCGCTTCGGCGGCGTGAGGTACTCTAGCGGCCACGGTCGTCCCCCATGTCCATCGCCCCGTTTCCCACCACCCGGCGCAGTGTGATCGTTGCGCTTTCGAGCGGCGACGTAACCGAGCGCGCGCGCGCGTTCGACACGCTGCTGGCGTGCTACTGGAAGCCGCTCTACAAGTACGCGCGCGTGGCGTTCCGGCGGACGCGCGAGGACGCGGAAGACCTGACGCAGAGTTTTTTCGCGCGCGCGTTCGAGAAGGAATCGCTCGTCGCATACGACGCGGCGAAGGCGAGCTTCCGCACGTTTCTGCGATTGCTGTTCGACCGCCACGCGGCGAATGAATGGAA
This sequence comes from Thermoanaerobaculia bacterium, assembly GCA_035248585.1. Lineage (GTDB taxonomy): Bacteria > Acidobacteriota > Thermoanaerobaculia > Gp7-AA8 > Gp7-AA8 > QHVT01. The sequence goes on from DATFHJ010000306.1 coordinate 2,678, forward strand.
GGCGGGACAGCGGCTCAAGCGCGGCGGCGGCGAGGTGCATCTCGACTTCGAGTCCGCGGAGCTGGAGATCGGGCGCGATGCCGCGACGACGGTGACGCCCGAGGAGTACTTCCAGCGCGAATGGGTGCGGAGCGTGTTCGCGCTGGCGGTCGAGCGGCTGCGCGCGCGCTGCAGCGAGACGCAGTTCGCGGTCTTCGAGGCCTACGATCTCGACGACGACCGCTCGATCTCCTATCGCGAGCTCGCCCAGCGCCTCGGCATCACGGAAACGAAAGTAACGAACGATCTCGCGGCCGCCCGGCGGCGCTTTCGCGAAGTCGTGCTCGACGCCCTGCGCGAAGTGACGGCGACGGAAGAAGAATTTCGCGCCGAGGCGCGGGCGCTGCTGGGAGCGGCGAAGTGAGATGGCTCTCGGATGACGCGGTGGCGCGGCTGCGCGACGCCGCCGAGCGTCCCGACCTCACCGGCACGCGCTACGAGTTGATCGACGAGTTGGGACGCGGCGGCATGGGCGTGGTGTACGAAGTGCGCGACCACGCGCTGGACCGCAACGTGGCCATGAAAGTCGTCGACGCCGATTGGTGCTCCGAGGCGCGCATCATCGCGGGGCTCGAACATCCGGGGATTGTTCCGGTGCATGACGCGGGCATGCTTCCGGACGGACGGCAGTACTACACGATGAAGCTCGTGCGCGGCGCGCGGCTCGACCGCTGGGCGCGCGAAGGTCACAGCCGCACGGATGCGCTGCGCGTCTTCACGCGCGTCTGCGAGGCGGTCGCGTTCGCGCACGCGAACGGCGTTGTACATCGCGACCTCAAACCGCAGAATGTGATGGCCGGCGATCTCGGCGCGGTGCTGGTGATGGATTGGGGAGTGACCGCGGTCAAGGGAACGGAAGGGTTCATGGCGCCCGAGCAATCGCGCGACGCGCGCTCGGACGTCTACGCGCTCGGCGCGATTCTGAAATTTCTCGTGGGCGAAAACACGACGCGTGTATTGAACGCGATCTGCGCGAAGGCGATGGCGGAAGATCCCGCGCAGCGTTACGACAGCGCGCGCGAGCTCGGCGACGATGTGTTGCTGTTCCTCGACGGCCAGCCGGTGAGCGCGTATCGCGAGAACGTCTTCGAGCGCGCGGGGCGCTGGCTGACGCGCCATCGGGCCCTTGCGGCGATGGTTCTGGCGTACCTCCTCATGCGCGCATTCCTGCTGCTCTGGATTCACCGATAAAGATTTCACGGTCTCTGTTGAATAGATCCACGGAGGGAAGAATGAACAAAGTGCTTCTCGGAATCATCCTCGGCGCCATCCTCGGCGCACTCGACGGCGCCACGGCGTGGTTCACGCCGGAGGTGCGCACGCAAATGCTCGGCATCATCATCGGCTCCACGCTCAAGGGCGTGATCGCCGGCATCGCCGCCGGCTGGTTCGCGCGCAAGGTGCAGAACCTCTGGGCCGGAATCGTGTTCGGCCTCGTCGTTGGTCTCGTGCTCGCGTATGCGATCGTGGCCCTCGGCGGCGGCAAGTACTTCTTCGAGATCATGCTGCCGGGCGGTCTGGTCGGCGCGATCCTCGGCTTCGCCACGCAGCAGTACGGCCGCGCGCCCGCGCGCACCGCGGCCGCCGCGCTGATGGCTGCCTTCGTGATGCTGTTCGGCGTCGACGTTTCGGCGCAGGAGCACCAGCACGCCGCGCCGAAATCGAACGCGGCGTTCGAGAAACTCAAGAGCCTCGCCGGAACATGGAACGCGAATGCGATGAAGCCGGACGGCGAAACGGCGAGCGTCGAGTATCGCGTGACCGGAGCCGGCAGCGTGGTGATGGAGACGCAGTTCCGCGGCACCGATCACGAGATGATCACGATGTACACCGTCGACGGCGACGACGTCATGGCCAAGCACTACTGCTCGGCCGGCAATCAGCCGCTGCTCAAGCTGAACGCCGAGAAATCGTCGCCGAACCGGCTCGTCTTCGACTTCGTGCGCAAGAGCGGCGGCGCCGGTCCGCACATCAATGCCGCCGACATTCACATCGCCGATGACGGCAAAGTCGTCGAAGAATGGACGCTCGGCACGACGAAGCTGCGGTTGTATCTTCAAGACCGTGCGAAATGAGATGACCATCGATCGGGGTTAGCCCCTTTCAGAGGAAGGGGCTCACGCCATCATCACCATCAACCAACTTCCCGAAAGCCGCCGCGCGATCCTCGACGCGCTCAAGCACCGCGGCTCCGCCACGATCGCCCAACTCGCCGCCGAGCTCGCCGTCACCGGCGAGGCGGTGCGCCAGCAACTGCTGCAGTTGCATAGGGAAGGATGGGTGGAAGCGAACATCGAGCGGCGCGACCGCATGCGCACGGGTCGTCCCGCGACGACGTACCGCCTCAGCGCCGCAGGCGACCATCTCTTTCCGAAGCATTACGACGCGCTCGCCGTCGCGGTGATCGACGCCATCTCCGACGAATTCGGCGGCGACGCGCAGTTGCGCGTGCTGGCGCGCGTCGCGGACGACCGTGTGCAATCGGTTGCACCGTCGCTGCGCGACTTATCTCTCGCACAGCGCGTCGAGGCGCTGAAGAACTGGTACCTCGCGGACGATCCGTACATGGAAGTCGCGCGCGCCGGCGACGACTTCCGGCTCATCGAGCGCAACTGCCCGTTCTACAACACCGCCATGCGCCGCCCCGCGCTCTGCAGCGTTTCCGTGAACGCGCTGCGCAGGCTCCTCGGCGTGCACGTCGAGCGCGAAGAGAAGTTCCAGAACGGCGACGGCCGCTGCGTGTTCCGCATCCGCAGCGCGCAACCGGTGGACGCGAGCGCGCCGTTCGAGCTCGAGCGCCCTACGACGCGACCCACACCGTCTTGATGTTGACGAACTCGCGGATGCCGTAGACGCCGAGCTCGCGGCCGAAGCCGGAGTGCTTGACGCCGCCGAACGGCACGCGCGGATCGGACGCGACCATCGCGTTGACGAACACCTGCCCCGACTCGATGCCGCTCACGAATCGCTGCCGCTCGCCATCGTCGCGCGTCCACACGCTTGCGCCGAGACCGAACGTGGTGGCGTTCGCGAGCTCGATCGCTTCGTCGACGTTCTTCACGCGGAACAGCGAGGCGACGGGACCGAACGTTTCCTCGGCGAACGCGGGCGCGTCGTGCGGGATGTCGGCGAGCACGGTCGGCTCGTAGAAGTTGCCGTTGCGCTTCCCGCCGGTGAGCAGCTTCGCGCCCGCGGCGACGCTGTCGCTGACCTGTTTCTCGATGTCGTCGGCGATCTGCGGCGTGGCCAGCGGACCGACGTCCGTCGACTCATCGAGAGGATCGCCGAGGCGGAGAGACTGCATCGCGGAAACGAAGCGGGACTGGAAGTCGGAGGCCACGGCGTCGTGGACGATGAAGCGCTTCGCGGCGATGCACGACTGGCCGTTGTTGACGATGCGCGCTTTCACGGCCGTCTTCACGGCCGCGTCGAGATCGGCGGACGGCATAACGATGAAGGGATCGCTGCCGCCGAGCTCGAGCACGCTCTTCTTGATCCGCTTCGCCGCGGTCGACGCCACGCTGGCGCCGGCGGGCTCGCTGCCGGTCAGCGTCGCAGCCTTCACGCGCTCGTCGTCGAGCAGCGCCGCGACCTGCTCGGATGAGATCAGCAGCGTTTGAAACTCGCCCTCGTTGAACCCCGCTTCGCGAAAGACGTCTTCGATGGCCAACGCCGACTGCGGCACGTTCGACGCATGCTTGAGCAACCCAACGTTGCCGGCCATCAGCGCCGGCGCGGCGAAACGGAACACCTGCCAGAACGGAAAGTTCCACGGCATCACCGCCAGCACGGGACCGATCGGCTCGAAGCAGACGTAGCTCTCGCGCGCTTCCGTCGGGATCTGCTCATCGGCGAGATAGCGCTCGGCGTGCTCGGCGTAGTGCCGGCACACCAGCGCGCATTTCTGCACCTCGGCCACGGCGGCGCCGATCGGCTTGCCCATCTCCAGCGTGATCGTGCGCGCGAATTCCTTGGCGCGCGTCTCGAGGAGCTCCGCGGCGCGATTCATCCGCGTTGCACGATCCGCAAACGAGCGCGCGCGATTTTTTTCGAACGCTTCGACGGCGCGCTGCAGTTTCTGCTCGAGATCGCTCGACGTCAGCGGCTCGAACGTGGCGAAGGTCTCTCCGGTGGCGGGGTTCACGCTGGCGATGGTCATCGCCGGAAATGATATTCTGGCGGCTCCAACAATCGTCCAATGCAGCACTCATAAGGAGCTACCCATGCGTCTTCGCGGCCTCTCCGCATTGCTACTCGTCTGTCTACTTCTTCCATTCAACGCATTCGCACAGAGCAGCACCGGCTCGATCTCCGGCACGATCGTCGACGACTCGGGCGGCGCGCTGCCCGGCGTCACGGTGACGGCGACGAACAGCGCAACCGGCGCGACGCGCACCGCGATCAGCAACGCCGTCGGCGCGTATTCGCTGGCGCTGCTGATTCCCGGCAACTACCAGGTCGACGCGCAGCTGGAAGGCTTCCAGCCGGTGCGCCGCGAGAAGGTGGTGGTGAACATCGGCACCGACGTCACGCTGAACTTCACGATGAAGGTCGGCGTCGCCGAGACCGTGACCGTCACCGCCGCCGCGCCGCTCATCGAGGGCGAGCGCACGCAGGTGAGCTCGGTCGTCAACGAGACGGCGATTCAGAACCTGCCGACGAACGGCCGCAACTTCATCGACTTCGTGCTCACGACGCCCGGCGTCGTGAAGGACGTCCGCGCCGGCGACATCAGCTTCGCCGGCCAGCGCGGCACGCTCAACTCGCTCGTCATCGACGGCGCCAACAACGACAACACGTTCTTCGGCCAGGCTCTCGGCCGCACCGGCTCGGGCCGCGCGCCGTACCAGTTCTCGCAGGACGCGGTGAAGGAGTTCCAAGTCAACTCGAATGCGTATTCGGCGGAGTACGGACGCGCCGGCGGCGCGGTGATCAACGTCGTCACGAAGTCGGGCACGAACGAGTACGACGGCACGCTCTTCTACTTCCTCCGCGACAAGCGCTACAACGCCAACGACTACATCAACGAGATCAACCACCGCGCGAAGAGCCCGTATCACTTCGATCAGTACGGCTTCAGCGCCGGCGGCCCGATCGTGCGCGACCGCCATTTCTTCTTCGCGAACTACGACGCGCAGCGCAATGAAGTGCCGAACCCAATCATCATGCCGACCGTCTCGAACCTGACGGCCGACGACCAGCGCGGGCTCGCGCTGCTGCAGTCGCACGCGCAGGATTACGTCCGCAAGCAGGACCAGGACGTCTATCTCCTCAAGACCGATCACGAGCTCTTCGCGAACGCGCACCTCTCGCTGCGCTACAACCGCCAGGAGTTCGTCGGCAAGAACTTCGAGAACGGCTCGGCCATCAACGCCGAGGAGCACACCGGCGACTCGCTGGTGAACACCGACACGCTGTCCGGCACGTTCACCACGGCGCTCGGCGCTTCGTTCTTCAACGAAGTGCGCGGCCAGTACGCGAAGGACCGTGAGCCGGGCGAGGCGAACATCAGCGCTCCGGAAACGGAGATCCTGCACGGCGGCGTGACGCTCTTCCGCTTCGGGCAGAACACGTTCAGCCCGCGCGAGACGACGATCAAGCGCCGCCAGTTGGCCGACACGGCGACGTACGTGCTCAACCGCCACACGCTGAAGGGCGGCTTCGACTACAGCCACGACGACATCCTCAATTACTTCCCCGGCAACTTCGCCGGCTCGTATCGCTTCACCAGCCTCGCGGACTTCGCGAACAACCGTCCGTCGCGCTTCCTGCAGGCGTTCGCCGGCCCCGGCACCACGGGCGCGACGACGAAGCCCGACATCACGGAGCTCGGCTTGTTTTTCCAGGATGAATGGCACGTGCGGCCGGACCTGACCGTGACGGCGGGCCTGCGTTACGACAAGCAGTCGATTGCACAGCCGGACGTGCACAATGCCGATGCCGAGCTCGCGGCGGCGGGCATCGACACGAAGCTCGTCCCCGAGGATGACAACAACTTTGGACCGCGCGTCGGATTCGCGTGGACGCCGGGCAAGGGCTCGACGGTCATCCGCGGCGGCTACGGAATCTTCTACGGCCGCACGCCGGCAATCGTGATCGGCACCGCGCACTCGAACAACGGCATCAACGTGCAGACCATCACGTTCACCGGCGCGCTGATTCCGGCGTATCCGAGCGTCTACACGTCGATTCCGTCCGGCGCGACGATTCCGAAGCCGACGATCCTCGTGTTCGACAAGGACTACGAGAATCCGGAAGTTCACCAGGGCTCCCTCGGCATCGAGCACGCGCTCACGAGCGACATCCTCGTCGGCGCCACGTATCAGTACGTGAAGGGCGACGATCTCACGCGCTCGGCCGACATCAACATCAGCAACCCCATCACCCAGACTTCGAACCTCGCCGGCGGCGGTTCGGTGGGCTACAAGCGCTACACCGGCCGGCCGTTCAACAACTTCGCGCGCATCATCGAGTTCCAGAGCACGGCGCGCTCGCGCTACGACGGCATCACGCTCGACGTGCAGAAGCGCTTCTCCAGCAACTGGCAGGCGCGCCTCGCGTACACGTACTCGACGGTCAAGGACGACAAGCCGGATGCGACCGCGGTCGTGCCGGGAACCGACGACGCGAAGTTCGTCTCCGACTCCGGCGACTTCTCGACCGACTACACGTACGGCGACAACGACGTGCGCCACCGCATCGTGCTGAGCGGCGTCTGGTCGCTGAATTCGTACGCCGAGCGCCTCAGCACCGGCTGGGCGCGCGCGCTGCTCTCCGGCTGGTCGATCAGCGGCGTGGCGAGCTATCAGACGGGCCAGCCGTTCACGCCGACGGTGAGCAACGACCTGAACAACGATCAGAATCTCTCGAACGACATCGCGCCGGGCTTCAAGCGCAACTCGATGCGCCTGCCGTCGCAGCTGTCGATCGACCCGCGGATCACCAAGGACATCGGATTCGGCGGCGTGCGGCTGCAGCTGATCGCGGAAGCGTTCAACGTGCTGAACCGCTCGAACGTGAGCAACGTGAACCGCACGTACTACTCGTTCAACGCCGGCACGAACACGCTGACGCGGTCGGCGACGTTCGGCACCCCGACGGTCTCGTCGGGACCGCGGATCATGCAGCTGGCGGCCAAAGTTTCGTTCTAACCACTCGCAGTTCCTGTGGAGCGGGGGGCTTTAGCCCCCCGTTTTCTTTTCCGGCGGCTGAAGCCCGCCGCTCCACGGTCCCTTGACAAACCACGTTAGTAAACATACGTTTATTTACTAACGATGGGACGCCCGCCGCGGATCAGCCGCGAACAGATCCTTCAGGCGGCGCGCGATGCCTTCGCGGCACGCGGCTTCGCGGCCACGACGCTCGCCGACATCGCCACGGGCCTGCGCGTCACGCCGGCGGCAATCCTGCGGCACTTCCCCTCGAAGCAGGAGCTCTTCACGACGGCCATGAGCGCGCGCGACATCGCCATCCCGCCGTTCGTGGAAGAGCTCGCGCGCGCATCCGGCGCGGACGATCCGCGCGTCGTCCTGCGCCGCTTCGCCGAGCAGTTCGTGCCGTTCATCAGCACGATCATTCGCTCCGCCGTCGCGGTGCAGATGCATCTCGCGGCGCGGCAGACGACGCTCGTCGTTCCGTTCGATACCCATTCCGAATCGACGCCGCCGCGGCGCGTGCTCGCTCTCGTCAGCAACTATTTCCAGCGCGCGCGCGAAGCGGGAACGATCCGCCACGGCGATCCCCGCGCGCTCGCGCTCTTGTTCCTAGGTCAGCTTCAGTCGTACGTGTTCATCCACCAGATCCTCGACATCGCGCCGCGGTATCCGCTCGACGAGTACCTCGACCAGCTCCTGGATCTATGGACCGGAGGTGCCCTTGCCGTCGAAACCAAACGTGCTCGTCAGAGTCGCGGTGGCGCTCGTGCTGCTCGCCGCGGCAGCGGCGGCGCTGCTGTACGTCCGCAAACAACGGCAGCCGAAGCCCCTCGTCCTCGCCGGAACGCTCGAGGCGCGGACGGTCAACGTCGGCTCGCTGGTCGGCGGACGCGTGACCCGCGTCCACGTCGATGAGGGCTCGCCCGTCGCCGCGGGCCAGACGCTCGTGACGCTCGAGACCGAGACGCTCGACCGCCAGATCGCCGAGCAGCAGGCCGCGATCGCGACGGCGCGCGCGAATCTCGCGAAGGCGGTCAACGGTCCGCGCGACGAGGAGATCCGCAAGGCGCAAGCGATCGCCTCCAACGATGATCGCGAACGCGCGCGTCTCGCTTCGCTCTATTCGGCGGGCATCGTGTCGAAGGAGATGCTCGATCAGGCGGCGACGAAGGCGAAGACGTCTTCCGAGGATTTGCGCGTGCTGCGCGAGGGGACGCGCAAGGAAGACATCGCCGCGGCGCGCGCGCAGGCCGAGCAGCAGGAGCGGCGATTGTCGACGCTGATGAAGCAGCGCGACGAGACGGTCGTGCGCTCGACCGTCAACGGAACCGTGCAGTCGTTCGGGCTGCGGCCCGGCGACATCGTCGCGCCGAATCAAAGCGTGGCCGAGATTCTCGAGCCGAATGAGCTCTGGGTGCGCGTCTACGTCCCCGAGACGCTCCTCGGCTTCGTGCGCGTGAACATGCCGGTGCGCGTGAAGGTCGACACGTTTGCGAACGCGTCGTTTTTCGCGCGCGTGGCGACGGTTTCGAGCGCAGGCGAGTACACGCCACGCAACGTGCAGACGCGCGCGCAACGCGCGGAGCAGGTGTTCGGCGTAAAGGTGGTGCTCGATCCCGACCCGCGGCTGAAAGCCGGCATGGCCGCCGAGGTCGACCTCGGCGTGAAGGCGCCCCCGCAATGAACCCTGTAAAAAACGGCGCCGTGGGCATCGACGTGCGCGGCGTGACGAAGGAATTCGGCCACGTGCGCGCGCTCGACAACGTGACGCTGCAGGTGCGCCGCGGCGAGATCTACGGCCTCCTTGGACCGAACGGCTCCGGCAAGTCGACGCTCATCCGCATCCTCTGCGGCCTCCTCGCTCCGACGTCCGGCGAGGCGAGCGTCGACGGCTTCGACGTCGTGGCCGAGGGGGAGGAAGTGCGCAAGCACATCGGCTACATGTCGCAGGGGTTCTCGCTCTATCGCGATCTCACGGTCGAAGAGAACCTCGATTTCTTCGCGTCGATCTACCGGCTGCGCGGCGCGGAGCGGCGCGAGCGAAAAGAGTGGGCGATCGAGCTGACGCACATCGGCCCATACCGGGACCGCCTCGCCGGCGCGCTTTCCGGCGGATGGAAGCAGCGCCTCGCGCTCGCCGCCGCGCTGATGCATCGCCCGCGCGTGCTGTTCCTCGACGAGCCGACGGCGGGAATCGATCCCGTCGCGCGGCGCGAGTTGTGGGACCTGCTGTTCGGCCTCGCCGCCGAAGACGTGACGATGTTCGTGACGACGCATTACATGGATGAAGCGGAGCGCTGCGGCACGGTTGCGTATCTCTATCTCTCGCAGCTGATCGTCAGCGGACATCCCGGCGATCTCAAGCGACTCCCCGAGGTCACGCCTCCGGGGATGCGCCGCGTCGAAGCGGTTTGCCGCGAAGGCGTCGCGGCGCTGATGGCGTCGGCGCGCACGCTGCCGTATGTGCATGCCGTGACGATCTTCGGGACATCACTGCATCTGCTGGTCGACGAGTCGGTGTCGAACGACAAGGTCGATGCGGATCTCGAAGGGTTCGGCATCAGCGACGTGACGGTGCAGGACATCGCGCCGACGCTCGAGGATGTATTCGTCCGGCTCACCGAGGTGCGCTCGTGAACGGATTCACGGCCGTGTTCCGGAAAGAGCTCACGCAGATGATGCGCGACCGGATGACGCTCATGTTCGCGCTGATGGTGCCGATTTTCGAGCTGATCCTCTTCGGCGTGATTGACATGAACGCCAAAAACATCCCGACGATCGTGCTCGACCAAAGCCGCACGCAGGAAAGTCGCCGCCTCGTCGAGCAATTCACCGCGACGTCGTACCTGAACATCCGCGGCCACGTGAATTCTCGCGCGGAGCTGCAACACGCGATCGTCGCCGGGCACGCGCAAGTGGCGATCGAAATCCCGCCCGACTACGCCCGCAACCTTGCGGCAGGACGCGAAGCGGACGTGCTCGTGCTCATCGACGGATCCGACTCGAGCGTCGCCTCCCAAGCCCTGGCCGCGACGAACGGGGTTGTCCTCCACAACTCGATCGTGGAGCTGATCGAGCGCGCCCGCATGCAGCCGCGCATCGACGCCCACCCGATCATGATGTTCAACCCCGACATGCGCAGCGCCAACCTCCTCATCCCCGGCCTGATCGCCATCCTGCTCACGTTCTCCGGCACCATCCTCTCCGCCTTCGCCATCGTGAAAGAACGCGAACGCGGCACTCTCGAGCAACTGATGGTGACGCCCGTCTCGCCGCTGGCCGTCGTCCTCGGAAAAATCCTCCCCTACATGGGCGTCGCCTACTCGACGCTGATCGTCGTGTTGTTGCTGATGCGCTTTCTCTTTCAGGTGCCGTTCAACGGGAGCGTCGTCTTATTGCTGGCGCTGTCGTCCGTCTACCTGCTCGCGCTGCTGTCGTTCGGATTGCTGATCTCTTCTCGCGCGGGGTCGCAGATGGAGGCAATGCAGATGGCGATGGGGATTCTGCTGCCTTCGGTGCTGCTTTCCGGCTACGTGTTTCCGCTGTCGTCGCTGCCGGTGCCGTTGCGGGTAGTGTCGTACGCGTTGCCGGCCACGCACTTCATCAAGATTGCGCGCGGCATCGTTATTCGCGGGGCTTCGTTTGGAGATTTGTGGGAGCCGGTGTTGTCGCTCTTGGCGATCTCGACGCTGTTGATTGCGGCGAGTGCGC
>DATFHJ010000307.1:0-3129 GCA_035248585.1 Thermoanaerobaculia bacterium
GTTCAGGACTTGCTCCCCGCCGCGTGATGCGCGTCGCGATCACAGGCATCGGCATCATTTCTCCCTTCGGCCGCGGCAAAGCCGTCGCGCTCGATGCGCTCCGCAATGCGAAGAGCGGCATCAAACACATCACCTCCATCGACGCCTCGAGCTTCAACTGCCGCATCGCGGGCGAGGCGCCGGCGGAGGCACACGAAGGATTGCATCGCGGGCATGATCGCTTCACGCGCTTCGCGCTCATTGCCGCCGAGGAGGCGGCGGCGCAGGCCGGCGATCTCGGCGCGGATCCCGATCGCGTCGGTGTGATCCTCGGCACGGGCCTCGGCGGGTGCGAGACGCTCGACGCGAGCTACAAGCGCATGTACGCCGAGGGCGGGCGCATCCCGCCGATGGGCATCCCGATGTCGATGTACAACGCCGCCGGCGCGGCGGTGTCGGCGAAGCTGAATGCGAAGGGCGTCGGCTGGTCCGTGGTCTCCGCATGCGCGTCGAGCGCGCACGCGATCGGGCTCGCGGCACAGGCCATTCGCGCGGGACAGGCGGACGCGATGATCACCGGCGGCGCCGACGCGCCGCTGACGGCGGGCGTGATCCGCGGGTGGGAAGCGCTGCGCGTGTTGGGGATCGACAACGAGCATCCGGAAGAAGCGTGCCGCCCGTTCGCCGCGGATCGCAAAGGACTGGTGCTCGCCGAGGGCGCGGCGGTGTTCGTGCTCGAGCCGCTGGAGAAGGCGCAGGCGCGCGGCGCGGAGATCCTCGGCGAGGTGGCGGGGTTCGGGGCGACGAGCGACGCGGGACACATCACCGATCCTGACGCCGGCGGCGCGGCGCGGGCGATGTCGCTGGCGCTGCGCGACGCGCGCATGAACGCCGGGGACGTCGGCTACATCAACGCCCACGGCACGGCGACGCGGGCGAACGATCCGACGGAGACGGCGGCGATCAAAGAGGTGTTCGGCTCGAAGGTGCCGGTCAGCTCGACGAAGTCGCTGCACGGCCACGCCATGGGCGCGTCGGGTGCGATCGAGATCGCCTGTTCGGTGCTCGCGTTGCGCGATGGGTTCCTGCCGCCGACGATCAACCTGCACACACCCGATCCGGCGTGCGATCTCGATTACGTTCCCAATGCGCCGCGCGAGGCGCGGGTGAACGCGTTTTTGTCCAATTCGTTCGGCTTCGGGGGCATGAATGCCGTCGTGGCCTTGAGTTTGCTTCACGAACTATGATTTTGCGGCTCGGAGGCTGTGAACTGTGATCGTAGAAAAGAAGCACGTCGACAACTTCACGATTTTGTACGTGGAAGGTCTGATCAAGCTCGGCGAGAGCGCGGAGTTTTTCTCGTCGGCGCTGGAGAACGTGCTCAAGAACGAGAGCACGAACGTGATCATCGACTTCACGAAGATCGACTACATCGACTCGACGGGGATCGGTGAGCTGGTCGGCTATCTCGGCAAGTTCACGGGTCAGAATCGCAAGCTGATCCTCGTCAACCCCTCGGAGCGCATTCAGAAGCTGCTCAAGCTGGCCAAGCTCGACGCCGTGTTCAAGATCTACAACACGGAAGAAGAAGCGGTGTCGGCGGAGAGCTCGCCCGCGCACGCGTAAGTGGAGCGGCGGGCTTCAGCCCGCCGTTTATCTTTTCGGCGGGCTAAAGCCCGCCGCTCCACATCTATACTCCGCCCATGAGCGTTCGCCTCACGAACGTCTATCGCGGCACGCACGTCGAGTCGTTTCACTCGGGATCCATCGCCGTCGTCGATTCGCGCGGGCGTCTGCTCGCGTGCGCGGGCGATCCGGGGCTGCGCAGCTGTCTTCGTTCGGCGGCGAAGCCGTTTCAGGCGATTCCGCTCCTCGAGTACGGCGGGGCGGAGGAGTTCGAGCTGACGGGCGAGGAGATCGCGCTCACGTGCGCGTCGCATGGCGGCGAGCCGGTGCACGTCGCGACCGCGGCGGCGCTGTTGCGCAAGGGGGAGTTCGACGAAGAGGACCTGCTCTGCGGCGCGCATTTTCCGTACGACGAGAAGTCGTCCGCGGAACTGCGCGCGGCCGGCGAGCCGCCGTCGCCGCTGCACAACAACTGCTCGGGCAAGCACGCCGGGATGCTGCTCGCGACGCAGGTCATGGACGTCCCGTCGGCGCGTTACATCGACGCCGAGCATCCGCTGCAGGCGCTGATGCACTCGACGCTCGCCGACTTCGCGGGCCTCACCCCGGACGAGATCCCGATCGCCATCGACGGCTGCGGCGTCCCGGCGTTTTTCCTCTCGCTCTACCGCGCCGCGCTCGCCTACGCGCGGCTCATGTCCCCGGCCGAGCGTTACGCGGAGAGTGCCTCGACCGTCGTAGATGCGATGACCTCGTTTCCGCACTACATCGCCGGCAACTGGAGCATGACCACTCCCCTCCTCGGCGCGTTCGGCGGCGAGCTGCTGGCGAAGGAAGGGGCGGAGGGGTTTTACACGATGGCCCTCGCGCCGTCGCTCTGCAGCGCGTTGACCGGCGGGATCGAGGTCAAAGATGATTGCGCGATCGGGATCGCCCTGAAGATCGAGGACGGATCGATGGACCGCGGACGAAACCCCGTGATCCTGCGCCTGCTCGAGATGCTGGGAATCGACCTCGATGAGCGCCCGGAGCTTTTACCGTACCGGGAGCGAAACTTGCGGAATCATGCGGGGACGCTGGTGGGGGAAGTTCGAGCGGAGTTCGAGCTGGAGATTTTATGAAACGCACATTTTTGCTTTTTGCTTTTTGCTTTTTGCTTTTCTCCTGCAAAACGGTTGGGGTCTCCACCACCGCCGGCGGATACGCCGAGGTCGCTCCGACGATCGCCAACGAAATGATCCTCGACTCGCGGCAGGTGGTGATCCTGGACGTGCGGTCGCTGGAGGCGTATCGCGGCGCCGAGGGGCACATCGCGGGAGCGCTGAGCACACCGTTCGATTCGATCGAGCGGCAGCTGCCGGAGCTGCTGCCGTATCAGAATCAAACCGTGCTCGTGTATGGCGGCGGCGACACCGACGGCGCGCTCGCCGCAAAGTTCCTGCAACTTGCCGGGTTCCGCAACGTCGTACACATCGCCGGCGGACTCCAGGCCTGGATTGAACGGGGATATCGGACTGTTAATGC
>DATFHJ010000308.1:0-6771 GCA_035248585.1 Thermoanaerobaculia bacterium
GAGAAGAGCAGCAGGGCGCGGAGGACGAGTGCGATGGGGATCACGAAACGGAGCGGCAGATACGCGCGGCTCAGGTGCAGCCACGCCAGCATGGCCAGCGAATAGAGCGCGACGAAGCCGAGGAAGCCGAGGCGGGCGGTGGCGGGGGGAGCGAAGGCGACGGCGGCGGCGAGTAGAATCAGCGACGCCCCATGACTCCTGCCGAAGTGGCCGTTCTGGCGCTGTACTACCTCGTGCTCGGCACGCTCGCCGTGTACAGCCTGCATCGGTTCTATCTTGTCAGATTGCGGCGGCGCACGCCGGAGCCTCCGCGTCTCACGGCCGGCGTCTTCCCTCCGCTCACGATCCAGCTTCCGCTCTACAACGAGCCGAACGTCGCCGCGCGTCTCATCGACGCCGTCGCGCGCATCGAGTATCCCGGCGTGCTCGAGATCCAGGTGCTCGACGACTCGACCGACGAGACCCCTGGAATCGTTTCCGAACGAGTGCGTGGAACCAGCATCCAGCACATCCGCCGTGAATCACGCGACGGCTACAAAGCGGGCGCGCTCGCGCACGGAATGTCGCGCAGCGCGAGCGAGCTGTTCGCGGTCTTCGACGCCGACTTTGTTCCGCCGCCCGACGTGCTGCTGCGGATGGTCCCGCATTTTGCCGACCCCAACGTCGGCATGGTGCAGGCGCGGTGGACGCATCTCAACCGGGAGCGCTCGCTGCTCACGCGTGTGCAGGCGCTCTTTCTCGACGCGCATTTCGCCGTCGAATCGGCGGCGCGCAATTTCACGGGACGCTTCTTCAACTTCAACGGCACGGCCGGTGTGTGGCGGCGCGCGGCGATCGAGGACGCGGGCGGGTGGTCGGCGTCGACGCTCACCGAAGATCTCGATCTGTCGTATCGCGCGCAACTCGCTGGATGGCAGTTCGTGTTTCTGCCGGACGTCGAGGTCGCGGCGGAGCTGCCGGCGGCGCTGAGCGGATTTCAGGAACAGCAGCATCGCTGGGCGAAGGGCTCGATCCAGACCGCGCGCAAGGTGCTGCCGGAGATCGCGCGCTCGGAACTCCGCGCCGCGGTGAAGAGCGAGGCGGCGTTTCATCTCACCAACAACTCCGCGTATCTGCTCAGCGTCCTGCTCGCGCTGCTGATCGTGCCGGCGATGGTGATCCGCCATCGCCACGAACTGCTGTGGAGCTTCGTGATCGATCTCGTGTTGTACGCCGCGTCCACGGCCTCGGTGCTGCTGTTCTACGTCGAAGGGCAGCGCTGCGCGGGACGCGCGCGTCCGCCGCTGCGCGAATTGCTGGCCGTGCTGCCGGTCGGCGTGGGCATGTCGATCCGCAACGCCTCGGCGGTGCTGGAAGGGTTGTTCGAGAACGGCGGGCATTTCAATCGGACGCCAAAGGAAGGCGATGGTGTAGTGCGCGCTTCCGGCGCGCGCCCCCGCATTCCCTGGGGCGAGCTCGTCCTCTCGCTCTTTTTCTGCGGCGTCATTCTCGCGTTCGGCGGGACGCGGCAATGGCTGTCCGTGCCGTTCCTCGGCATCTTCGCCAGCGGCTACGGATACGTCGCCGCGATGGCCCTGCAGGAGCGAATAAGCTTCGCTAAATCAAGCAGATAGCGCTGGCAATCGCATTGCAATTCATTCCTCTCGAAGGAGGGCGCGTATGTGGCGTATGTTGAAGCAGCTTGTACGGTTTCGAATGGGTCAGAAAACCGCGAAGGGCGCCGCCCGCATGATGGGTTTCGGCAAGCTCAGACTGGTGATCGGACTCCTCGGCGGCTGGCGCGCGATGCGCCGCCATCGTCACGCGTAAATTATTTTCGGGGGACGGCGGGCTGAAGCCCGCCGCTCCACCTATCATTCCTCCATGCACCGCCAGAACCTCGGCGCGATGCTGATCGCATCGAACCTCATCGACGAAGTACAGATGCAGATCGCGCTGGCGGAGCAGCAACGCACCGGCAGGCGATTCGGCTCGACGCTCGTCGATCTGAAGTTCATCGACGAAAACGTGCTCGCCGCATTCCTCTCGAAGCAGATCGACATCCCGTGCATCAGCCTTCTGCACATCGACATCCCGCGCAAGGTGCTGCGCAAGCTGTCACGCGAAGCGGCGGTCGAATGCCGCGCCATTCCCGTGCGCATCGTGAGCGATCAGCTCGAGGTGGCGATGGTCGATCCGACCGATCTCGAAGTGCTCGACCGGCTGGAGCGCGAAACCGCGATGACGGTCTCGCCGCTCATCGCGCCGGAGAGCTCGATCGACGCGATGATCGCGCGCTGCTATCCGGAAGAGTTCGACGGCGAAGACACGCTGCGCGCGCGGCAGAAGTTGAAGCGCAATGCGCCGAACGATCCGATTTTCTGGGACATCGTTTCGGAGCTGGAGAGCGGAGACCTCGACGAGCGGCTGGAGCGCATCGAGGAGCGGCTCGACCGGATGTGGGTGCTGCTGGAGAAGCTGCTGCGGACGGTCGAGGCGCGGGAAGGCGCGCACCGCGAGCGATGACCGCCCGATCAGCGGGGCGGCTTCTGCGGCGCGCTCGCGTCGCGCATCTGCTTCTCCGCCTGCGCCGGATCCATGTCGTCCGGATACTCTTCCTCGAACTCTTCCGCGGCGGTGCTCACCTGCTGCGTGCGCTTCTGTTGCTCTTCGCGTTTCTTCGCCGCTTCTTCCGCCGCGAGCTTCTGCCGCTCCGCGTTTTGCTTCGCGGCGACCATTTCCGGCGTCGGCGCGGGCGGGTCCTGCTTGATGACCGCATCGAGCGAGGTCTGCTTCGCCGTCGTGGTCACGTGCGCGTTTCCGCCGGACGCTTTCAGCGTCTCGTTCGTGATCATCACCTTCGACGTCGACTTCTTGCCCAGCCGGTTGGCGCGCTTCGAGGCGGCCACGAGCGGCGAGTCGCCGGCCTGTGCCGTGGCTGCCGCGGGGGGCTGGGTTTTCGGTTTTTCCTCGGCTTTTTTCGCTTCCTCGGCGAGGAGCGGCAAAGCGAGCGCCAGCGTGAGCGTCGTGGCAAGAGTGCGCTTCATGATGGGTGTAATGTTCCTTTCGTGCGGCACAATTTCCGGGCCGAACCATTTCTTGCAGTAGTGAGAGCCTGAATGTCGCCGGAAGCACTGCTGCATCAGTTCGGATACATCGCCGTCTTCATCGGCACATTTCTCGAGGGCGAGGCCATCCTCATCACGGCCGGCTTCTTCGCCTCGCGCGGCTATCTCAACGAGATTCTCGTCGGCGTGGTCGCGTTCGCCGGCGCCTATCTCGGCCATCTCTTCTGGTTCTGGCTCGGCCGGCGGCACGGCGTGAAACTGCTCGACCGCTTCCCGCGCCTCAAGAAGCATTTCGGAAAATCGATGCGCGTCTTCGAGCGCTACGGCGCCGCGGCGATCATCATCACCCAGTGGCTGTACGGCCTGCGCCTCACCGCGGCCGTGATCATCGGCATGTCGCGCATCTCGACCGCCAAGTTCATCGCCTACGAAGCGCTGAGCTGCGGCCTGTGGGCCGCCGTCATCACCGCGGCCGGCTTTTACTTCGGACATGCGATCGAAGCACTCTTCGGCCGCGTCGAAAATATCGAGAAGTACGCGCTGGCGGGGATCGCGGTGATCGCGATCGGGATGTGGCTGTACCACCAGTGGAAAGAGCGGCGCGAACAACAGCCGCATTAAAACTTCCCCGCCGTGATGGCGAACGCCTGCTGCGATTCGTAGTGCCGCGCGCCGTAGTGCGACATCAGCACGAGCCGCGTCATCACCTGGCGATTGCCCGCCGGCCCCGCGATCTTCACCTCGAATCCGCTCGGAAATCCGGGACGCGTGGCATCGGCCGGCGCGTAGAGGCGGATCGGCAGGCGAAGCGGATACGCGGGTTGCGGCGAGGTCGGAACGAAGGCGACGGAGAAGACCATCTTCCCCGAGATGTGGCCGCCGCGCAGCCCGGGCAGCACCGTCTTCGCCTCGGCGAGCGCGATGGCCGGGTTGTTGATCGCCGCGTCGAACGTGTTGTCCGTCGCGCCGGAGAGCGCGTAGAACGCGCTCGCGAGCGGCTGGCCGGGATCCCAGGCGCGCGTCAGCCCGCGCGCGATCAGCTTCGTCACGATGCGGCCCGTGAACGCGCCCATCGCCGAGAGCTGGAAGTAATCGGCGTAGGTGATGCTCTTGCTCATCACGAGGTCGAGCGAGCGCCCGCTGTTCGAGAACGCCGGCGACGGCGACGAGGTGAGGTAGACGTACTCGAAGCGGTAGACGTCGGCGAGGAACTCGATCTCCGCGGTGTTGACGTTGTTGTCGTGGTCGTACGTGATCGACACCGGCTCGAGCTGCCGTGCCACGAGCAGCGAGTTGCCGGTGAAGCGCGTCGTGGTGTCGGGCGCGATGCCGGTGCCGGCCTGAATGACGGGCAGGAGCGAGTCGGTCCAGACGGGATAGCGCGGCGAGAGTTGCAGCGCGGCGCGATAGGACTGGCCCAGGGCGTTTTCCTGGAAGACCAGGCGCGTTTGAAGCAGCTCCGTGGAGATCGAGTTCACGCCCTTCTGCGACACGATCGCCAGGTCGTTGTGACTCTCGTTGAACATCGTCACGCGCACGGTCTGATCGATCATCGAGTAGACGATCAGCATCAGCAGGCTGACGATGGCCAGAGTGACGGTCATTTCGATGAGAGAAAAACCGCGCTCGCGTCGGCGCATCACGAACTCCTCTTGAAGTACGCGCGGAACTGGTGGAAGGAGTAGTGCAGCGGGATCTCGTCGCGATAGGCCTCGATGCGGATCAGGTAGTTGCCTTTCGGGAAGGTCGCCGCCGGCACGGACCACGTGTAATTCGTCGTCGTCTGCAGGTACGCCGCGGCGGGACGCACGCCGGGCGTGGCGGCGGTGTTGTCCTGCATGTGCAGCCAGGTGCGGCCGTTGTCGCGGCTGTAGAGGCGCGCGAAACGCGTGGTCGTGTCTTCGTTGAAATTGTTCGGATAGCTCGGCGTGTACGGCAGCCCGTCCCACCGCCGCCACGTCGACGTCCAGGTGACGTTGAGCGTTGTCGGGTCGCTGATGTCGACGGTGACGTTCGGGTTCGTGATCACGACGCGCGGCAACTCGCGGACGCGCGCGGGATCGAGCCCGCCGTTGCGCGAGTAGAGTCCCGCGGCGAGGAAGCTCTGGATCAGGCTGAGGAACGACCAGCGCGAGATGAAGGCGATGCCGGACGTGCCCGAGGGGGAGAGACCGTTGACCACGACGAACGCGGGGTTGTTGCCGTCGCGCATGGAGAGCAGCGCGCTGCCGTAGATGCCGGACGAGTGGCGGTAGAACTCCGTGAGGCCCCCGAGCTCCGTCGCCGCGCCGTACGCGTTCTGCAGGAAGTGATCGGGATTCATCCCCGTGTCGTCCACGTCGATGTCGAACGGGCGGTTGTTCGAGATCGTGTCGGCGAGCGCCATCTCGTACGTGCTGGCCACGGCCTGGCCGCCGGCGGCGAGCGTGCCGTCCGTGCCGTCCGCGTAGCGGTGATGGAACGTCGAGTTGGCGTTGCCGCTCCAGAAAAACGTCGTGCTGCCTTCTTCCTGCGTGCGGCGGACGGCGTTGAGGAACGTCGTGCCGGGCGTGAGTCGCGTGTCGACGTCGCCGCGCAGAACGCGGTAGAACGTGGCGTTCGTGTTGCCGCTCGGCAGGTTCCCGGTCGTCGACCAGGTCGCCCACGCGGAGTCCGGCGCGAGCTCGCCGAGCCAGCTCATCGACCACCAGTAGTCGCCGCCGGCGGAGCCCTGGCGGATGTACTTCACGCCGCCGGTCTCGGCGTCGGTGATCGATTGCTCGTTGCGCGTGCCGGCGCCGCCGAACGGCTTGTTGGAGACCGGGATGCTGGCCGGGAAATTGTTCGAGGCGTCGTATCCGATCTCGCCGCCGATGCCGACGTAGTAGTACGAGAAGCCGGTCATCGTCGTGTAGACCGCATTCGTGCGCACGACCGCCGTGCGCATGATTTGATAGATCCGCGGCACGTCGAGCTCGAGGAATCCCGCCTGCGTGTTCCAGCCGTCGTTGCCGCGGTCGGTGTCGGCGACGTTGTTCTTGACGCCGAACCAGTTGCCGCTGTTCGGCGGCGCGTCGTACGACCAGCCCGGCCACGTTGCGGCGGTGTTGCCGCCCTGCGCGTTGCGGGCGTGAAAATCGTCGAAGTAGCGGTTGTAGCCCATGCCCAGCGCGTCGGCGCGCGCGCGGCCCGACCCGGCATGCGGCTGCTTCAGATCGGCGTACGGGCAGTGCCGCGGATCGCCGAGGATCTGGTAGCGCTCCGAAATCGGCATGTTGCCGGGCGTTGCGGCGTCGCCGAAGAGCCACGTGTCGGTGCCGCGCCAGACGAACGTGTGCGACAGATTCCAGACCTTGTTCGCCGCGGTGCCGGTGGTGAGGTCGTTGTCGAGGCGCGTCTCGAAATCGTAGAGACGATTGTTTGCAAGCACGCCCTGCGGAATCGAGATCACCCACCGCGCCGTGTTCTTCGCGACGTCGCCGGGCGTGGCGAGCGTCCGCGAGAACGCCGCGGGCGAGAGTGGATCGGGCAGATCTTCGACCGGTGACGGGACGTACTCGAGCGAATAGAGCTGCTTCGTCGCGCTCAGTCCGCCCTGATCGCAATTCGTGACGCAGGGAGATTTCAGCGGCGAGTTGTAAAGCAGGATCACGGTGTCGCTGCCGACGACCTGCGACGAGTACCACATGCCGGTCGCCGAGTTGATGGCCGGCGCGGAGGGCGGCGGATTGGGATAGGGATCGGG
>DATFHJ010000309.1:0-18219 GCA_035248585.1 Thermoanaerobaculia bacterium
CAGTATGAGCATTATTGCCTAAGCTGCGATCGTACGCGTTCTGAATCACCAGATCCGCCGGCCCGTGACGCTGCGATCTGACTGATGTCACGCAGGATATAAAACACCTTGATCTGATCGCGCGAGAACTCCGTGACAAGCGCAGCGAGCCCCTCGGCGCGTGAGGGCTCGAAGCTGGTGGTCGGGACGTCATCTCGACCGGCTAGATAACGCACCAGCCCCGGGCTCGCCGGCTCGACTGACCACGTCGTCTCGAGTCGCATAGGCCCGCGGTAAGCCCTCCGTGAACGCTAGCTGAGGCTCGAATGTCGCCCACGACTTCTCGATTGCTCCGATTTGCGGGCTCGGCCGGATCGTAGGCGCGGGTCCGGTACTTCACGTTCGGCGATAGCGCGCGCGATTCTGCCCCATCGAAAGGAAAGTGCTTTACGTTTCGTCTCACGATAACGCCCCGAACGCCGTCAGCCGAATCTTCCGGATATTCCTCGGCTGCCCCTCCAGCCACCGGCACCGCCTCGCGGCGACGAGCCGGCTTCGCGCGATCCGTTTCACGCACACCCGATTGTCCTGATTGCCGCCGAGCACATGGTACGCACGACGATCTTCGCCAACGTACTGGCCCACATGCCCGTGGAGCATCGTCTTTCGAGACCGTGGATCGATGACCTTACGCCAGAACACGAGGACGTCCGCCAGCATCGGCGCCTTCACGGCGGTGCCCCAGCTCTTCCACGACAGCGCCCACAACGGCGTTCGCGGAACGGCATAGCCCGATCGCTTGCAGCAGAGAGCCATGAACAATCCGCACCACGCGGTTTCGTCGTGCTGGTAATCGCGCAATCCCAAATCTCGCGCCCAGGAAAGGATGGTCGAGCTGTCGCCCGTACCGGAAACCTCGGCCACGCCGATATGACGCAGCGCTTCTCTGAGAATCCGGGGCGCGGGCTCACGTTCGAGCCAGGTATAACGGCCAAGATCGCTCATCGGCGTGTCTCCAAAAAAAAGGCGACGGACCGGGGCGGCGGAATGACCGCGCCCGGCCGTCGCGCGATCCCTATCCTTTCGGAGGGTAGGGATCGTGTCCGTAGCTGTTGCGCGCTCGGATCGTGCCGTCGCGCCGGTGGATGAAGTGCTCGGCCTTCGACTGCCGCGCCAGCACTCTTCCGTCGGAGATCGCCTCGTCCTGCCGCCGGTACGTCTTTTTTACCTGGATCTGCGATTCCCGTTTGTTTGCCCACCGTCCCTTCCACGGAATGGTGTGCACGTCGTTCTTGGCCATGGAAGTCTCCTTTCTTGTCGTCGATTCGATGCCGGGGGACTACACCTCGAGGCGGATACGCGTCATCCTCATCACCTCCTCACCAGATTGCAGCCGAACAGCGTGTTGGGTGGGACGTTGTCGCCCCTCCAGCCGAGGGTGAAGAAATTCGCCGGCGCGGCAAAGGCGATCAACTCGCCCGCCGACATCGGTGCGCCGTCCCATCCGGTCGCCGGAAGGAGCACCGTCTCAGAAAGCTCCTCCGGCAGATGCACCACGATCTCCACGCGAGGGACCGGACGATCGGCGCGTGTAGCGGAGGTCAGGAGCTCGTCGCGCCCTTCGGCAGCGAGACACAGGACGCCGGCCACCGCATCGCGAACCCGCAGCGTCACCGGCGCGCGCGCGTCGCCTGGCACGATCGGGTCGCGGAAAAACAAGAGGTATTCACGCGCGTCGTCGATCGAATCGGGAATCGGCACCAGATCGAACGGCACCGCAACGGCATCACGGCCGAACACCTCGCATTGGCTCTTCTGCAGGTCCGGTGCGGCGGCCGGTGTCAACTTGATTCGGTAGCAGTGGATGGGTCGATCGCTCGCGCGAAAGACAATCTCGTGGCGGATGTCGTCCGGCCCGCGCCTTTCCGGGCGTGCCTGCGACGCCCCCGTGACGATCATCCGGACCGAGAGCACCTCGAAACGCTCCGCTTCGTGCTGCTTCTCGTACATCGTCCGCAGCGCATCCGTCACGTCGCGCAGCCGGCGCTGTGGAAAGAGCACCTGCGTCGCCGGGCGCGCCGAGCGCTGCGCAAAGCCGCGAAAGAACTGTTCGGCAAGCAGGCGTGTCTCACGATATTCGGCACCGAGTCCCGTCTCGAACGCGCGCCGGAAATCGAAGGAGCCGGCGTCGGTGCGAATGACGAAGTTGTTCGCGCCGAGCTCCGTGCGTGCGCGGATCACCGAAGCGTTCATCGCTGTCTCCAGCAGCGCGCCGCTGAAGGCGGCAAACGTGGTCAGAGGCTCGCGCGAGCGCGAGGTGCTGAAGCCGATTCCGACGACCTCGCCAAGCTCGGGGGCATTCGTCAGCTCTCCGGCCGGGAGATTCTCACAGATGCCTCCGTCGACCACCACGCGCGCGAAGCCATCCGCGCGTGACGGCGCGGTGCGAAAGAAGAACGGGATTCCCGCCGAGTCCATGACGCTGCTGATGAGTGGTTCCTCGGCAGCCTCGTACACACAGCGCTGCATGTTCGTGAGATCGGAAGCGACCACGACCAAGGGGATGTCGAGATCGCCGAGGCGATCGCGTCCCGCCAGCAGTTTCGTGAGCCAACGGCGCATCGGATTGGCGTTCCAGAACGGCTGCCGTGTGATGAGCTTCCAGGCGCAGCGCGCAACGCCGGACGGAGGAAACGCGTCGAGCAGTTGTTCGCGGTCGGACTCGAACGCGTCGCGCGCCCGCCGCATGTCGACGCCGCCCGCATACAACGCGCCGGCGATCGCCCCCGCGGAAGTTCCGGCAATGCGCGTCACGTGCAGCAGTCCTTCGCGCTCGAGCGATTGCACGGCTTCCAGGGCTGCGAGGAGATACGTGATCTTCGCGCCGCCTCCCTGAATCGCGAGTTGAATCGGTGTGGTCATGCCTCGACTCCTTTGGGAGGGGCGGCGCGCCGCCCCTCCCTCGGAAACTCACAGGTCCTTGCCCGCTTTGAACTTCGCCTTCACCGGGCGCACAGCCGGTTTCGCCGGCGAAACGGGACGCTTCTGCGTCTTCTTCTTCGTGCGGCCGGTGGACGTGCTCTTCGCAGACTCCTGCGAGATCTCGGTTTCCTGTTGGACTTCCTCTTCTTTCGTAGCCATCGGTCTTCCTTTCGCTCAGAGGAGCTTGATTCCGGTGACGCGGTTGACGACGTCCGCCACGGCATGTGCCGCAGAATCGATCGCCGCCCGTGCCGTCAGGATTCCGAGTCCCTCCACCGTGCGCAGCACACTCACCGCCGCGTTCCGCTGCATCTCCACGAGCTGCGAGGCGTGGCTCGAGTTGATCTCGCCGCTCGCATACATCTGCTGCACGTCTTCGAGCGTCTGCGCGAGTTTGCGCAACTCGGGCTCGGCCACGGCGCGGATCACCGACCAGCGTTCCCCGATGGCGTGGCGGACCGCGCCGGTCATCGTCTCGGTGATGGAACTGATATCGAGGTTCATCTCACCCCTCCTTCCGCTTCTTGGCGTTCTCCAGCTGCACGAGCATTCGGAACTGGCTGTCGAACAACGTCCGCACCACCCGCAGCTCCTCGGCGGAGATGCCGTCGGTGTGCAGCGTTTCGAGCTTTGTCAGGTTCTCGGCGATCAGGTCCAGCGAGTGCACCGTCAGATCGTTGCCGCGTTGTGCGACCGCAACCGCGCGCAGCGTCTCGATCTCCGCGCGCAGCTCGTCGTACGCCGGCGCATGCCGCTCGTACGCCCCCGCCGGGGTGCCGGCCGTGCTTTCCAGTTCGATCAGAAAGTCATCGACCTCCTCGGAGAGCCGGGTCGCGCCGTTGTCGATGGCGGGGTTGTATTGAGCGATGAAATACCCCGAACATCCGACGATCGAAGTGATCACGGCCAGGACGATGGCCTTGGCGTGTTTACGCATTGCCACCGCCTTGCTTCACCGCGGGCGGCGCCGGTGGCGTTGATTTCGGGCGGGCTTTGCCGAGCGTTCGTTTCATCGCCTCCATGTGCGGGATGAGCACCTGGCTTCCGGGCACGGCCATCTTCCGGGTGATCGTCTTGCCCATCTGATAGACCTGCAGGGAGCGCTGGCCGGCGTCGGCGCGCCGCAGTGCGATCGTGTACTGGACGGCGCGGTGCATGTATGCCAGCTCATCGGCAACCGGCGTGAACGCCAGCGCGAACGCCACGACTTCGCGCAGCTCGGTCGCAGAAATGCGATCGATCTTCGCAAGATCCTCGGAGGCTTCGAGCGCCACCGCGGTCGCCTCCAGGAACTCGTCCGGCACCGACTTCACGAAATTCAGCGTGCGCGAATCCGGGGCGCCGCCGAACGTGAATCCGCCGATCAGCTCTTTGATGCCGCGAATGTGCTCGAGGACCAACCGGGCTCGCTCGGTGTGACTCAGGGGTGTTTCGGGAACGGTCGTCATGAATGGCTCCTTTTCGTTTCGGCAATCCTGCGCAGGTGAGAGCAGTATCGGTACGTTACTTATAAGAGTCAAGTGTAACGAGACGGTCACGCTCATTCTTTTTGATTCGCGCATTACGTTTTTGATGTGCGGCCAATGTGTTTGATTCGAAAGCGCACGGAATTGGAATGCGAGTCGGGATGTCGTCCCGACGCCTAACGGCTTTTGCTGTGCGGCGTGGATCCTTTGATTCGCGGGATCAGCGGGTGGATTGGCGCCCGAAACGTTTTGATTCGCGGGTGAACGTTGCTGGTCGCTTTTGTTGACGTTGTGATTCCTGAAACATGCCTTTTTGCCGTAAAAAAGCAGACAGTTCGTCGCGCGTGCGGCCGCGGCGGCCGGTTTCACGACCGCGCGGCACGCCGCGAATCCAAACGATTCGTATCGCCAATCAAAATGAATTACACGCCATACGAGACCCTTGATCTCGCGAGGCGAGCGTCTCAATCCCCACACAACGTCTCGGGACTCGAGACGCGCGAGCGCTTGTATCGGAATCCAACGCCCCCGGTGGGGGCCCTAATCTGCTTCTTTTAAGGAGCATTCGTGTTACGATGGCTCCATGATTCATGAAGAAGTGAAGCAGGCGCGAATGGCCGCCGGCCTGTCCGTGACCGAAGTCGCCCGCCTCGCCGACATCCCTCGCAAGCAGGTCTATGCATTGGAAGACGGGGCGAACGTGACTCTCGATACGGTGCGCCGCATCGTTGCCGTCATTCCGAACCTGCACCGCGTGACGCTCGGCGGTCTCGACGTCGTGACGGCAAACGCCGATCTGGAGGAGGCTCGCCGCGCGGCGTTCGATCTGTTCGACGTCGTCAAGCGGCTCCTTTCCGCCCTCGGCGCCGTGCCGCCGGCGCCTCAGCAGTCCGTGGTCGTCCACCCCCGGTCCGGCAGTAAGACCGAACGGCAAACCGCGCAGCGGCTCGAGAAAATGGTTCGCGAAGGAAAGCACAAGCGCCGCCGGTCAGACTCGTAAGCAGTACCCGATGTTTCGGCTCTGGTCATTCCCCCTGAACGAGAGAGAAAGCCTGTGCACCTGCCCGTCGAAGATTTCGAGCCGTTGCGCGTCGAATATCTCGAGTCGTTTTACGACTCCGTCCTGATGCTCGACGGCTCCCCGGAGGCATTTCGTGCGCTGATCGAACTGCTCGACGCGGCCCTGATCCACGGGGAGACGGTGCCGACGCTCGACAACTCGACGACGCGCGTCCTCCGCACGGCAAGAGACTCCGGCTTGCCTCCCGTGCGCCTGTTTTTCACCATCGAGCGCGGGACGATCAAATTCATGCACGTCGCCCACTACGTCGAGAACGAGCCGTGAAACAGGCCTCAGGCCCTGCGGGGTTTGCGGTCTCCGGTTCGGCGTCCGAATGCTGGCTGGTTTCCTCGATGTGTTCACCACACGAACCGCACTCCGCTGAGCAGCCAAATACCGATGAATGCAAGCGGCGCGAAGCGCGGGAGTAGGCGTGCCTTCGCGAGGATCCAGAAGAATGCGACAGCGAATCCGCCGATGTAAACCTGCGAAGCGATCGCGACGAAATCGAGCTTGCCGATCGCGGCGCGGGGAAACAGGACGACTACGTTCTGCTGCCACGTGGGAGGTGCGCCGCCGGTCATTACGCGGTGGGCTTGGAACCCCAGCACCCATTTCGGATCCGCGCGAACGGCCTCGCCCATGTATAAACCGGCCAGCGCGGCCGACTGCAACAGCGTGTCGGCGAACGCGAGAAACGCCGTCAGCGCAAACAGGGCGACGAATATCGTAAACCACCATTTCCGGCCCAAATATCGATCAACGACCCAGCACCATCCGATCGAAAACGCGCAAACCACCGCCAGAGCTCGGCGCGGATTGTTCTCCGGATCGAACGCTGCTGTGAAGATCTGCTCGATTCCGAAGAAAGCAATGAGCAGGAGCATCAGCCATGTGATCCGCGTGAGTGGTGGCCGCAACTGCCATAAGGCGACGATGCAGCAGCCTAGCAGTGGCCACCAGACCTGCGTCAGGATCTGGTGGAAGCCGATGTGAACGCCGATGTGTGAGACGGTAAACGGCAACAGCGGAAGTTCCCGCAGGTTGTGCACCCATACCATCCACTGCGCTACCACGGAGCCGAAAAATTTCGAGCGCAGGCCATACGACGCCTCGCCGTTGCTGGCGATGTCGATGAATCCCTTCCATACCGCGATCGGTGCGAGGGCCAGAGCGACGTACAAGAGCGCGGCCCTTAGCGTGTCAAAGCGAATGACGAAGAGTAAATAAATCGCCAGAGCGGCACCGAAAATGTACCAGTCGTAATTCAGCGTCATGATCGCCGACATCAGTCCCGCAACGTGCGGTTTGCGGAGGTCGTCGGGCGACATGGTGATCGCCGCGAGGACCACCAGGAAATTGATGACCGGTCCGACGATGTAATGCATCGGATTGCCAATGCATCCGATGACGAATGGCAACGCATAGATCGTGGCTAGACCGAGTAGCAGCGCCGGCGCGCTTAGGCCGAATGCCCAGGCGGCCCGCAACGCAGCAATCGTCATGATTGCGATGAATACCCAGTTCACAACGTCATTCGCGGTGAGATACGAACGGACAAATGCGACGACGATGGAGGTGTGAAACGAATGTAGCGGCAGCCGCACATTGTGAGCGAGCGGCCAATTCGGAGTGGTCCCGTCATAGAAGAATCGCGTGACCGGAACTACGGTTGGTGCGTCACCGTTGACTTCCCGGTTTACCGGCTTCCCCTCATATGCTGCGACGCCCGCATACGTGTATGGGGAATGGCTTCCTCGATGCGTGATGAGAATTAGCGTTACCCATGCCATGAGGATCGTGCCGACGGCCGTCCAGCGCACAGCGGGCCGTCGTGTAGACAGTGGCACGGTATTTCTAGACGCGAAGCCGCCGGCAATATTGGTGGATGTCTGTGAAAAACGTCCGCTCGACTCAGTTGCAGGCAGGCGGATGCTGGGTGTTGGGGGTTGTCTTACCCGCACCGCGGAGTCACGCGCTCGGCCCTAAGAGCGAGCGCCGCTCGGCGCGACACCGTCCCCTCGCTGCTCTTCGAGAGTGACGAGGAAATTGGCAGAATATTGGTACGGTTCGCGAAGCTGTTTCGGCATGGTAATTTGTTGGTGATCGTGCGACCATCACTCGGCCAATGAGTAGTGAATTTCGTACGAACTATGCCGCCACCCCGATCGCTCCTTTTTCTCTGCTGGAGCTTGAGAATTGGCTTGAGCCATTCCCGCGGCATTGGCATGACGAATGGGGCATCGCCGTGATTGAGGCCGGTGTGAATCGTTTCTGGCTCCGTGGAGGCTGGTACGAAGCACCTCAAGGATCGATCATCGTTGTCCCACCCGGCGAGATTCACGATGGTGGCCTGGGGAGCGAGCCTTGGGCGGAGCGAATGGCGTACGTTCCCGCCGAGGCGATGGACGCGATCGCGCGGGCATGCAATCGGGAGATGCAGCCCCTGGTGTTTGCGCAGCCTATCATCGATGATGCGCCGCTTGCGGCTGACCTTCGGGTTCTTCATCGGCGGCTCGCCGGTGCTCCCCTGAGCGATTCCGTCGAAGCATCCGAATTGGCGATTCGCGTGATTGGCACGCTTCTCCATCGCCATGGTTCTCTGCGCGTCGAACAACCCCGCCGGGGCGAGGCTGCCGCCGTGGAGCGAGCGCGTCAGTTCATGCGAGCGCGCCGCTCTGTACGCATCGATCTCGAAGCGATTGCAGCAGCCGCCGGGCTGAGTCAGTATCATCTGATCCGTGAATTTAACAAACGCGTCGGCGTTACCCCTCACGCGTATCTGACGCAACTCCGAGTGAACCTCGCACAGCAGCTTCTTCGATCCACGGACACGATTGCCGACGTGGCCTTGGCGTCCGGCTTCGCTGACCAGGCGCACCTCACTCGTCAATTTCGTCGCACTCTGGGCGTCACGCCGGGCGCGTACCGAAAAGCACACGCAACCACACACAAGCGTCGCGCAGTCTCAGTCGGCCGCTGAGGTCGGACACCGCTCGCTTCCAGGCGAGACAAACGCAATTTCGTTCAAGAAGCGCCGTGGCGTGGCCGCTATAACGAGCGGATGACACGACAGCCAACGCTTGCGCATGACCACGTGACCGTCCGAGACTCCCGGTCGATCGACGTTTGGCGGCAGACCACGTCCGCCGGGGAGCGCGGCGCAGAACGGTCGGGCCCAGGCTCGATGGTGCACCCTTCACGGCTGCCGCCGAAGGTGCGGCGGCGCCCCCGTCTCCCGGATCCGGCGCTGGCAATGGGCAACTTCGCCCTAATGTCGGGCCGCGGCGCAATGGTCCCGCTTGCGGCCGACGGTCCCGATGTGCCGACGCCGGCCGGTTCGATCCGCCATGGAGAAGTTGGGGTCGACGAGGTCCTGCAGATTCACCTGTACCAGCGAATTGACAAAATCATCGCCGCACAAATGTCCAAAGCGGGTGTCGCGGAGCAGGAGCGGGAGGACATCAGGAGCGACATTCTATTGAAGATTGTGGCGCGCTGGAGTGCAGTTTCTAGTGAAGGGCCGGGCGTCATCCAAAGCATCGCGGCCTACGGCGCGGTGATCGCTTTCAATGCTTGCAATGATTTCATGCGCCGGCTGCATCCACTGCGGGCGAAAATGAAGGCGCGCCTTCGCTACAGACTGTCGCACGACTCTCGCTTCGCTGTTTGGGAATCCCGATCGCGCTATGTCGCAGGCTTTCGCTCGTGGTCGGGAGAAGAGAGTGGCACAATGCCGGCACCGGCAGAAAGCTCCATTCAAACATGTAATGATATGGCGGCCACTCTGTTCCAGCTGTTCGAAGCGGCCGGCCATCCTCTCCTCGTCGACGACATTGTCGGCTTGTTCTGCGACATCGCCGGAGTGCCCCGGATTGAAAACAATTCGCCCCTCGACGAAATGGCTCCGAATCCGGCGGACGACATCACCGAACGCCTGCAATGCCGGCAGTACCTGCAACAGGTGTGGTGTGAAGTTCGTGCGCTCCCATTGCAGCAGCGACTGGCCCTGCTCCTGCACGCGCGTGACTCTCGTGGAGAGTCGGTGACGAAGCTCGTGCCGATGACTCTGTCCGTTTCGTTCGACGAGCTTGCCGACACCTTGGGGATGTCGGCAGATGTGCTGAAAGAAATCTGGGAGCAGCTTCCGCTCGACGACTTGTCGATCGGCTCCCGGCTTGGTTTACGTCGGCAGCAGGTGATCAACCTCAGGCGTAGTGCGCGGGACCGGATAACGCGGCGGACGCGGGACCTGCAATGAGCTTAGAAACCGCAAACGTATTACACATGTTGAAGACGGGGAACAAAGTCGACGTACTTCGCTTCGGTCCTGATGTGCGGCTGCCTGACCGATAGGTGGCCCCCCCTGCCTGTCGCCAAGTGATGTCGCGGCCGCCGCCTTGAGGTCTCCCGTCAGCCTTAATTCCGCCCGCCGCTAATATTTCAGGAGGCTACACGTCTTCAAAGTTAACTGCTTGAATGGGCAACGCCAAGGTGAGACTAGCGACGATTCCCTGCGGCCGTCACTGGTCCCGTGCGGTGCTGCGCCCGCGCCGGTGCTCTCGGCGTCGATTCTCTTGCTCCTTTCGCTCCAGCGCAGGTCAACGCAGAATCTCGGGGGAGGATCAATGACGGCAACCTTAATGTCTGCAAAGGCCACTGGCCGAATCGTCGGTCTTCTGTTGCTGGTGCAGGTGCTTCTCGCAATTCCCGTATACACCGAGATCGGGATGATGCGAGCCGTGATCGCGCCCGGATTCCTCGAGAATGCGGCTGCAGACGCGTTACAGATCCGCGCCGCCGTTCTCTTGACCCATGTGCTCAGCGGGTTGGCACTCGCCGTGGCCTTGATCACGCTACCGTTGTTCCGGCAGCGGATGGAACGGCTCGCGCTCCTTTTCCTCTCTCTGAGCATTCTCGGGTTGGCAATGCAAACGGTGGAAGGGATCACCGTGCGTGACATGGTGGCGATGAGCGTCGCCTATGCGAAGCCCGACGCCGAACGCGCGGTCCTCGAAACGCTTGGTGTCGTTGCGCGATCCTCGTGGGGGTCGGCACATTTTTTCAATCTCGCCCTCGGTCATGTCAAATTGTTCATCTTTTTCTTGATCCTGTTTCGAGGCCGATACGTGCCGAAGCTTCTCTCGGGCGCGGGTCTGGCCGCGACTGTTGTCTCGACGACTGCTGCGACAATCGCCCTTCTCGGTCTCCGCTTCCGCTATCCACTCGTAGCACCGGCAGCCATCATTCAGTTGATCATGGTGGTCTACCTGCTGTTTAAGGGATTTAGCGATGATTCTCAGCCGTCTGCTTAACGCGGGTCAAATCCTCGCCGGCGCTGGCGCGCTGACCGGCGGTCTTCGCCAATAAGCGCATCGCGCTGCCGTCTTTACTTCTAGATATTGGGACGTCATGGCCGCGCGAGTTCATTTGACGGTATCCGCTTTCGTCTGCCGAAGTGTCGCGCAGACCTGTGGAGGAGCGCGCACCAGGCTGCATCCACCGCGCCGGGGGCGTGGAGCGCAGCAATGAGCCATCCGCTCCGTGCGGATCTCACCCTTTTTACGTATGGCACCGTGAGCGACGGGGAATTTCTGCGTCTGAGTGCACACGTCGACGAATGCGTTGCCTGCGGGATGGCAGTTGCTTTGCTCGGCAATGTCACCGTCCACGATTCGCGTGTCCATTCCATCGCCGAAAGACTGATGGCGGAGATGGATAGCAGCGAGCCCGCGCGCCCGGGGATGATTGCGGACCTGCAGGATGTCGAATTGGCGCTCGTACGGGCAGGGGCGGGGAATCGCTGTCACAAGTGGACGGTCCTGTTAGGCAGAATTCTTTTCTGCGAGGCATGGCTGGCTTGTAATCAGGGAGATTTTCGGTTTGCCCGTCGGCAGGCCGCAGTGGCGAAGCGATTGTTTCGTGCCTCCGGCGACGATTTTCAGTTGGGCCGAGTTCTGATCGCCGAAGCCCGTATGTTCGGCCAGATGCGTCAGACCGTCCGCGCGCTGGCTGCGGCCTGTGCGGCGGAGGAAATTTTCGTGCGCCTCGGCGATGATCGTCGCACCAGAATTGCGCGCAGTTGCAGGGCCATGGCCATCCTGAATGCGAAGCGCTTCGATGAGGCGGTGGCGCTGTACGACGAGCTTCTCAGCACGGCTGCTGCCGACGATGCGGACCGCCATCACTGGCTCAACAATCTTGCCTGGTGTTTCCTCGAACGCGGTGAGACGGAGCGCCCGAAGGCTCTGGCGTTGCAGCGCGGTTCCTCCGAGCCACTCCTCGTTTCCTTCAGCTGGCGGTGGATCCTGGCTGAATGTGACGCTCGGCAGGGAGATCTGGATCATGCCATTGCGCAATTGGTCTCGTTGCGCGAAGACGTCCGCGCGCGCGACTTGCGGTTTCCCGCGATGGTGATTGGCTCCCGTTTATCGGAGTGGCTTCTGAAGCTCGGGCGTGCCGGCGAGGCCATGGGCATCGCTCGCGAAGTCATTGCTTATTTCGTTTCCCAGGAGCTTCCGGACCGTGCCCGAGAGTCGATCGAGCACTTACATGCGCAGGTCCAGACGGAGCCCACCGCTGCCTGCGAAAAGCTGCAGATCTTCCGCGGTCAATTTCCCTCTCTGTTCAATGAGCCTCGCTTCGAGTGGGGTGTTGCGGGCTACCTCGCACGGGCTTCGTAACGCTACGGCCCAATGCCCTCTGTGGCGTAGCCAATCTTTGGCCTGAACCTCCGTCTTATCTAAACAAGAACGGCGCTGTTGCCGGCACCCGGTGGTGCGATTGCGAAGAGTGAGCTGCGCTTGTCCCGCGGAGCTGCCGGGTGGCGGAAGCGCGAACGGTCCATATCAGAGCCGAGGGGAGAGACCATGTTTGAATCTCGCGTGCCTCAATCGCCGGGAAGTCGCATCCGTCACAGCGTGCATTGTGGCGCAAAGCCGCGCAGCCGCGGTGGCCTGGTCCTTCGCATTTTGCTCATGGCCGGCGTGCTGTCGTCCGTTGGAGTGGCTCATGCGGCCAAACCACCCCGGCGGCTCGGCGTTACGGTCTCCGCCAGCACAGTACGCGTGGAGCGTGGTAGCGCAGGGGGAATGGTCGTTCTGCTCGGTTACGAATTGCGTTCACTCTACGACTCGCCAGTGCATCGTCGCGTTTATCGCCAGCAGCCCGCGGACGATCGCGGCATCGTGCAATTCGATTTGCATCGAGAGGTCGAGCGGCTGTCCGTTTGGGTAGCAGTCGATGTCGCGTCAGGGGCTTACGGTTCCACCGCCTCCTCCTCGCTCGGTCTGCGCGAGGCGGAGTTGCCCGACGAAGCATTGAAGAGAGGCAAAGATGGGCGTCTCGATTCCATCGAGGCGAAGTCTGCGTACGTTTATTCGCTTTTGGTGCGGCCGGGAATCGGCTCGTTTGAGCTCACCGCTGGAGACGGCGCGGCCGGGGACGGGGACGGAGTTCTGAACGGAAGAATTCAATTGCCCGTCCGGGAATTGCGGCCCATAGGAAAAGACGCTCGCAATCGACGAATGACCGCACAGTCGGAGACATTCCGTGCGGGCGACGTCCTGGTCGTGTTTCTTCCTCAACAGATGGCGTACTTCATCACGGAGGTGAAGCGGTGACTCGCTTGCCTGCAGTTGCTGCTCTCATCGCGTTGGCTGTTTATCCATTCACTGCTCACGCTCAGAATCCCGACACGGAGCGCGGGATCAAACCTGGGCTGGCGTACAAAATGGAAGGACTGGACAATGTGAACCTCTTCAATGGCACCATGAATCTGAATGTGCCCATTGGACAGACGTATTACGTCGGCGGCACCTTGTCGTATAGCTTCATGGCCAGCTATGCCACAAATCCGTGGCAGACGGGATACAACGAGACCGACTACGGCGACATCGAGCTCCCCGACGACCCGATCCCGCCGATGTTGTTCAACACGTACCAGTTTCCAGCCAAGCCGGCGAATGCGGGCCTTGGGTGGACGGTCACCCTCGGGCAGCTTCTCACCGTCATCGAGGGCGAGCTTCCGATGGGGACCTACCTCGCGCCCGACGGCGGTCACCACGACATCGCTCACCCGATGCATGGGCTTGGAGTGCTCACTGGGGACGCGATCGGCAGCAGTGATGGCACGTACATTCGCAGGCGGGTCGAATCGAATCAGGTCAAGCTCGATTTTCCCGACGGGAACGTGCACACGTTCGATGCTCAAGGGCGTCTGATCGGGATGTCCGACCAGTTCGGCAATACCGTCACAGTGACGTATTCCCGGGAAGCGTCCCCTCATCCGGAGGGCGGAGAACGCACGGTTCAGAAAATCGAAGACTCCACCGGGCGTGTTCACTACATTTACTGGCGCAGGGGGTGGAATTATTACGAGGATCGTTGGGAGGCGGTATTGGAGCCCAAATACCGCATTCCGCACGAGGTCGTCGATAAGATCGTCCTCGCGGCCTTCACCCCGGCCAATAGTGCGAACCAAACGGCTGAATACAAGTTCAACTACGACGCATCGTACCAGGTCGTCGATGAAACCGCGCCCGCGAATCCTGCATTGACCACGTCGCGGCCATGCGCAAATCGGCACGATGGGCACACCCCACCCTATGTCTATGTACCGATCTTGACGTCCATCGATATGCCGGAAGGGGTGAGATATGCATTTACGACGGATCGCGGCGACCACCTCACCTGTCGGCCGGTCTTGGATCCCAATGCCTCCGGCAGCATGGGAAGCATCACCGGGCACATCACGCGCCTGACTCTGCCTACGGGAAGCACGATTGAATGGGAATATCAGGTCTATGGGTTTCCGGCGATGAGTCTGGATGGGAAGGGGTCGCTTTCCGCCGCGGTATCCTTGAATCCCGGGGTCCGGTCTCGAGTGGTCAAGAGCGGCGGCCAGGTGCTGGGACGGACTGAATACTTCCGCAGCCGCCTCGGTGATGCGAGCTCATACACCTGGGATGACCACTATCGGATCGTAAAGAACTACGACAAAGACGACGTGCTCCTGAATGCGACCGCGCATTACTTCAGCGCGTGCCGCCATCTTCAGGGCTGTCCCGGGCGCTATCAAGGTGAGTATGGGCTGCCGTTCTCGCGCCAGAAGGGAACAGCGGGCGGGGGTTTTGTATCAACGGAATTGCTCGCTCCCGACGACTTCGGCAACCTCGCCGTCAAGCGGACGACATATTTGCGCTACGAAAATGACGCCAGCGTCACGGATGGCGCCAGCTCGCGCGTCAATTCACGCCCGGCTTATGAACGAACGGTCTATGAAGACGGTCGCTATAGCGAAGTGACGTATTCCGATTGGGACGGTCTCGGTCATTACCGGCGAACCGAGACGGGTGGGGACTTCGAGCGTGAAAACGGGCGCGTCACGTTCGTCAATTACAATCCTTCAGTCGGCACATACGAGTTGGAAAACGGGCACCCGAAGTCGACGTACAGGATGCTCACCGCCGCCGACGTCTGGAACTTGAATACCTATGACCGCCAATGGACGGCCGAGCAGATCTGGTCATCCAATGGAGCGGGTGGGTGGCGGGTCACGGATACGACGGCCTGCTTCGATCCTCTCGGGTTCCAGCGCAGTCGTCGAGTGCACAAGATCGCTCGCGCCTCTCTCACGGGGAACCCGATTGCGTCGTCCGACGACCTGCTGACGATTTTCGTGCGCGATGCGAACAGCAGGGGAAATGTGGCGAGCGAATACTATTACGGCGGGACCGCCTCGGTTCCGGAATTCGTCTGTGCTGCACCGAACCCACCGCCGGCCGGCGAGACGTATCGCATCCGCAATTCCTATCAATACGGAGCCCTGGCGTCGTCGTGGTACACGGACGCCAGCGACAATCCGCTGAGCTTCTTCATCAAAGACCGCGTCATCGATCGCAATACGGGAGCTGTCGCGGCGAGCCGCCAGTTCCGGCTGACCTCGAGCTCTTCGGGAGGCGTGACCACCACGTACGCGTACGACAAGCTCGGTCGAGTGAAATCGGTCGAAATGCCGCGCCTGCGCACGGACTACGGGTACATCTTCACGTCATCCGCCACGTCTCCAATGAAGATCACCACGACCTCCACCGACGCCACCGGCATGGTCGCGTACGGCGAGGCGCATTTCGACGGGCTCGGGCGGCAAATCAAGGAGACCCGCGCGATGCCCGGTGGGGTTACGGCCGAAAAGGTGACGACCTATAACGCGCTCGGGTGGATCACCAGCTCCATCGACTGGGGCGCCACGGCTCCGACGGAGACGTCCTATGACGCATTCGGCCGTCCCGTCAGCATCAAGGCGCCGGATGTCAGCGCCGCTGACGCCGCGAAGATCGCGTACTCGGGCGTGGCGCAGACGCGGCGAAGCGCGATGGTCAAGACGGGCGGACGTGCGGGACAACCACTGCTGACGCGAACCGAAACCATCGAGGATTTCGACCGCCACGGCCGTCTGATCCGAGTCACGGAACCGCCGGCGAGTATCGACACCACAGCGCGAACCGTGACCGAATACTTTTACGACAATGACAATCACATGATCGAGGTCTGTGCCAATCGGACCGCGCCGGGGTCGACGGGTTGCGGACAGGCACGTACGTTTTCGTACGATGGCAGGGGATTTCTCACCCGTGAATGGCACGTCGAAAGCGAGCCGGTGAACTACCTCTCCTACGATGCTCGTGGCCACCTGCTCCGGCGCCAGATCTCGGCGGGCGTCTTCGATCTGGAATTCAGTTACGACCGAGCGGAGCGGTTGTTCGCTGTCGATGAGCGCGCGGGGGCGGCGGTACGGCCGAACAAGAGCTTCACCTTTCACGACACGAACCCCTCCGCGACGGGAGCGAACGGCCAGCTGAAGGAGGGAGTCCGTTATAACTGGCTTCCGGACGGCCGTACGATCAAGGTTGCCGAATCGTATACCTACAATACAGAAGGCCGAGTGGAGAGCAAGACGACCGCCGACTACCGGTGCCAGGGGACGTCGAATTGTGTTGCCCAGCGCCGGTTCGAGCAGCGCTTTGCCTACGACGCGCTCGGGAATACAACCACGTTGTCGGTGCCAACGGACTGCCCCCTCACCGGTTGCACATCGCCTCTTCCGACGGCAGTGACGAACGTATACGAACGCGGCTGGCTCACCTCGGTCACGTGGGCCGGAGGCGTCAGTTCGATCGCGTATCACCCGAGCGGGCTTCCTGCGCGCGTGACCCATCCGAACAGGGTCGTTGACGAAATCAAGGTGGATCCGGCCGTGCCATCTCGCCCGAGCTCCATGATTACTTCGCTGATGACATTCCGCTCACTCTGCGTCCCGCCATCTTTTACCAGGCAACCCGGCTCTACGACGATCGCCGACGGCGGCTCCGCACCTCTCAGCGTGGCCGCGGTGGGTGAGACCGGCCGCACGATCACGTACACCTGGTATCTGGGCGAGCCGCCCAACCGTAGCAAGGAAGTGGCATCCGGGACCTCATTCAATGCCGCACCGGCCCTGACCACCACTTACTGGGTCGAAGCGAAGAACGATTGTGGCGCCACTGTCAGTCAATCGGTGAAAGTGACGGTCTGCACCAAGCCGACCGTCACGGACGGTTCCGACAACAAGACGATTACGCGGGGAATGTCGACCAGATTGACGATGTTCGCCACCGGTTCGAATCCTCTGTCCTACCAGTGGTACAAGATCGTCGGCGCGGATCGGGTGGCGTTGCCGAATGGCACCGCCAGCAATATCACCGTTTCACCGGCGGAGACGACTGCTTACGTCGGCGTTGTTACGAACTCCTGCGGTAGCGCGAACCGTTCCGTCACGATCACGGTCGTAGCACCAGCGACCGTGCCCACGGCAGTCAGCGCGGCGTATCGCGCTGATCTAGGCGGCGTCCTGGTTACCTGGGGTGCCTCCACGAGTGTCGCGGGGATTGCCGGGTATCTCGTGGAGCGGCAGCCCGACGGCATCTCGTTCCGTGCCGAGGCGAACGCGCGTAGCTTCCTCAACATCGTTGATCCGGCCAATCCGGCGGGTGCGAAAGCCGACACGGCATACACGTTTACCGTTCGTGCGCTCGACGCTCATGGTTTCTACTCCGAGGCCAGCCCGAGGGATTTTGCAGTGACAGTGGATTTCGCCGGCTCGGTCGTTGCGTTGACGCCTGTCAAGAGCGAGCACATACGGCAGCTTCGCAAAGCGGCCGGCGTCCTCCGTGTTCTGGCAGGTCTCAGTGCCGCATGGACGAGCAACGATCCTTCGACTGTCGCGGTGATCAGCAAGGATCTCTACACGATCCGGGATGCGGTGAATCAAGCTCGCGTCACGCTTGGGTTCGAACCGCTTGTCTTCAGCGAGCCTCCGGGCGCTCAGCGGCTGATCCGCGCCAGTTGTATTCGCGAACTGCAGGATGCGCTGCGATGAGAGCTTGCCCCATACAGCGGCGGAACGCTGCCA
The DNA here is from genome assembly GCA_035248585.1 of Thermoanaerobaculia bacterium. Lineage (GTDB taxonomy): Bacteria > Acidobacteriota > Thermoanaerobaculia > Gp7-AA8 > Gp7-AA8 > QHVT01. The sequence continues at coordinate 17,939 of DATFHJ010000309.1, forward strand.
TTGGCTTCGTTGCTGCGCTTGTGCTGTATGCGCACGATGTGGCGGCGAACACCCGTCCCGGGGCAGTGGTGCCTCTGGATGGTGGCGGCGGGTCGACGTACGGGCCGCTCGCGTACGATCCGTCTGGCAACATCATGTCGATCGGCAGCGATACAAGCGTGTCGAACGAGTACATCTACGATCCGCTGGGCCGGGTGGTGACGGCCGCGGTGCAGCGGAAGGGACTCGTGCAGCAGCAGGCGTATACGTACGACGTGTACGGGAATCTGCGGCTGACGGAT
>DATFHJ010000310.1:0-15145 GCA_035248585.1 Thermoanaerobaculia bacterium
ACGAATGCACGTTCTTCCAACCCAAGATCGTCAGGGACCTCGCCGCCGACAAGAGTAAACAGCCGGTGACGCCGGATGACGCGCGGAAGGCGTTCGACGCGCTGTTCAAGAAGTGATTCTTCGCCTCGCGCTCTCCATCACGAGCGGCATCCTCTTCGCGCTCTCCTTCCCGAACGCCGCCATCGGCTGGCTCGCGTTCGTCTCGCTGCTTCCGCTGCTGATCGCGATCGTCCATGCGCGCGGCGCGTGGCAGGCGTTCTTCCTCGGCTGGCTCTCGCAGACGGTCGCCTGGCTGATGATGGTCCCGTGGGTGATCCGGGTGATGTCGCACTACGGCGGACTGCCCCCACTCGTCGGCATCCTGCTGTACACCGCGATGTGCCTGATCCTCGGCCTCTACGGCGGCTTGTTCGCGGCGATCGTCAAGCGCCTGCGTCCCGGCGCGCGCTTCGCGCCGTGGCTCTTCATCCCGCTGGCGTGGGCGGCGATCGAGTACGCGCGCACGTATCTGCTCAGCGGATTCCCGTGGAACCTGCTCGCGACGGCGATCGTCGACTACACGCCACTCATTCAGATCGATCGCTTCGGCGGTCCGTACTTTGTCGGCGCGTTGATTCTCATCCCGTGCACGATCGCGGCGTGGTGGGTCACGCAGAAGCCGCCGCAGATCGCGCGCGTGTTCGCCGGCGGCGCGATCGGCATCCTCGCGCTCACGTGGTGGGGGACGGGGCTCGTCGCGTCGAAGCTGATCGCGCGTCCGAACGACTCGCCGATGATCACCGCCGCGCTGCTGCAGCCGAACATCTCGCAGGAGATGCGCTGGGACGAAGCGCAGGTGCTCTCAATCTATCAGCGCATGATCGCGATGACGGAAGAAGCGGCGAACCGCGGCGCGACAGTGATCATCTGGCCGGAGTCGACGGTGCCGCTCTCGTTCACCGAGACGCGGTTCTACCGCGACTCGATCGAGCAGCTCTCGCGCGACCGCAAGGTCGACATCATCCTCGGCTCGGTGGCCACCGATCCGGCGCATCGGAATCGCCTCTGGAACTCCGCGTTCCTCGTCAGCAGCGGCGTCACGATCGGGCACTACGACAAGATCCGGCTCGTGCCGTTCGGCGAATACGTGCCGCTGCGGCGCGTGCTCTTCTTCGCAGAAAAGCTCGTGCGCGCGGTGGGCGAGTTCGAGTTCGGCTCGAACGACTTTCCGCTCGGCGGCAAACTGAAATACGGCCCGGCGATCTGCTACGAGATCGTCTATCCGCAGATCACGCGGCAGCAACTGCGCCACGGCGCGGACGTGCTGGTCACGATCACGAACGACGCGTGGTACGACGGCACGGCCGCGCCGGCGCAGCATCTGTGGCAGGCGCGTTTGCGCGCGATCGAAGGCGATCGGTGGCTGCTGCGCGCCGGAACCACCGGCATCTCGGCGCACATCGATCCGACCGGCCGCATCCTGCAGTCGATCCCGATGGGCAAGCCGGGAATCATTTACGCGCAATTTCAGTCGAGGAGATCGACGACGCCCTACGTGCGCTTCGGCGACTGGTTTGCGTGGGCGAGCGTCCTCGTGGTACTCATCGGATTGATCTATGCACGACGAAATGCAGCCGCGAATCGACGACCTTCGTAACCGACTCCGCTCCGTCCGGAGCTATCTTTGACCTAGCCTCAGCGAAACGCGCGCTCGACGAGGTCGAGCGCGAGATGTCCGCGCCCGGGTTCTGGGACAAACCGGAAACGGCGCAGGAAGTCGGACGGAAACGGGCCCGCGTCGAAAAGCGCATCCAGTCCGGCGAGTCGATCGAATCGAAATCGGAAGAGCTCGACGTGCTGCAGGAGCTGCAGCGCGAGGGCGAGAGTGTCGACGCCGAGATCGAGATGCTCGTGGGGCAGCTCGAGCACGAGATCAACGCTATCGAGCTGACGATGAAGCTCAGCGGCGAGCACGATCTCAAAGACGCCATCATGACGATCCATCCCGGCGCCGGCGGCACGGAGTCGCAGGACTGGGCGGAGATGCTGCTGCGCATGTACCTCCGCTACTGCGAGCGCAAGGGCTGGTCGACGGAGCTGCTCGAGTATCAGTCCGGCGAAGAAGCGGGCCTCAAGAGCGCGACGGTGATGGTGCGCGGCGACTACGCGCACGGCTATCTCAAGGCGGAGAACGGCGTCCACCGGTTGGTGCGCATCTCGCCGTTCGACGCGGCGAAGCGGCGGCACACGTCCTTCGCCTCGGTGTTCGTGATCCCCGACATCGACGACACGATCAACATCGAGATCAACGACAAGGACCTGCGCGTCGACACCTATCGTTCTTCCGGCGCCGGCGGGCAGCACGTCAACGTGACGGACTCCGCGGTGCGCATCACGCACCTGCCGACCAACATCGTGGTGACGTGTCAGAACGAGCGCAGCCAGCACAAGAACCGCGACGTGGCCATGCACCTGCTGAAGGCGCGGCTGTATCAGCTGGAGCTGGACAAGCGCAAAGAGGAGCAGGCGAAGGTCGAAGGGGAAAAGAAAGACATCGGCTTCGGCAGCCAGATCCGCTCCTACGTCCTGCAGCCGTACCAGCTGGTGAAGGACCTGCGGACGGGATACGAGGTCGGCGATCCGAGCCGCATCCTCGACGGCGATCTCGACGGCCTCATCGAAGCATTTCTCGCCGCGCAGGCGAGGAAGACGGCGGATTGATGCGCATCGCAGTATTGACGCCGCTCCCGCCCGCCCGCACCGGCGTGGCGCATTACGCGTCGATGCTGATTCCCGCGCTGGCGAAGCGCGCCGAGGTGCGCGCGTTCGATTCGCTGGATGGATACGACCGCGCGGACTTTGATCACGTGCTCTATCACCTCGGCAACAATCCGTATCACGAGTTCGTGTATCGCGAGGCGATGCGCGAGCCGGGCGTCGTCGTGCTGCACGACCTCGTGCTGCACCATCTCATCGTGGAGATGACGCTCGCGCGCGGCGACGTCGAGGGCTACGTCGACGCGCTCGAGCGCAACCACGGCGCCGCGGGCGCGGCGTGGGCACGCGGGCGGGCGGCGGGGCTGCACAGCGAGATGGGCAACTTTCTTTTGCCTGCCTCGGTCGACGTGGCGAATCGCTCGACTGCCGTGATCGTGCACAACCGCTACGCGAAAGAGCGGCTGGAATCGTTCGGCGTCACGACGCCGATTCACGTCGTCGGACATCCGTACGTGCATGCGGAGCCGGTGGCCGTCGATCGCACGGACAACCGCGTCATCGGCTTCTTCGGCTTTCTCACCTCGGCGAAACGCGCCGAGGTCGTGCTCGAAGCGTTTCGCATCGCGCGCGGGAGCGATCCGCGGCTCACGCTGCTCATCGTCGGCGAGCCCGCGCCGAACATCGTCCTGCCGGAAGGGGAGGGCATCATCACGACCGGCTACGTCGCCGACGAAGACTTCCCGAAGTACTACGCCGCGGCGGACCGCCTCGTGAACCTGCGCTACCCGTCCGCCGGCGAGACGTCGGGCACGCTGATCCGCGCGCTCGACGCCGGCAAGCCCGTCGCCGTCAGCGACTACGCGCAATTCGCCGAACTGCCGGACACCGTCGCCGTGAAGATCCCGTTCGACCGGGAGGTGGAAGCGCTGGTCTCGTTCTTCCTGGACGACCTCGCCGATCCAGCCCGAGCGCAGCGAGAATGGTTGGAGAAGAACGCTTCGCTCGACGTGACGGTGGAGGGATATCTCGCCGCGCTGCGTGGAGCGGCGGGCTTTAGCCCGCCGAAACATTCCGGCGGGCTGAAGCCCGCCGCTCCACTGTTCCCGAACCTCGAGCTCCTCGAAGCCACGACGTCCGGCATCACGGTAAAAAACACCGGCGAAGCCACGCTGCAAACCCGCACCTACGGCACGCCCGAATATCGCCTCATCGCCAACGGTCGCTGGCTCTCGCTGCCGCGCGATCTTCCGCCCGGCGAGAGTGCAACGATTGATGTGCAACTCGAAACAGGGCCGCTGCGCCTCTACCACGCGCTGCAGGACATCCCCATGCTGCCGCCGGAGCCGTTCGCATGTTCGACGATCACGCGTTGACTCGTCTTCGCGCGGTCCTCGCGCGGCGGCCCGCCGTCGAGATCGTGGCGCCGAATCATCGCCGCGCGTGCGTGCTCATCCCGCTCATCCGCAAGAACGGCGGCTGGTCGATCGTCTTCACCAAGCGCTCCGAGGCGCTGGCCGCGCACAGCGGACAGATCGCGTTTCCCGGCGGCGCCGTCGAGCCCGGCGAGACGCTCGAAGAAGCGGCGGTGCGGGAGGCGGACGAGGAAGTGGGGATTCCCCCGCGCGACGTGGAGCTGATCGGGCGGCTCGACGACATGATCACGCACAGCGGCTTTCTCGTCGCCCCGTTCGCCGGCGTGATCCACGAGCCGCTCGAGTACGTCATCCAGGAGTCGGAGGTCGTCGAGGTCTTCGAGGTCCCGGTCGAGGCCCTGCTCGCCGTCGACAACCCCGAGGTCCGGTACGTGGCCTTTCGCGCAAAGCGTTACCCTGCTTACTTTTACCACCACCGGCAGTACGAGATCTGGGGACTCACGGGGCGGATGCTGAAGGCGTTTCTTGACCTTGTGTGGAAGTCCGTGTAACGCTTCGAGAAATAATTATGGTAAGATTGGATCGCTCCGGAGTTCGCAGGTTAACAACCCACTGAACCCGCGAGTCGCTCACGACTCGCTTGGAGCATTCCATGACGTCTCTCTTACGACGTGCCGCTTTCGTACTCCTGTCTACGTTCGCGCTCTCCGTCAGCGCACAAACCTCTCGGATCGTAGTCGTCCAGCCCACACCCGGCAATGCCACTGCCAGCGGCACGACGCTTCGCAACGCGTTGTCCGGGATTTCCTCTCCCTCGTCCACGAATCGGTGGATCGTGAAAATCGATCCGGGAATCTATGACATCGGCTCGACCTCGCTGCCGATGCGCTCGTACGTCGACGTCGAAGGCTCCGGGATCGGCGCAACTGTCGTCACCGGTCTCGTCGACGGCTCGATGTTGGATGCCGGGGTCATCAACGGAGCGAGCAACGCCGAATTGCGGCTTTTAACGATCACGACGACGGGAACCAGCACGATCCGCTCCGTGATCGGGATGCTGAACTCCGGCGTTTCGTCGCTTCGGGTTTACCGCGTCAGGTTCGAGGTCGGGTCGACCGGTGTCGCGTGGGGCATTCGGAACGGGAATTCGTCACCCACGATCGAAGAATGCGAGCTCTCCGTGTCGGCCTCCGACACGAACTCCACTGCCTACGGCGTCGTGTTCAATTCGGAACCGCTCACGTCGGAGCGAGCCGCGATTCTCCGAAGCAAGATCGCGGTATCAGGAGCGGCGAACAACTACGGCGTGTTCATGATGGACGCGATGGGCGTGAACAACATCCGCGACAGCCGCATCGACGTAACGGGTGGCACCAACACGTATGGCCTCTTTTCGACCGTGGGCAGCAGCTGGACCGGGGTCGAAACGCTGGCGATTCGGAATAGTGAAATCAGCTCTGCCGGCGGCAGTAGTTCCTCGTACGGAGCGTGGCTGGCGGGAGGATCATCAGTCGGTCTCGACGTTACGTCGAGCAAAATCTGGGGACACATCTCTACCACGAAGTACGGAGTCTACCAGGCCGGAAACGTCGCGATGACGTTTCAGGGCTCGTCGATCGTCGGCGACACGAAAACGATCCAGTCGACGGTTGGGAACGTCTTGATTGCCACCACCGCGCTACAGGGCGGCGCCGTCACCGTCGGCGGATGGGTCGGTTGCGTCGGCGTCTGGGATGAAAACGCTACCTTCTACTCGAACAGCTGTCCGTAAATCAGCCCTTTTCTTGACCTTATCTGGCAGTCAGTGTAACCTTCGCGCACGTGAATGAATCGTCATTCATAGATTATTAGACGCAGCAAAAGGAGTTCACATGTTCAGTCGTAAACAGAAGTTTCCCCTCGGCAAGGTCGCAACCAGCTTCGGAATCGGCGCGTTCGCCGGCGCGATCGTCGCGCTTCTCTACGCCCCGACGACCGGCAAGAAGATGCAGAAGAAGCTCGCCAAGGTGAGCGAGGACCTGCTCGAGAAGGTCGAAGACAAGGTCGAAGACGTTCAGGCGACGGTCCGCAAGATCGCCCGCGCGTAAACTTCAATCACGGATGTGGAGCGGCGGGCTTTCAGCCCGCCGTTTTTGTTTTCGGCGGGCTAAAGCCCGCCGCTCCACTTATTTTGCCGCGAGCAACTGCTCCACGTACGCGGCCAGATCCTTCCCCTCGGCGCCGGCATCGACGAACGCGCCGTTCACGAGATACGTCGGCGTCGCGCGCACCTCGTTCGCCAGCGCCAGTCCCGCGCCTTTCAGGATCTCGGCGCGCAGGTCGGCATTCTGCAGATCGGCGTCGTATTTCTTGAGATCGAGCTCGTGATCCTGCGCGAATCCGCGCGCGAAATCCCAGAACGTGAACGCGGAGAGCGAGTCCTGATTCGAATAGACCTGCTTCTTGTAATCCCAGAACAGCTCCGGCTTCTGGCGATGAATGGCCCGGCCGGCGAGCGCGGCCGCGAACGCCCACGGATGCATGTTCAGCGGCAGATCGAAGCGGATGTAGCGGACCTTGTCGCCGTGCTTCGCGAGAATTGTGTCGGCATAGCCGGACGCGCGGCGGCAGGACGGGCATTCAAAGTCGGAGAACTCGACGATCGTCACCGGCGCGCCGGCCGGGCCTTTCGCCGGCATGCTCGCGAAGAACGGCTCGAACGTCTTGACGCGCTGCGGCTTGATGCCGGTGCCGGCGCGGCGGAAGTGTCCGAAGAAAAACGTCGTGCCCTGCGCGTCCATCTCGCCGTCGTACGGCATCTTGCCGTTCTCGGTGGTCTCGAAGAGCGTGACGGGCAGGAGACCGTCCGCCGTCGGCTTCTCGCGGTCGATGACGACGGTGACGTTCATCTGCATGCTGCGCCAGATGAAGCTCTTGATCTTCTCCTCGGCGGTCTTGCCTTCTTCACCGGTGAGCGGGAAGGGCATGCCGAGGTAGAAACTGTCGAGCGGGGAGAGGATCGCGGCGTACTGGCCCTGGCAGGCCGGGCGCTCGCTCTCCACCCTGACCACCACGCCTTTGAAACGCGGCGGCAGCTTCACGCCCAATTCGTCGTACGTGATCTTCGAATCGCCGCAGACCGGAACCGCCTCGCGCACCGCGCGATCGATTCGCGGATCGACCTCGACCGCAAACGCGGACGAACAAACGACGAGCGTGCAGAGGGCGAGAAATGGACGTTTCACGCGAGGGGAAACGGTAGCGAGCGGCGGGGACATTCCTGCGCGGAGCGGCGGGCTCTCAGCCCGCCGAAAACGGGCGGCTGAGAGCCGCCCGCTCCACATGCAGGCTAGTTGTTCGGCGGCGCCTGAGAAATATCCTCGATCGCCTTGCCGACGCGACCGTCCTTGTTCGTCTCGACGGCGATGTCGCCGATGGAGATGATGCCGACGATCTCGTCCTGGCCGTTGACGACCGGGACGCGGCGGATCTCGGAGCTCGACATCAGCGTGAGCACCTCGTCCACCGGCGCGTCTTCGCGCACCGACCGGACGCTCTTCGTCATCAGCTCATCGACGCGGCAACTCGAGAGGTCCTTCCCCTCGGCGATGCCGCGCACGACGATGTCGCGATCGGTGATGAGGCCGACGACCCTCTTCCCGTCCACGACCGGCACGACGCCCGTGTCCTTCTCCTTCATGATGCGCGCGGCGTCCTGGATGCTCGCATCCGAGGAAATGCAATCGGGATTCGGCGTCATCACGTCGCGCACGTTGCGCGATCCGGGACCTGACTTCTTCTGTTGGGCCATGTTGCTTGCCTCCTTCTTCAAACAGAGGAGAAAGAGCAAGCAGGGTGCCGGTTAAAACGCGATGCGGAGCCCGCCACTGAGCGTTGCGTAGCGCGCCCGGAAATCGCCCCGGGTCCAGTAATAGGTGCCCTGGATGAGGATGCCGTAGCGTTTGGTGAGGGGGAAATCGCCATTCACGCCGAGGATGTAGCCGTAATTGTTCGTCGTCTCGAGACCTTCGGCTGACTGCCGGAAAAGGCCGAGGCCGCCGAAAATGCCGGTCGAGCCGTATGGCTCCGAAAAGCGATACTCGGCAACCATGTCCACGTGCTGCACTTCGCCTTCCGCATCGCGGCGGAAGTTGCCTTCCACGCCGGCGATCTGGTACGCCTCCGCGATCTGCGTCTCGATGCGGCCGACGTTGAACTTCACGTAGATCTCCGACTCGATCTGCTGCGCCCAGTAGAGGTCGACGGCGTTGTTCGAGAACGAGAAACTGCTGTCGAGCCAATCCACCCCGCCCTCACGCAGACCGTTATTGATGAAGCGGCGGCTACCGCCGACGAGCAGCCCGACTTCATGGGATGCCTGGGCCAGGAGAGGGAGCGCGCTGAAGAGCGTCAGCGCGAGCAGCAGGGAGGCTCGTTTCATGGCGGCGACTATAGCGAAGCGGGTCATCAGTGTCATCCTTCCTCGTAGGTACAATGTGCGCGTGCCGAGCCGGATCGCCAGCGCGTTGTCCTCCTTTGGACGCGAGGCGCTGCGAATCGTTCTGCCGTCGTGGTGCGTGGCCTGCGGAACGGACCTGGCGTGGAGCGCGCGCGTGGCCTCCTGCTGCGCCGCGTGCTGGAGCGCGCTGCCGAAAATCGAGAGGGCGAAGTGCATTTCTTGCGCGCTGCCTCTTCCAAGTGGAGCGGCGGGCTTTAGCCCGCCGAATGATGACGTCGGGCTAAAGCCCGACGCTCCACACTGCATCGCGTGCTCCAAAGACCCCCTCCCCCTCGCCTGGTGCGAAGCGTGGGGCGAGTATCGCGGCTCGCTCGAGAAGGTCCTCCACGCGCTGAAATTCGAGCGCCACGATTTCCTCGACGACGCGCTCGCGCCGCTGCTGGAAGAATCGCTGCGCGATCGCGAGTTCGACGTCGTCCTCGGCGTGCCGATGCACGCGGCGAAAGAGCGGAAGCGCGGCTATAACCAGGCCGAGCTCCTCGCGCGCGCTCTCGCGCGGCGGATCGAGGTGCCGTGCGACATGCTCCTCACGCGGCGGCGCGAGCTGGCGGCGCAATCGCTCTTGCCGAAACAGGCTCGCGCGGCTAATGTGCGCGGCGCGTTTCACGCATCTCCGCGCGCAAAGGGGCAATCCATCCTGATCGTCGACGACATCTGTACTACGGGCGAAACTCTGCGGGCCTGCGCGAAGGCGCTGCTCCGCGCCGGCGCGTCGCGCGTGTGCGCCGTCGCGGTGGCGAAAACACTGTGAGCATGTTCCGCGCAATCTTCATCTCCCTCTCCGAAAATCGCTCGCTGCGCGCCTTCGCCGAGAAGACCGCGATCGGGCGCCGCCTCTCCAGCCGCTTCGTGGCCGGCATGTCCGTCGAAGACGCGCTCGCCGCCACCGCCGCGACGAACGCCAAGGGCATGAGCGTCTCCGTCGACAACCTCGGCGAGAACGTCACGAATCTCGAAGAGGCCCGCGAGAGCGCACACCTCTACCACGAGCTGATCGACGCCATCGTCGCGCGCAAATTGAACGCGAACGTGAGTCTCAAGCTCACGCACATGGGCCTCGACATCGACGAAGCGGTCTCGCGCACGATCGTGAACGACGTCGTCGCCCACGCCGCGAAGCAGGACAACTTCGTCCGCATCGACATGGAAGGCTCGCCGTACACGCAGAAAACGCTCGACATCGTGCGCGAGCTGCACGCGACGCCCGGCAATGCCGGCCACACCGGCGCGGTCATCCAGGCGTACCTGCACCGCAGCCGGAAGGACGTCGAGGAGCTGTGCGCTGAGCGGATCCGCATCCGCCTCTGCAAAGGCGCGTACAAGGAATCGGCGGAGATCGCGTTCCAGGCGAAGGAAGACGTCGACGCGAATTTCGTGACGCTGATGAAGATCCTGCTCAAGAGCGGGACATACCACGGCATCGCCACGCACGATCCGAAGATGATCGAGGCCACGCTGGCGTTCGCGAAGGCCGAGGGGATACAGAGCGACGCATTTGAGTTTCAAATGCTTTACGGCGTCCGCCGCGATCTTCAGGAACAATTGGTCCGCGACGGCTGGCGCATGCGCGTCTACATCCCCTTCGGCACGGAGTGGTATCCGTACCTGATGCGGAGACTGGCGGAGCGGCCGGCCAATGCCATCTTCATCTTGAAGAATCTATTGAGGCGATGAAACAGACACTCCTCCTGCTCGCGCTCCTCACCACGTTCAATCTTTCTGCCGGACCCGTCGAAGACGTCGCGAACGCCGAGACCGCATTCGCGAAAGCGTTCGCCGACCGCGACGCGGCCAAGTTTTTCGCGATGGTCGCGCCCGATGCGACGTTCATCGGACCCGGCCCTTCGCTTCGCGGTCGAAACGCGGTCGTCGAAGGCTGGACGCCGCTGTTCCAGGGACCGGCGCCATTCTCGTGGGGGCCGGAGCGCGTGGAAGTGACGGCAGACGGCAAGATCGGCTTGTCGACCGGCCCGATTTACAACGCGAAGGGGAGACACACCGGCGACTACTCGTCGATCTGGCAGAAGCAGGCCGACGGCTCGTGGAAGGTGATCTTCGACGGACCGGGATCGCAGCAGCGCGAGCCGAAGGTGGACGAAGGCTTCGTGAACGCCGACGACGGGACGAAGCTGTTCTATCGCAAGACCGGCGGCGGTCCGGTCACGATGATCGTGCCGCTCGATTACCTGCTCCACGATCAGTTCCGCCAGTTTGCGAATCTCGCTACCGTCATCACGTACGACGTCCGTAATCGCGGGCGCTCCGGCCGGGCGAAGGACGAGAGCACCTGGACGATTCAGCAGGACGTGAAGGATCTCGAGGCGCTGCGCCGCGAGCTGAAGGTCGAGAAGTTCGTTCCGGTCGGCTTCTCGTACCTCGGCCTGATGGTCGCGATGTACGCGCTCGAACACCCCGACCGCGTCACGCGCATCGTGCAGGTTGGCCCGGTGCCGTTTCATCCGCTCGCGGACGCGCCGCGCCTCGAGGAAGACCTCGGCGTTCCCGCGGAGAATCAGAAGAAACTCGAGGAGCTCAAAGCCGCCGGCGCGCTGGAGAAATCACCCCGCGAGTTCTGCGAGGCGCAGTTCAACGTGTTCAAGTACATGCTGGTCGGGAATCCCGCGAACACGGCGAAGATGGATGCCGCCTACTGCGCGTACGAAAACGAATGGCCGGTGAATTTCTACAAGCATCTCGACAAGCACTGGACCTCCGCCCGCGCCGTCGACCTCAGCGCGAAGGTCAAAGACATCAAGGTCCCGGTGCTGACGATTCACGGCGACAAGGACCGCAACGCGCCGTACGCGGGCGGCGTGGAGTGGGCGAAGACGCTTCCCGACGCGCGGCTGGTGACGGTGAAAGGCGCGGCCCACGCGGCCTGGCTCGACGATCCGGTGACCGTGTTCGCGTCGATCCGCCACTTCGTGCGAGGGGAATGGCCGATCGGCGTGCATTGAGTGAGGGACTTTTCTCTCCGTTTGCGCTTCAGCAGATAGAGAGGTGTCCATCATCATGCGTCTTCGTCCCGTTGGTCTCGTTATTCTGATCCTCGTCCTTGTTCTCGATGCGTCCGCGGCCTCGCGCCGCCGCGCCGTCCGCTCTCCGGGCGGTGCCAGCCCGAACCCCGGCACCGGCGACTGCATCACGTACGGCTCGCCGCGCATCGGCATGAAGGCGTCATACCTGACGACGACCGCGCAGGGGAACGTCACGTTCCAGGTCACATATGTCTCCGAAACGCCGACGCAGGCGCGCACGACGCAGAAGGTGCAGACGCCGCAAGGCAACTCCGACGTCGAGACGCGCATGGACTTCGAGACCGTGCCGGCGGCGTTCGACCTCCGCGCGCTCAAGCACCTGTACGTGAAGTCGACCACCGTCGCCGCCGGCTTCCCATTCACCGTCGAGACCGACATCGATTTCGTCCCATCGATGGTCCTCGGTCCCGCGAGCGGCTGGTGCGTCGGCGCGAAATGGTCCGTGCCCGCAACGACGGAAACGATCACCGTCCGCTCCATCGCCGGCCCGCAGAACTCGACCCAGACCACGATCGCCACCGAAGGCGAAGTCCTCGCCATCGAAGACGTGACCACCCCCGCCGGCACGTTCCGCTGCCTCAAGTACAGAGGCACCACCGCTTCCGGCACCAGCGTCTCCCCGACGATCAACTGGAACTCGATCGAGCACTGGATCACCGTCCGCCAGGAAGCACTCGACGCCAACGGCAACGTGACGCAGGTGACGACGCTGCAGAAGATCGAATAGCGGTTACGGTGTGACTTCCCAATCCGGCCGTTCGCGCCAGCGCGGGTGAAACCACACCCACTGCTCGGGCACGCGGCGGATCTGTTCCTCGATCGCCTGCGTGACGTGCGCGGTGAGGGCGACGGGGTCGTCGTCGCGCTGGCATTGCACGGGCTCGGTGAAGCGCGCGTGCTGCAGGCCGTCCGCGCCGCGCTCGATGACGCCGATCGTGTAGTAGGCCTCGGTGCGAACGGCGAAGCGCGCGGGGCCGATCGGGGTGAGGGCGGGAGTTCCGAAGAACGGGACCTTCACGCTCTCGCTGCGGATGTTCTGATCCATCACGAAGCCGAGGATGCCGCCGCGGCGGACGGCGTTCAGCATCTCGCGCGCGGAGCTGGCCGAGCCGCGGTCGATGGTGCGGAAGCCGGAGCGCGCGCGCAGCTCGGTGATCCAGCGGTTCAGCTCCGACGACTCCGAGCGCTCGCGCTGCATCACCGCCGAGGGGCGGCCGTACGTGCCGACGGCGTAGGAAAGCCACTCCCAGTTGCCGCAGTGCGCGCTGAAGATGATCACGCCCTTGCCGGCGTCGATCAGCTCCATCATGCGATCGACGCCTTCGAAGGTCGTTGTTTGATGGCGATTTTCGGCGGTGAGATTCGGCAGCCAGCCGATCTCGAAGAGCGACATGCCGAGGTGCTTCAGCATCGCGCGGATCGTGCGGCGGCGCTGCGCGTCGCTCCATTCCGGAAAGGCGATGGCGATGTGGGTCAGCGCTTTCTTTCGCTCGCGCGGCAGTACGTGCCATGCGAATACGCCGAGGGCGCGGCCTAGTGCGCGGCCCACGCGCAGCGGGATGCGCCGCGCGATCGAGGTGAGTACGACCACCACGCCGTAGAGGATTCGCGATCTAAATGCTCGAAGCCGCGGACTTGCCATCGCTCAATTCGCGCACCAGAGTGTCCCACTCGCCGCGCTCGCGCAACAGCCGCTCCACGAGCTCGCGGAACGCGCCCGCGCCGCCGGCGCTCTCGAGCTTCCACGTCGCGACCGCGCGCACTTCCGCAGCCGCATCCGACGGCGCGGCGGAAATCGCCACGCGCGTCATCGGCGCGAGGTCGGGCAGATCATCGCCCGCGTAGAGAATTTCGCCGAGCGACAGCCCGAGCCGAGTGGCGATGCGCTGCGTCTCCTCGAGTTTGTCCGGCGCACCCTGATGCAGCTCGACGATCCCGAGCTCGCGCGCGCGCCGCTCGACGGCGTGCGAGCGTCTGCTCGTCAACAGCGCCACCGCGACGCCCGCCCGCTGCGCGAGCTTCGCCGCCAGGCCGTCGCGCACGTTGAACTCTTTGATCTCCGTCCGCTCGCCGCCGTAAATGATCTTCCCGTCCGTCCACACCCCGTCGACGTCGGAGATGATCAGTTTGATGTCGCGGGCGTGTGCCATCGTTTGCAGTTTATCCCGCGCGCAGACGCGGGATCACCGGTTATACCGCGCGGCTGTCGCCCACAGGCGCGATCCGGGCGGTGCCACCGGAGATCCCGCGTCTGCGCGCGGGATAAACTCAAAGCTAGTGCCGGAAATGCCGCTCGCCGGTGAACACCATCGTGATGCCGCGCTCGTTCGCGGCCGCGATCACCTCCGCGTCGCGCACCGAGCCGCCCGGCTGGATGACCGCGCGCACGCCGGCGTCCGCAAGGAGGTCGAGGCCGTCGCGGAACGGGAAGAACGCGTCGGACGCCGCGAACGTGCCGGCGGCGGGAAGGATCGACTTCATGATCGCCACCTTCGCCGCGTCAACGCGCGACATCTGTCCCGCGCCGATGCCGACCGACTGCGACTCGCGCGTGAGCACGATCGCGTTCGACTTTACATGCGCGCAAACGATCCAGGCGAACTCGAGCCCGTCCAGTTCTTCGTTGGTCGGCTGCCGCTCGGTGACAACTTTCCATTGATCGCGCGCGGCGATGCGATCGGCTGATTGCACGAGCACGCCACCCGCCGCCGTGCGCATTTCACTCACCGGGTGACCGGGCGACTGGGTAACCAATCGCAAGTTCTTCTTTTTGCCAAGGATCGAAAGCGCCTCTTCCTCGAACGCCGGCGCGACGATCACTTCGAGAAACATCTCCGCGACTGCCTGCGCGCATTCGCCGGTGAACGGATGATTCGCGCCGATGATGCCGCCGAAGGCGGAGACGGGATCGGCTTCGATCGCCGCGCGCAGCGCATCCGCGAGGGAGGAGCGTCGCGCGACGCCGCACGGGTTCGTGTGCTTGATGATCGCGATCGCCGGCTCGCGGAACGCGTTGGCCAGGCGAATGGCGGAGTCGAGGTCGAGGAGGTTGTTGTACGACAGCTCCTTGCCCTGAATCTGCGTGAACGGCGTCTCGCCCGCGCGGACGTAAAAGCCGGCTGTTTGATGCGGGTTCTCGCCGTAGCGGAGATCCTGAAACTTTTCGAGTGGAGCGGCGGGCTTCAGCCCGCCGAAATCATCCGGCGGGCTGAAGCCCTCCGCTCCACCTAAAAACGCGCTGATCGTCGCGTCGTATGCGCTCGTCTTCTCGAACACCGCGATCGCGCAGCGGAGCCGGAACGCTTCGCTGATCTCGCCGGACTCGAATTCGCCGAGAAACTCGGGATACAGCGACGGATCGCACAGCGGCAGGACGTGCTTGTGATTCTTCGCCGCCGCGCGGAGCATCGACGGGCCGCCGATGTCGATCTGCTCGATGGCCTCGTCGATCATCACCCCTTCGCGCGCGATCGTCGCCTCGAACGGATAGAGATTGACGACCACGAGGTCGATGGCCGGGATCGACAGCCGCTCGACGT
>DATFHJ010000311.1:0-5838 GCA_035248585.1 Thermoanaerobaculia bacterium
GGGGCAGGACCGCGGCGACGATCTCGCCCGCGCATTCGCGGGACCTCATCGATGCTCTCTACAGCATCGTCGCCTCGGCGCAGGGGTCGGTCGACATCCTCTCCCTGGCGGCGTTTCCGGATGGCGAGTTTCACGAGGCCATCAAGAACGCGCTCGCCGCGCTGGCCCGTACGGGACGCACCGTCACCGTCCGGATGGCCTTCGGACAGTTCGGCCTCGCCGCCAACCAGGCGACGCTGGAGTATCTGAAAAAAGTCACGGCCGGCGTTCCCTCCGGCGCGAAACTGAAAGTCTACGTCGCGCAGGTCGTTCCCAAGGCCGTTCCGAATGCGTATTCGTGGAACCACGCGAAGATCGTCGCCGCGGACGGCGCGGTGGCGCTCGTCGGAGGTCACAACTGGTGGTCTGCTCCCTACCTCGACAAGAACCGGCCGATCTTCGATCTGTCGATGAAGGTCGAAGGGCCGGCCGCCGCGAGCGCGCAGAAGTTCGCCAACCGGCTCTGGGAATTCATCGCCGCAAACAACAAGCACATCGGAGAGAGCTGGAAGACGTTCTCCAACCACTACGACGCCGCCACCGGCACGTACGGTCAGGACGCGGCGGGACAGGTTTCGATTCCGGCCGTCACCGGAATGGGAGACGTTCCGATCCTCGCCGTCGCCGATCCCGGATACGGCCTCCCCGCCTTCGACTCGCTTCAGGCGAGCCGCCGGGCCATGCTCTATTTCTTCCGCAACGCCAAACGGAGCATCTACCTCTCGCAGCAGGACCTGGTCAGCAACAAGTTCCTCGGCGATCCCAACACGATCAAGGAGGTGTTCACGGAGCTGGCGAAATTCGTCGTCCAGCGCGGCGGGATGCTCGGAATCGTGATCAGCGACCGCTACGCCACGGATGTCGGCGGGGTCCCGTATTCCGAGGGCTTCGACGCGAAGGACATCCTGGAGTGGCTCGAGCGCTGGGCCGTCGAGGCGGGGATTCCGCGGGGTGAGGCACTCGAAGACGCGCTGCAGCAGCGGGTCTTCGTCGGCACGATGCGCTTCCATCATGCCGAGAGCGGATGGCCGGGCGCGACGCCGTTGCCGATCGGCAATCACGCGAAATTCTGGATGGTCGACGAGCGCGTGTTCTACGTCGGATCGGACAACCTGTATCCCTACACGCACAAGGCCATCCCGAACGGCATCTCCGCGGCCCTGCAGGAGTACGGATACGTCGTCGATCACGCGCCGTCAGCCGCGCACCTCGTGCGGACGTACTGGCGGCCGGTGGTCGAGTTCTCGCTGAATTCCGCGGTCAGCGGCCTGGCGTGGGGAGTCGGTCCCGAGCGCCTCACCTGGCGTCCGCGCCCGGCCAACGCGCCGCCGCCCGCGAAACGCATCGGACCACTCCTGACGGACGACAGCACGTCGGAGGTGTTCACGCTCTCCGGCAGCGGCGAGCTGATCGTGCGTACCTACGATGCGAAGACGCGGGCGTGGAAAGGAGCGACGGTGTCGCGGCCGCGCCAGGGAGCAACAATCACCATCGCCGGACCGGCCGTTCCGCAGCAGCACGCCGCGATCGCCGGGAGCCGAGAGGGCGATGTGTTCCAACGATCGTGGAGCGCGGCGGCCGGATGGCAGTGGCAGGAGCACGAGCGTTGTCCCGGCGGAGCCGTCACCGCCCTCGGTCCGCTGTGGCAGCACCCCGGCGAAGACGACGCTTATCGTTTCTTCGCCGTCGCCAACGGCAGTCTCTACGACCGCCACTGGCGCGTCTCGCAAGACCGCTGGCTTTGGCAACATCACCCGGAGCTCGGCAGCTGGCGCGTCGCCGCCATCGGCCCGCTGCTCTACGACACCGCGCAGCCCGAGCCGTTCAAGCTCTTCCTCCTCGGGGAAGACGGCACCGTCCAACGGCTCGAATGGAGCCGGAGCAGCGGCTACAAGCTGTACCCGCACGGCAATCATGGAGCGCGCATTCTGTCCCTCGGACCGATCATCGCCGACCGCGGGACCGAGCATCCGATCAAGGTCTACGCCGTCGGCGAGGGCGGAGCGTTGTGCGAACTCGTCTACATCGCGGCGGAGAAGAGATGGACGTGGTGGACCTACGAGACTCCCTCGCCGATCGTCGCCTTCGGACCGGCGTTCCTCAGCCACGCCTACGGCGACCGGCTGGCGAAGAAGTTCGTCGTCGCGGCGGACGGCCAGCTGTGGGAGCACTTCTGGACGCGGCGCGGCAACAAATGGGACTGGGAGCGGCACGGTCTTGCCGGCGGCGCGTTCCGCATCGCAGGCATCGGACCACAGCCGCCGGAGCCCGCGAGCCCGGCGAGCCCGCGGGTCTTCATCACCACGGAAGGCGGCCGCTTCTTCGAGCGGCGCTGGCTGCGCCGCGACCGCGAGTGGATCTGGACGACGCAGTGGGAGCGTGACGATCTGCCTCCCGTCCCGCGGCGCATCGGTGAGGTCGTCGAGCAGGGCATCGACGGGAAGCCGACGGTGTACACGCTGTCGGGCAGCGGCCATCTCACCGCGCGCGTTCTCGACGGCGGCTCCTGGACCGTGCGTGCCGAATCGCTGCCGCCGGACAACCTCGCCACCGCCATCGGCCCGGCGATGGGCAACGCCACGGGGATGCCGCACATCGTGCTCCTCAACACCTTCGACAGCCCGGCCATCGCGCGCTGGAAGTCTGATGTGCAGAGCTGGCACTGGACGCCGTTCTCTCTTCCCGACGGCTCGCGCGTCGCGGCATTCGGACCGTTTTTGCTCGACGCCCGATACAGGCACCCGTTCCGTTTCTTCGCCGCGACGGAGAAGGGGAATCTCGTCGACGTCTGGACCGACGCCAGGAATGTCGACGTGTGGCACTGGCAGACGCACGGCCAGCCGGCGGGCGGCCGCGTGCGCTCGATCGGCGGGGTGCTGCTCGACAACGCCGCCAACCGGCGGATCCGTCTCTTCGTCTCGGCCGCCAACGGCTCGCTCTATGAGCGGTATTACGACGGCGCTGCCTGGCATTGGGAGGAGCGCGGCGCGCCCGGCGTGTCCATCGCCGGAGCCGGACCGCTGCTCGCGTATGGCACCGCGATTCGTGTCTTCGTCCTCCTCGCCGGAGGGCGGCTGACCGCGTGGCAGTTGGACGCGGGCAAAGCGGAGTGGAAGCCGTACGACGATCCCCGATCGCCGATCGCGGCGCTGGGACCCGCGTTCCTGCGCGACACGTGGGAGAGCGTGTTCGTGCGCACGGCGAGCGGCGCGTTGTGGGAGTCGCGGTTCGACTGGAACACGAAGAATGCCGTCTGGCAGCAGCACGTCCTCCCGGATTCGAAGCAGCGCGTGACGGCGATCGGTCCGCGCACCCTCGATTCCGCTTCCGTCTCGACGGCGGTGCCGCGCGTCATCGTCTCCACGGACACCGGCGCGCTGCTCGAACGCCGCCGCGTGCGGGAGAACGAGTGGGAGTGGCACGACGTTTCCGGATAGGAGCCGCGTGTGCGCCGTTGCCTTGGGAACGCCGCCGTCGGGGACGCCGGCGTTCCCTTGCGCACCTGCTACGCTTCTCCCGCCCATGTCCACCACCAAGGTCCGCAAATACACGCTCAAGCCCGCCCCCAAGCCGCAGAAGAAATATCGCGTTCCGTACGAAGACCAGCTGAATCACGAGCAGCTCGAGGTGGTCATGGCGTCGGACGGGCCGATGCTGGTGATCGCGGGCGCGGGCAGCGGGAAGACGCGCACCCTCACCTATCGCGTGTCGCGGCTCATCGAGGACGGCGTCGATCCGTCGGACATCCTCCTCGTCACGTTCACGAACAAGGCCTCGCGCGAGATGCTCAGCCGCGTCGAGCAGCTCGTGACCATCGATACGCGCCGCATCTGGGGCGGCACCTTCCATTCGATCGGCAACCGGCTCCTCCGCCGCTA
The DNA here is from genome assembly GCA_035248585.1 of Thermoanaerobaculia bacterium. GTDB lineage: Bacteria > Acidobacteriota > Thermoanaerobaculia > Gp7-AA8 > Gp7-AA8 > QHVT01. The sequence goes on from DATFHJ010000311.1 coordinate 3,918, forward strand.
CGCCGAGCCCCTCGGCTACCGCAGCAATTTCACGATCCTCGACGACGAGGATGCGAAGGAGATGATGGAGTCGGCCATCTCGTCCGCCGGCATCAAGACGCTCGACAAGCGCTTTCCGAAGGGCGACGTGCTGCTCGACATCTATTCGTTTCTGATCAACACCCGCACGCCGCTCGAGCTGCACCTGGAGCAGAACTACCCGCATTTCATGCTCTACACCCAGGAGATGGTCGACGTCTTCCGTCGCTACAAGGAGCGCAAGCGCGACGCGAACGCGATGGACTTCGACGATCTCCTCGTGCTCTGGAAAGTGCTGCTCGACGATCACGAGGCGATCTCCGAGGCGCTGAAGCGCAAGTATCGATACATCCTCGTCGACGAGTACCAGGACACGAACAAGCTGCAGGCCGACATCATCGACGCCATGGCCTCGGTGAAGCGCAACGTGATGGTCGTCGGCGACGACGCGCAGTCGATCTACTCGTTCCGCGGCGCCTCGTTCGAGAACATCCTGACGTTCCCGCTCCGCTTCCCCGAGACCACGATCTACAAGCTGGAAACGAATTACCGGTCGACGCGGCAGATCCTGACGCTCGCCAATGCGTCGATCGCGCAGAACCGCTTTCAGTTTCGCAAAGAGCTGCAGGCGGTGCGCGGCGACGGACCCGACCCGGCGGTGGTCGGCGTCGACGACGTGTACGAACAGGCGAACTTCATCGCCCAGCGCATTCTCGAGCTGCGCGACGAAGGCGAGCATCTCGACGACATCGCCGTGCTCTATCGCTCGCATTACCAGTCGCTGGAGCTGCAGATGGAGCTCTCGCGGCGGCTGATCCCGTACGAGATCCGCTCCGGCGTCCGCTTCTTCGAGCAGGCCCACATCAAAGACGTCCTCGCCTATCTGAAGATCGTCACGAACCCGCGCGACGAGCTGTCGTGGAAGCGGACCCTGAAGCTCTACCCGAAGGTCGGCGAGAAAACCGCGGCCGAGGTCTGGGCGCGGATCAGCGAGGCCGTGAATCCGCTGGAAAAGTTTCTGCGCGGACTCGATGTCAGCGGCCGCGGCGTCGCCGCGAGCATGAAGAGCCTGGGCAGCGTGCTGAGTTTGCTCGACGGCGAAGGGATGAAGCACAACCCGTCGGAGTCGATCCGCATCGTGGTCGAGCGCGGCTACGCCGACTACGCGCGCGCGAAGTTCGCGAACGCGCAGGCGCGCCTCGACGATCTCGAGCAGCTCTCGCAGTACGCGCTGCGCTACGAGGATGTAAACGAGTTTCTCGATGAAATCGCGCTCGCGAATCCGATCGCGGGCGAGGACGTGGCGACGGTCGGTCCCGAGGACGAGAAGATCGTGTTGACGTCCGTGCATCAGGCGAAGGGATTGGAGTGGCGGATCGTGTTCGTGATGTGGCTCGCCGACGGACGCTTCCCCTCGCAGCGCGCGCTGCGCGTGCCGGGCGGCATCATCCGCGTCGAGCCGAGCCGCGTCCCCGAGGCCCTGCCGCTGCTGGAAGGTGCGGTCGAAGACGCGCCGGTGATCGACGAAGCGGGCACGCGCGAGCTGGTGATTCCGGGCGAGGAAGAGGAGCGGCGGTTGTTCTACGTCGCCGTCACCCGCGCGATGCAGGAGCTCTATCTCGTCTTCCCGGTCATGGCCCGCGACCGCGGCGGCATGGACATCCTCATGGAGCCGTCGCGCTTCGTGCGCGAGCTACCGGGAGATGTGTATGAGAAGTGGGTGATCGGGAGCGAGTGAATCCGTGCCCGGGCACGGGAAACCCGTGTACCGGTGACGAGTGGAGCGGCGGGCTTCAGCCCGCCGAAAACGGATGCCGGCGGGCTAAAGCCCGCCGCTCCACGGAGCGTCGCGAAGCTGGAGCGGTGGCCGTAGTCACGCGAACAACCCCGCCCTGCTCGCCCG
>DATFHJ010000312.1:0-2190 GCA_035248585.1 Thermoanaerobaculia bacterium
GCGCGTGGGACGCGCGGGAATGCCGGTGGTGAGAAAGAGCCCGTCGCACCAGCCGCGCCGCCGCGCCTCGAGGAAGATGCGCACCAGCTCCTCGGGCTTGAGCAGCGTGCGCGGCATCTTCCGGTCGCGCCGCATCGGGCAATAGTGGCAGTTGAAGCTGCACGCGTTCGTCATGAGGATGCGCAGCAGCGTCCGGCGCCTACCGCCCCCGCCCATCGTAACGGATCGAAGGTTCAGGGGACGCAGCGCACCTACTTCATTGAAGTGGCGCAGGCGGGGTGGAAGCACTGCGGTGGCGGCCGACGAACCGCGTCCTTCCCGGTCGTCGCCGGCCAGCGTCATGAGGATGTCCAGCTTCTGCTCGAGCGGCAGTGCGTCGTAGCTCATTCGGTCTCCTCGGTATGACGAACGATACCGAAGAAAGACCGAAGCTACAAGACCGTCAGTCTGCCGCCTCGTCCGCGCGCGCGAACTCGCCCGTCGTCCTCGGAATTGCCGTGTAGACGCGCTCGATGAAGCCGTGGAATTCCTTGATGTAGTTGCGCAGGAATTCCTCGGTCGCGGGAACGGTGACCTGCCCGTCGTCAGTGATCATTCCGGGAGTGAATTCGATGTACGCCTCGATCGCGTTCATCAGCGGCGAGTTGCAGAACGAGAGGATGCTGCGCAGGTGCTGCTGGGCGACGGCGGTGCCGATCTTCCCGGGCGAGGTACCGATGATCCCGGATGGTTTGCGCGCGAACGAGTTCGTGCCCCAGGGGCGACTGGCCCAGTCGATGGCGTTCTTGAGCGCGCCCGGAATGGACCGATTGTACTCCGGCGTCACGAAGAGCACGGCGTCGACCTTCGCCAACGCGTCCTTCAGCGCCTGGCCTGCTGGCGGATACGCCTTGTCGTAATCGTACGAGTACAGCGGCAGATCGCGGATCGGGATCTCCGTCATCGTGAGTCCCGAGGGAGCGAGCCGGACGAGGGCGTTGGCGAGCTTCCGGTTGATCGAGTTCTTCGCGAGGCTGCCGATGAGATAGCCGAGGCTGTATGTCGTCATGCTTCGCGAGGAAGCATAGGTCGTGCTTGCGACGTTACAGGAACGCGGCTGCGGTGTCGTGCTCGGTCACGCCGCGCCGGGACGGACCTCGCGCACAAGCTTTAGCGATTCGCTGATAAGCGTAGGTGGTTGTCAGGTTGGTACTTCGCAGCGCATCGCGTTCAGCGCCTCGGCCCACTCCTGGTCGTTCGCCGCCTTCCGTGCCCGAAAGGTGATTCCGAGCGTTCCGAACTTCGCGGCATTCGATGATTGCGGAGCGTCGGCATAGACCTCGATTCGCGTAAGCAGTTCGAATCCGACGAAACCCGCCGCAATCACGGTGCTCTTGATCTCTGCTTCCAGCAGAGCACCGGCAATTCAGCCCTTCCACAGGTCGATGTCCCGCTTCCCTTTCGGACCGACGGCCTTCTGCACGAGGATGTCGCCGATCTGCATCCGGCCGCCGGGTTTGAGCACCCGCGCCATCTCCTGGAGACCCGCGAGCTTGTCAGGAAAGAGATTCAGGACGCCGTTCGAGATGACGACGTCCGCCCAACCGTTGGGAACCGGCAGAGACTCCGCCATTCCCTGGCGGAAGTCCACGTTGCTGATGCCACTCTCCGCTGCGTTCCGCTGTGCCTTCTCGACCATGGCCGGTGTCATGTCGACCCCGACGACTCGGCCACTGGGCGCAACGAACTTTGCGGCGATCATGCTGTCGATCCCTGCACCACATCCGACATCGACGACGTTTTCGCCGGACGCGGGTTTGCCCGCGACGAACGGATTCCCTGTGCCGGCGAAAGATGCGATCGTCGACTCGGGAATTCCCCGAAGCCATTCCGCGTCGTACTCCAGGATCGCCGCGAGACGTCGCCCGGTGTGGAAGTGGAATCCCCGTTCGGGCTCGTTTGCCACCAGGGCATACTCGTCCTGAATAGCCTGCCGTAGCGTGGCGACGTCGAGGCCTTCGATGGCGGTCGCGACACCGGGCAGCGCGTCGATGGCCGGCGCCGTATGAGGGAGTTGCCTGAAAATCATGCCTCTGCTCCTGTGGTTTCCGTGCGCACGTCGCGTCGCCAGCCAGGGATGCCGTCCGCGAGACGCCGTGCGTGCAGGCCGCGCTTCCGCAGCAGCGTCACCGCCTCAACGGCGTATACGCA
>DATFHJ010000313.1:0-6261 GCA_035248585.1 Thermoanaerobaculia bacterium
GACTTCTTCTTTTGACTTCATCGGCCAGTCCACTGAACGCGCGGTCAGTCAATCAGAATTTCGGGTCATATGCAAGTTACGAAACTGTGGAGCGGCGGGCTTCAGCCCGCCGGGTTTTCGGCAGGCTAAAGCCTGCCGCTCCACTAGAATCCCCCTGTTCGCATGCTCCAACCGGGCTCGCGGCACGGCCGCTACGAGATCCGTTCGCTCCTCGGCGCGGGAGGGATGGGCGAGGTGTACCTCGCGCACGACGCGCAGTTGCAGCGTCCGGTGGCGTTGAAGGTGCTGGCCGGCGAGATGCGCGACAACGACGACTTGCGCAAGCGTCTCGAGAACGAGGCGCGCGCGGCGTCGGCGCTGAATCATCCGAACATTCTCACGGTCTACGACGTCGGGCTCCTCGGCGAGGATCACTTCATCGCCACCGAGTACGTCGACGGCGTGACGCTGCGCCAGCGGATGCAGCGCGGCGAGATGACGCTCGCCGACGTGCTGCACATCGCGGCGCAGATCGCCTCGGCGCTCGCGGCGGCCGAAGCGATCGGCCTCGTGCACCGCGACATCAAGCCCGACAACATCATGCTGCGCGCGGACGGCTACCTGAAGCTGCTCGACTTCGGCCTCGCCCGCACGGCCGGCAGCCACAAGCGCCGCGACAACGAGCCCCTGCGCGGCACGGTGTTCTACATGTCGCCCGAACAGCTGCGCGGCGTCGCGCTCGACACACGCAGCGACATTTTCAGCATGGGCGTGGTGCTGTACGAGCTGATCAGCGGACGGCTGCCGTTCGAAGGACTGAACGCGGCCGACATCGCGGCGAACATCATCCGCACCGATCCGCCGCCGCTCACGCGCCGCGGCGGCGGCGCGGTTCCGCCGCGCCTCGCGGCCATCGTGCAGCGGGCCATGGCGAAGGATCGCGAGCAGCGCTACATGAGCGCGCAGCATCTGGTCGACGATCTGCAGCAGTTGCGCGTCGATCTGGAGCGCGATGCGGCGCTGATCGTCGGCACCGAGGAATCGCAGACCACGACGACGGAAACGCTCAATCTCGAGATCCTGCCGCCGACGAATCTGCCGCATCATCTGACTCCGCTCCTCGGCCGCGACGCCGAGCGCGACGACGTTCTCAGCCTGCTGCGCCGCGACGAGGTGCGTCTCGTCACGCTCACCGGCCCGGGCGGCACAGGCAAGACGCGGCTCAGCCTCGCCATCGCCGCCGATCTTCTGCGCGAATACGACGACGGCGTCTGGTGGGTCTCGCTCGGCGAGATCTCCGATCCGCGGCTCGTGCTGTCGGAGATCGCCGCGGCGCTGGAAGTGCACGAAGGCGGCATCGCGCTGCTGGACGGCGTGAAGAACGCGATCCGCAGTCGTTCGATGCTGCTGGTGCTGGACAACTTCGAGCAGGTGCTCGACGCGTCACCGGTGATCGCCCAGATCCTCGGCAGCGCGCCGCGCGTGAAAGCGCTGGCCACGAGCCGCTCGCCGCTGCACATCCGCGGCGAGCGCGAATACGCGGTGCCGCCACTGCTCCTGCCGCCGCTCGATCTTCCCCTCGCGCCGGAAGCGCTGACGAATTACGCCGCGGTGGCGCTGTTCGTCGAACGCGCGGCGGCGGTGAAGAACGACTTCGCGCTGACGCCGGAGAACGCGCGCGCGATCGCCGAGATCTGCGTGCATCTCGACGGACTGCCGCTGGCGATCGAGCTGGCCGCCGCGCGCATCAAGCTGCTCACGCCGCAGGCGATGCTGGCGCGCGTCGGCAGCCGGTTCAAGCTGCTCGCGTCCGGACCGAGCGATCTCCCCGAGCGCCATCAGACGATGCGCGCCGCGATTTCGTGGGGCTACAACCTGCTCGAAGACGCGGACAAGCATCTGTTCGCGACGCTGTCGGTGTTCCGCGGAAGTTTCTCGCTCGAAGAGGCGGAGCGGCTGGTCGAGGAAGACGTGTTCGACGGCGTGTCGTCGCTGCTCGACAAGGCGTTCCTGCGCCGCGACGCCGCCGCGCGCGACGACGAGCCGCGCTTCACGATGCTGGAGACGATCCGCGACTTCGGCCTCGAATGCCTGATGGCCACGGGTCGGCAGTCGGAGGTGCGCGCCGCGCACGCGCGGCTGATGGCCGGCATCGCCGAGGAGAACGAGCTCGAGTCGGAGCACCTCATTCCGGATGAGGACAACTTCCGCACGGCGCTCGAATGGGCCGTTTCCGCGGGCGACGGCGACCTGTCGCTGCGCCTTGGCGCGGCGCTGTGGTGGTTCTGGTACGTGCGCGGCGCATACAGCGAAGGGCGGCGCTGGCTGAATCAGCTGATCGACATCCCGGGCGGCGCCGAGGTGCCGATCCGCGCGAAAGCGATGTGCGGCGCGGGCGCGCTGGCGTTTCTGCAGTGCGACTATGACCACGCCACCGAACTGCTCGACACGGCCATCGATCTCGCCCGCGCGCACGGCGATCCGATGAGCCTCGCCCGCTCGCTGCAGTTCCGCGGCAGCATCGCCCGCGAGCGCGGCGAATACGATCACGCCATCGACCTGCACCAGCTCTCGCGCACGCTCTGGGTCGAGCTCGAGGATCGCAAGAACGTCGGCCGCTCGCTCAACTACATCGGCTTTTCGTCGTGGCTGAAACGGGACTTCGCGCGCACGTTCGAGCTGTGCGAAGGAACGCTGCAGCTCTTCCGCGACCGCCGCGACACCGAAGGCGTGGCCTGGTCGCTGCTCAACCTCGCCGCCGCGCTGCTCTACTCCGGCAAGCTCGATCTCGCCGAGCAGCGGCTCGAAGAATGCCTCTCCTGGTCGCGCGCGGGCGGCTTCAAGGAGGGCATCGCCTGGTCGCTGAACCTGCTCGGCTGCGTCCTCCGCGCGCGCGGCGAAGCGCAGGCCGTCAGCGTGCTCAAAGACAGCCTGCGATTGCACTGGGAGCTCGGCGACCGCTGGCGCAGCGCAAGCGTCCTCGAAGCCCTCGCCGGCGCCTGCCGCGAGCCCCGCTTCTTCGGCGCCGCCGCCGCATTGCGCGCGCAACTCCGGGCCCCCGTCCCCCCCGCCGAGCGCATGCAATACGACCTCGACGTGGCGGAGGTGGGGGTGGCGGAGTGCGCGGTGGATGAGGCGATCGCGGTGGCGTTGGATTAGTACAACAAATACTTCGCTCTTCGCTTCATGAACTCGCGCAGATCCCACACCGGCACCTTTCCGCTCTTCAGCGCGTCGATCGTCGCTTGATCGCGGAGCAGGGGCTGGAGCTCGTCGAGTTTGAATTGTTGCGGGTAGAGCGACGCGAGCGTGCTGGCGAGGGTGATGCCGAGGTCGACGGCGCGCAGGGTCTTGCGGTCGGTGATGGTCATGCGTACGCCGCCGCATTCCTGGCCGGCGAAAACGCTCGCTGTCGGGGTGAAACGCACGGGCGTGAAGGCGATGCCGGGTAATGCAACGAGCTGCTTCGCGAGGCGCGTGCCGTCGATGTAGGGCGCGCCGATGATCTCGAACGGCGTGTCGGTGCCGCGGCCGACGGAGATCGCGCGCTCCAGGAGGCCGATGCCGGGATAGAGCGCGGCGGCATTGAGCGAGCGCATGTTCGGCGATGTGTTGATCCACGGCAATCCCGCGTCGTCCTGCCACTGCGCGCGCTCCCACTCGCGAATCTGCACGACGGTGAGATCGACGTCGATCGAGCGCTCGTCGCGGAACATCCGCGCGAGCTCGCCCACCGTCATCCCGTGGCGCACCGGCAGCGAATGCCACGCGGTGAACGATGCCTCGTCATCGCGCAGCGGTCCTTCGACGAGCTCGCCGCCGATCGGGTTCACGCGATCGAGCACCACGAACTTGATCTTCGCGTCCGCCGCCGCCTCCATGGCCAGGCCCATCGTCGCGATGTAGGTGTAGAAGCGCGTGCCGATGTCCTGGATGTCGAAGACGAGCGCGTCGAGATTCTTCAGCTGTTCGGGCGACGGTTTGCGGCGCTCGCCGTAGAGACTGTAGACCGGCAGGCCGCTGACCGGATCGGTGTCGTCGGCAAACTTTGCGTCCACGTCGCCGCGAATGCCGTGCTCGGGGCTGAAGAGCGCGGCGAGGCTCACGCCCGGCGCGCTGCGCAACACGTCGATCGTCGGATTGCCGGCCTTATCGATGCCGCTCTGATTCGTGATCAAGCCGATGCGCAGGCCGTTGAGCGCTTCGTAGCCGTTCGACTCGAGCACGTCGATGCCGTTCTGCGCGCTGCCACCGTTCGTGACGATGCCGGCGCGCGGGTGCTGCGCCGGCCACGTCGCGCCGCGAATCGACTCCGCGACCAGCGTGCCGAGCTGCCGCTGCAGCGCGATCACGCTGCCCGTGCCGTCGGGATGCACGCGGTTGGAGAGGAAGATATAGAACGTGCGCGAGCCCGGATCGATCCAAAGGAATCCGCCGGTCCAGCCAGTGTGGCCGAACGAGGTGCCGATCGGGAAATGCTCGCCGCGCGGACGGCTGTACTGCGAGTCGACGTCGAATCCCGCTGCACGCTTCACGGCCACGTTCGCCGGCGTCGCGACCTCGGTCATCGCGCGCGGAAAGAAGTTGCCTCGCAGCACCGCCCGTGCGAATTTCGCGAGGTCCTCGGCCGTCGTGAACACGCCGGCGTGTCCGGCCACGCCGCCCATGCGCCGCGCGGTCGGGTCGTGCACGACGCCGCGAAGCACGAGCGGCTCGGGCGAGAGCGGATCGTCGAGCACGCGCTCGGTCGGCGCGATGCGCGGGCTGCCGTTCGGCCAGAAGCCGGTGTCGCGCATCTCCAGCGGCTCGAAGATGTTCTTGCGCGCGAACTCCTCGAGCGGCCTGCCGGAGACGCGGCGCACGATCTCGCCGAGGAGAATGTAGTTGATGTCGGAGTAGCGGAAGATCATCCCCGGCGCGTTGCGCGGCGTCTCCGCGAGCGCGCGGCGGATGCCTTCGTCGTAGCCGCTCCAGGGCTCGTGCAGGCCGAGGCTCGGCCGCAGCCCGGACGTGTGCGTCATCAGCTGGCGGATCGTGACGCGGCCGTCGGCGTACTCGTCGAGATACGTTTTCACCGGCGCATCGAGCGTGATCTTCCCTTGTTGGATGAGCACCCAAATCGACGGCGCGGTGGCGATGACTTTCGTGATCGACGCGGCGTCGAAGATCGTGTCCTTCGTCATCGCTTCCAGAGCCGGCTCGACGGCGCGGTAGCCGTATTGGCGGTGATAGATCGAGTCGTCATGCTCGATCCAGATCACGCCGCCGGGGATGCGCTTCTGCTGGATCGCGGCCCGAACCGCGGCGTCGATCTCGCGCAGCTTCTCCGAATCGAATGCCTTGATGCTCGTCTGCGGCGTGGTTGCGCAGCCGGCGAGAGCGAGGATGAGAAGGAGGCGCCTGATCACAAAGTTATCGGCAGTATGCCGGAGAACGGCACTTTACCTCGAATCGCCTGGATCGCGGCCCGTTGCATGATGGGCTGGATTCCGTACACGCAGACCGCCGTGCGGAACGGGCGAAGGACGTAGGGGCTGCCGAAGGAGATCGCGATCACGCGTTTTTCGGCGAGTTTTTGCGCGGCTTTGGGGAGCGCGATGCGGCCTGCGCCGGAGATGGGGCGAAGAGCGAGCAGCAGAACGATGGGCCCATCAATGTCGACATCCTCCGAATCCGCGTTGATGGTGATGACGCGTTGTGCGTTCAACGCGCGGACGGCGTCTTCGAGCGGGTTCGGCTCGGGCATGTCCGTGACCACGACCGCGGTCACGTCCTCGCGCAACGGCAACAAGCCGTCATCATCTCTCACGAGCGTCACTGCTCTTCGTGCAACCTCCTCAACACGCACACCGCCCACGCGCTTCTTTGCGGCCAAAATCCGTTCGACCGATTCGTCGATGCGCGCCTCAGAAATTCGTCCGCCGCGCACCGCCGCTTTCACCGCCGCGATCGCGGCGTCCGTGTCTGCCGAAAACAAGATCTGATCTTCACCGGCTTCGATGGCGCGCACCGCGGCTTCGCCTGGGTCGAAGAGCTCGATGAGCGCGCCCATTTCGAACGAGTCGGTGATCACGAGTCCTTCGAAGCCGAGGTCATCGCGGAGCAGGCGGATCATCTTCGGGGAGAGTGTCGCGAGCGTGTCGTCGCCGACCGCGAGATGGCCCATCATCACCGACCCCACGCCGGCCTCGATCGCGGCGCGGAAGGGAACCAGCTCGACCGCGTCCAGCCGCTCGCGGGTGACGTCGAGCCGGGGCAGGGTCAGGTGCGAGTCGATGTGCG
>DATFHJ010000314.1:0-9256 GCA_035248585.1 Thermoanaerobaculia bacterium
GGGGACAGAAAGTCTTCGCCGGACGGCTCGTAGGCGAGTGGGCAGTTGCGGTCCTTGTAATAGAAGGAGCGCGCGCGATCGCGAATCAGCTTCGCGAGCTCGGCGTCGGCGGTCGAGTCGAGCATCAGGCCGAGGGCGAACGCGGTCTGGCTGTGCTCCCCGGAGCGGACCGGAGTCGAGAGTTTCGGCAGCCACGTTTTCAATCGCGCGACCGCGGCGGCTTCGAGCGGCTGAATCGTTGGGTAGAGGGGATCGTTCATTTCGCGCAGCTCGCCCGCGAGCTGCAGCAGCCACGCGAGTCCGTAGGGACGCTCGAAGCTCGCCATGCCGGGACGATTGAGATACGCGACCTCGGCGGCGATGTGCTCGGGCGTGATGCTCTCCGCGAGCGCGGCGCGTCCAGTTTTGAGGCGCGCGAGCAGCCAGTGCCCGTGCACCGAGGAATGCCAGTCGTAGCAGCCGTAAAACGCGGGCGTGAGCTCGCGCGGCGGCGCGACGTCTTTGTCCGAGTTGAGGACGTGCGCGATCTTGTTCGGATACTCCTTGTGCACGCACGCCAGCGCGAGGCTGGCGAATCGCTCGGCGGCCTGCGGATCGAGGGACAGCGTCGCGGCGAGGACGATCGGCGTCAGCATGACGCGCGACTTTACCTCAGCTGCATCACGACCCAGGCGATCAGGGCGATGGCGATGACGATGATCACGATGAACGTCACCGCGTTCGCTTTCGTGGAGCTCGAGCTCACCGTCTCATAGACCACGCGCCGCTCGACGTGTTCGTCTTTTTCTTCCGGTACTTCAGGCATGCTCGATGCGTAAGAGCAACGACGATGCCGATCCTTCTATTTGTCCTGACGACGCTGTTCGCCACCAAGTCCGCCGTGCCGGGCGAGATCTCCCTCGCCGTGAGCACGAAGAAAAACATCATGGAGCTGCGCGTCGGCGGCAAGACCATCCACCGCTACGACGTCTCCGTCGGCACGAAGAAGCATCCGACGCCGCACGGCACGTTCCGCGTCAATCACATCGTCTGGAATCCGGCCTGGGTCCCGCCGAAAGAGAAGTGGGCGAAAGGAAAGAAACCGACGCCGCCGGGTAGCCCCAAGAATCCGATGAAAGTCGTGAAGATCTTCTTCAAGGAGCCGGACTTTTACCTGCACGGCACGGGCGACGAGGAGCAACTCGGCGACGCCGCCTCGCACGGCTGCATCCGCATGTCGCAACGAGATGCCTTCAATCTCGGGCGCTATCTGATGGACCACGGCGGCGTGCCGAAGAACGCGGACTGGTACAACGGCGTGTTCGAGCGCGGCGTGTCGGCGGATATCAAATTGCCGCGGTCGACGAAGATCGTCATTGGGCCGTAACGAAGAACCGCCGCGTCGTCACGAGAAAAATCGGGATCGCGAGGCAGCTCAGCCCGGCCGACATCGCGAACGCGGTTCCGAGGCCGAGGCGCTGGCCGATCACGCCGATGGCGAGTGAGCCGAGGCCGATGCCGGTATCGAAGGCCCAGATCACGCTGCCGAACGTGCGCGCGCGGCGGCGCTCGTCCGTGGCGCCGACGATCAGCGTCATGAACGCCGGGAACGCCGCGCCGAGGCCGAGGCCGAACAGGATCGCGGAGGCGATGAGCTGCAGATACGTGTACGCAAACGCGAGCAGCGCGAGGGCGATTGGCATGGCCACGAACGCGGGATAGAGCAGCAGGCGCGGTCCGTGACGATCGCCGAGGCGTGATGTGAAAACGCGCACGAGCACGGTCGCGATCGCGAACACCGTGAAGAAGAGCGACTCCGGCTCGAGGTGCCGCTCTTTCGAGAGGATGGCAACGTAGCTGGTGATGCCGCCGTAGCCGACCGCGGTGACGGCCAGCGAGAGTGTCGCCTTGACCACGTCCCAGTCCCACAGCTCTTTGACAGGCGGCAGCGAGCGAGCTGCATGCTGGACATCGACCGGCAAGCGCGTCGCCCAGAGCGACGTCAGCGCGGAGATCGCCGCGAGGTCGAGGCAGAGCGTGATCCAGCCATGGCGATAGACGTTCAATCCGACCATCGGCGCCAGCGCAATGGCCGCCGTCGGCGCGAGTCCCCAATACGCCAGGCCCTCGGTACGGCGCGACGGGGGAATGTAGTCCGTCATGATCGCGCCGGCGGAGGAGAGGATTCCCGACCAGACCGAGCCGTGCGCGACGCCGATCAGCAGCACCACCGGCAGCCAGGTCACGAACGCGTAGAGCAGCGAGAACACGATGAATAGCAGCGATGCGGCGATGAGGACGCGCTTGCGGCCGAAGTGATCGGCGATCGTGCCCATGACCGGCGCCGCGAACGCGCTGGAGAGCGTGTAGACGAAGAGGAACGAGCCCGCCGCCGCTTTCGTGCCGCCGAGGGCGAGAATGTGGAACGGCATCGCCGGAAACAACTGAAACGCCGCAAAGAACGTGGCGAATTGGAAGAACCAGAGGGCGGCGAAGCGGGGCGTGAAGAGTTTGTCCGTGGACACGCGCGGGCATTGTATTGTTTGCCCGTCTGTTCCTGATTGACGATGAAAGTGAAGAGAGCAGCCAAGTACGGGTTCTGCAGCGGCGTCCGCATCGCCGATCTGAAAGTGAAGCGTTTCGCGGCCGGCGGCGGCCGCGGCGCGATCCTCGGCCAGGTCGTGCACAACGAGCGCGTCGTCCAGGAGATGGAGAACCTCGGCGTGCGGACGATCGATGAGATCGCGGCCGTCGAGGAACCGACGATCGTCTTCTCCGCGCACGGCGTCCCGCCGTCCTTTCACGACCGCGCGCGCGAGCACGGCCTGCAGATCCTCGACACCACCTGCAAGTTCGTCTACGACATCCACCGCGAGTCGAAGCAGGCGCTCGCCGCCGGCTATCACCTCGTCTTCATCGGCGATCCAAAGCACCGCGAGGTGATCGGCTACACGAACGATCTCGATCCGTCGACGTATCACATCGTCTCGAAGATCGAAGAAGCGGAGACGATCGACTGGAGCGTGTACGGGAAGATCAAGATCTTCTATCAGACCACGCTCAACGCCGAGGAGTTCGAGGACGTGGTGCGGGTGATCGAGCGGCGCGCGGCGCAGGTCGATCGCGGCGACACGATCTGCTACGCCACGAAAGAGAATCAGGATGCGGCGCGCGTCCTCGCGCACGATCCCGAGGTCGACGTCATCCTCGTCATCGGCGGCCGCAAGAGCGCGAACACGAAACACCTCTGGGAGATCTGCCGCGAGAACAAGCCGTCGTACCTGATCCAGGGCGCGGACGACATCGAGCCGCGGTGGCTCGACGGCGCGGAAGTGATCGGCGTGACCGCGGGCTCGTCCACGCCGGACTACGTCATTGAAGAGGTCGAAGCGGCCATCGCGGCTCTGTAGTTTATGGAGTTTATCCCGCGCGTAGACGCGGGCTCACCGGTCATACCCGGGCGGCACATCACCACAGGCGAGAATGCCGCAATTGGCTCAGTTTGCGTCGTTGGGCAATTTCGTCGCGGTGGCACCGAAGATCCCGCGTCTTCGCGCGGGATAAACTGGGGGTGGCTCTGCCGTGAATATCGATCCGGCACCTTTTGTTTGAGCAGACGTCCAAATGAAGATGATCCGACGCACCCTCGCTGCCGTCACGCTCGTGCTTGTGTCCGCTTCGGCGTTCGCCGCCGATGCGTCGTGCAACCACACGAACGTGGAACAGCTGCGCTATTCCTGGCGCCTCAAGGGCGGCATCCGCTTCCTGGCGGGGCTCGTTTTTCCGACGAGCGGCGTCGGCAGTTTCAAGACGACCTATCCGGTCGCCGGCGGTGACCACGCGGTGCACAGCGAGCTTTTGATCACGGCACCCACCGGCAAACAGGGCGGGTACTACGCGTACGAGTCGCAGATCGACGACCGCGACACGAAGACGATGATGACGTATCACGCATACGCGTGGGGCAAGAAGGCGCGCAGCGAGCGGACGATTTTCGACTACATCAAGCGCCTCGCGCGCATCCACAAGCAGACGACGGAAGAGACCGAGAACCGCGTGAAGAAGCTGCCGGCGGAGACGCAGCAAACGCGCGACATCCTCACCGCCATCTACTTCCTCCGCCAGAACGCCCACACGCTGAAGGCGCCGATGCAGACGACCATCTACAGCGACGGCAAGGAGTATCCGGTGATCTTCCAGCCGGGCCCGGATAAGGTGATGACGATGGACGGCCGCCGCGTGCCGGCGAAGGAGTTCGCGATCGTCGACGCGCCGGGCGGCAAGAAGTGGGAGGGCGGGGTGAAGGTGTGGCTGACGTCCGATGAGCGCCGCCTGCCGGTGCGCATCGAGATCTCGCAGAGCATCGCTTCGATGCAACTCGACTTGCAGTCGGTGGAGTCGTGCGCGTACCCGCACAGCTGATCGCGGCGCTCATTCTGGCGGCCTGCGCCTCCAGCGCCACCACGAGCGTGGTGTCTCTGGTGCCGCGCGGCTCCGCGCTGCTGACCGGTAAGGAAGGCGAGTTGTTGCTGACTCAATGCCGCTCCGCGCCGGAAGCGACCACGTTCTGGGAGCCGACGCGGGCCGACATCCGCGAGCTGGAGCGGCGCCTTCCCGCATACCTCGCCCGGCAGACGGGCCGTCGCCCTTCGGACAGCATCCCGTTTCTCCGCCAGTACACCGGCTTCGTCCAACACGGACGCCGCTACATCTATCTCAATGCGTTCCCGGAAGAGCTCGTCCAGAGCAATCACGAGATGTACGTGAAGCTGAAAGCGATGAACGACCGGTCGCTGGCCGGGATGCCGCCGTACCTCGGCGAAGCGGATTACTGGCGGCGCCACTCGATCATGGTCTGCGACGGCGGGAACGCGTTCTGGGGCGTCGAGTACGACCCGCTCACGAAGGAGTTCCTGAACCTCACCGTCAACGGCGAGGCGTGATCAGGCCGTCACGTCTTTCGGCGTGGCGATCGGCGTTCCCAATCCGCAGAACAGTCCGACGAGGTCGAGCAGCTCCGCGACGTGGAACGGCTTCTCCAGGACCACCGAGGGCTTCAGCTCCTCGTCCGCGGGCTCGAGCTTGTAGCCGGTGATGACGATGACGGGCGACTCCTGGCTCTTGGTGCGGAACCAGCGGAGCCATTGCCGGCCGTCCATCTTCGGCATCGACAGGTCGAGGATGACCAGCATGATGTCGGGGTTGCTTTCGACGAGAGGCATGGCCTGTTCGCCGTCGAGCGCGACCAGCACTTCGAAGCCATACGGCGTCAGGAGCTCGCGGTAATAGCCGACGAGCTTCGTGTCGTCATCGATGACGAGGAGCTTGCGGAGCTTGAAAGGCGTTCTGCGCGCTCGGATCAAATTCGGGCACTCCTGTGGACAGCAGTGGGTCGACGCAGCGGGCGCTGCAAATGGCGCGCCGTCATCTGGTTTCCTTCAACGGCGGGACGACGTCGGTCGGAACCGTCGGCTGCAACGGAGCGAGCTCACGCGGCAGGAGACGGAAACGCGACGGGTCGTAGCGAAGCGCGAGGAGCCGGCCTTTGTGAACGTTGGCCTCCCGAGGCAGCTCGACGCGCAATGTCACGCCGCCGCTGAGCATGCCATGGGCAATCCACCGCCCGTCGCTGAATCCCGCCTCTTCGACGCCGAAGACGAAGTCGGAGTCTTCGCCCGGCGGCACCGTCGAGAAGTCGGACGGACGGACCAGCGCCACGCCGCTGCCCTGAAAGGGAGGCTCGTTCATTTCCCACGCGCCGATCACGGACTCGACGGTTGTGCCGCGAATCGTGATCGGGATGACATCGACCTCGCCAGTGGCACTCGCCGCGGCGTCGTTGACGGGATTCGCGAATACGTCCGCGGCGGAGCCGGCTTGTACGACGCGCCCTGCATCGAGCACCACGAGCTGATCGCTGAACGCGAGCTCTCTTCGCGTCGCCGGCGCGGAGATCACGGTCGCGCCGATGACGCGCATCGTGCGGTACAGCATGTCCGCGAGGTCGCCGCCGCGCTCGAGCCAGCGGTCGGCGACGACGATCGCCGGGCGGAGCAGCTCGATGCGCGCGAAATGCACGCGCGCGAGCTCGGTGGAGGAGAGCGAGTCGATGCGGCGCTCGAGCAGCGGTACGAGCTCCCACTTTTCGGCCGCGAGCGCGTATTCGCGGTGACGGTCTTCGCGGTCGAGCGTGCGCGTGCGGACGGCCGCGATCAGCGCATGCTGCACGCTCCAGCGCCCCGGCACGTCGATGTCCGATGTGACGGAAAGCAACGGCCGGCGCGAGGCTTTGACGTTCGTGACGTCCCGCGTGCCGATGAGGATTTGCCCGCTCGATGGCTTGAGCGAGCCGGCGATCAGGCGCAGCAGCGTCGACGCACCGGCACCCGGCGGTCCGGTGACGGCGGTGTGTTTGCTGGCGGGGAAAGTCAGCGTGACGTCGCGGAGGATGTTCGCGAACGAGACGTTGCGCAGGGCGACATCGAGCACCGCGCGATTTTACGGTTTTCGCCGCTGCATCTGCCGCTGGCGCTGCTGCTGCTGGAACTCTTCGCGCCGGTCGAGGACCGCGCGCATGCGGTTCCACTGCTGCTCGTTGAGCACGCCGTGCATTTCGAGCATCATCGCGATCTCGCGCTCGAACAGTACTCCGCGCGCGGCGCCCAGCTGTTTCGCGATGCGCATGATGTCCGCGCGGCGGATCTGCGGCCGGTCGATCTCGCTGCGCATGGCGATCTGCAGTTTCTCGACCTCGGCCTTGGCGTCGATCAATCCGTTCGCCGCGGCGCGGAAAATTTCATCGAGCTTGTCCTGCTGCTCCGGCGTCAGCTGCAGCTCGCGCACGATCTCCTGGCGCTGCCACCACTTGCCGGGCGGCAGGTTCTGCGCGCTCGCGAATGCCGCCGCGAGCACCAGCGTCGCGGCCAGCATCAGTCGCCTGGTCATGAACGGTCTCCGTTGTTTTTCGTGTCGGCCTCGACCCACGACTCCCACGCGACGATCGGCTGGTAGTCACTCAGCTCATCGGACTGCCAGGGAGAGTCGTCGAGTCGTCGAGTCGCCGAGTCGTCGAGTACCTGTGCCGCCGTCTCAGTCTTGACGACTGGACGACTGGACGACTCGTCGACTGCCTTCCACGTGACGACCCCGCCGAGAACAGCGACCAGCATCGCCGCGGCCGCGTAGCGCATCACCGGCGTGCGGCGCTGCCCTTCGACGCGGCGCATGATCGAGATGCGTTGCCGGGCCCAGAAGGTCTCCGGCTGGTCGTGTTCGCACGCGGCGAGACCGCGCACTTTTTTCTCCAGCCGCTCGTAGCGCGACGCGCACTCGCCGCACTCCGCGAGGTGCATCATCACCGGCATCGAGTCGCCGGGCTGCGTGTAGTACGTCTCGAGCAGATCGGCTTCACTGTAGTGCTGCTTCATCGCTACCTCCCTGGGATCGCCATGCCGCAAGCTCTCTGCGTACCTTGTGGATGGCGCGGAACAGATGAGCGCGGACCGTGCCCGCGCGCAGCCCGAGGTGATCGGCGATCTCCTCGAGCGAAAGATTCTCGTAGTGGCGCAGGCGGAAAATCGTCTTCTGCTGCGCCGAAAGCTGGCGCTCCGCTTTCTGAATGGCCGTGCGGAGCTGCGTCGACATGATCTGGCGCTCCGGATCGGGACGGTCGTCGACCGGCTCGATCATCGTCTCGCCCTCTTCCTCGTCGCGCGTGAAGAGGCTCAGGAAGCGGCGGCGGCGCAGGGAGTCGCGCGAGCGGTTGATCGCGATCCGCGTCAGCCACGTCTCCAGCTCCGAGCGCCCCTGGAACCGCGCCAGGTGCGTGTAGGCCTGCACGAAGGTGTCCTGCGTGACGACATCGGCCTCGGAGTCATCGCGCACGATCGCATACGCCACGCGGTAAATCTTGCGCTGGAACCGCCCTACCAGCATCCCGAACGCATTGCCGTCGCCGGAAAGAGTCCGGTCGATCAACTCGTGGTCGGTCGGCCCCTCGTGCGGGTCGTTCAATCGGAACGCTGCCACGTTGCTGCTTCTCACGAGAGTTCGACGGCCGAACATCGGTTTCGTTTACATCCTAAACCCGTCCCGCCAGCCAGACCCCCGCGAAAATCATGATCGCGGCGAGCACGACGATTCCACGGACCGGCTCTCCGAGGAAGATCGCGCCGAGGAACGAGGCCAGCACAGGCTGGACGTACGTGTACGCGGCGACGGCGGAGCTGTCGGCATGGCGTAAGGCCCATGCCTGCAACAGATAGGCGATGACGGTCGGTCCGATGACGACGATGGCGAGGACGAGCCAGGCACGCGGCGAGATCCGCGACCATGGCTCGTGCCACAAAGAGTATGCACAGACCGGGAGCAATAAAATGCTCCCGACGGCGAACATCCGCGCCACGACGCGTCTCGGGGACAGCCGCGCCATGTGCGGCTTCGAGAGGACGAGGTAGAGGGCGTAGGAGAAGCAGTTCATCACGATGAGCAGCGCGCCGATGAACGAGTTGCGCGAGCCGTGGAGGCTCTCGCCGCCGACGACGAGCAGCGCGCCGGCGGCGGCGAGGGCGATGCCGAAGACGCGCATCGCCGAGGCGCGCTCGACGCCGAGGGCGATCGCGAGTGCGAGCGTGAACACGGGGATCGCGGTGATGAGCACCGCCGAGACGGCGACGGTCGTCAGCGAGAGGCCGACGAGGAACAGTGTCGCGTTGATGGCCACGCCGAGGATCGCCCAGACGAAGACGCGCCGCACGTCGTCGCGCGCGAGCGGCGCGTCGTTGCGCACGACGATTCCGAGCAGGATCGCACCGGCGGCGATGCGGAGCCACGCGAACGAGAGCGGCGCGAACTCGCGCATGCCCAGCTTGGCGAGGATGTAGTTGATGGAGAAGAGCAGCGCGACCGTGAAACAGGCCGCGTGAACCTGCAGCCTAATCCTGTTCACGCCACACGTCGTGATAGCGCACCGGCGGCGGCACGAGCGACGTCCGCACGCCGCGGACCTCGGGCTTGTGCAGCACGAACAGCCGCTCGTGGAACAGCGGCGCGAGCGGCGCTTCCTTCACCACCAGCTCGTTCAGGCCGCGATAGATCGACGCGCGCGTGTCGATGTCGTTCGACCGCCGGGCCTCGACGATCTTCGCGTCGACGTCGGGACGGTGATAGTACAGGCCGCGGATCGACGTCGCGTCGGCGTGGAAGAAGATGTAGAAGAAGTTGTCCGAGTCGGGGAAGTCGGCGTACCAGTTCGCGCAGTAGAGCTGCCCGTGGCCGC
>DATFHJ010000315.1:0-11189 GCA_035248585.1 Thermoanaerobaculia bacterium
CGCGAAGAAATGTCCTCACGATGATCCTCGCCGGCGGGATGGGCGAGCGGCTGTTTCCGTTGACGCGCGATCGCGCGAAGCCGGCCGTGCCGTTCGGCGGCCGCTATCGCATCATCGACTTCGTCATCAACAACTTCATCAACTCCGGCTTTTTCAAGATCAAAGTCCTCACGCAGTTCAAATCGAACTCGCTCATCGAGCACATCACCCGCACGTGGCGGCTCGTGCCGGAGATCGGCCAGTACGTCGACGTCGTGCCGGCGCAGATGCGCAAGGGTCCGTTCTGGTTTCGCGGCACGGCCGACGCGGTGTTTCAGAACCTCGAGCTGATCTTCGACGAAGAGCCGGAGTACGTCTGCGTGTTCGGCGGCGATCACATCTACAAGATGGATGTGAATCAGATGCTGCAGGAGCACATCACCACCGACGCCGATCTCACCATCGCCACGATTCCGGTGCCGGTGGAAGAAGCGCATCAATTCGGCGTCGTCGAAGTCGATGACGATTTCCGCGTCACGGGATTCGTGGAGAAGCCGAAGGAAGGCGCGAAGACGATTCCCGGCCGTCCGGACATGATCCTGGCCTCGATGGGCAACTACATCTTCAAGTCCAGCGTGATGATCGACGTCCTGCAGCGCAACGCGCTGCGGAACTCCGGCGTCGACTTCGGCAAGGAGATCATCCCGGAGATGTATCCGCGGATGAAGGTGCACGCGTACGACTTCGGCAAGAACGTGGTCCCGGGTGAGGACGATCACAACAAGGGCTACTGGCGCGACGTCGGCACGATCGACTCGTACTTCGCGGCGGCGCTCGATCTCGTCGCCGTGACGCCGCTCTTCAATCTGTACAACCCACACTGGCCGCTCGTCTCGGCGCCGAATCACTGGCCGCCGGCGAAGTTCGTGTTCGCCGACTCGCGCTCGCAGCGCGTCGGCATCGCCACCGACTCGCTCGTCTCCGACGGCTCGATCATCTCCGGCGGCACGATCAATCGCTGCGTGCTGCATTCGCGCGTGCGCATCAACTCGTATGCGGACGTCGACGAGTCGATCCTGATGGACGGCGTCGACGTCGGGCGGCACTCGAAGATCCGCCGCGCCATCATCGACAAGGGCGTGAAGATTCCGCCCGGCACGACGATCGGCTATGACCTCGAGCAGGACCGCCAGCGCTTCACGGTGACGGACTCCGGGATCGTGGTGGTGCCAAAGGGCTCGAGCCTCGAAGAGCGGGTGACGGCAGAGCGGGTGACGGCATGAACGGCAAGCCGCGCAACGACGGACGCACGCCCGACCAGCTGCGCCCGGTGACGTTCCGCCCGAATTTCATCAAGCACGCGGAAGGCTCGGTGTTGATCGAAGTCGGCGACACACGCGTGGTCTGCACGGCGTCGGTGCAGGAGAAAGTGCCGCCGTTCCTCTATCGCAGCGGGCGCGGTTGGGTGACGGCGGAGTACGGAATGCTCCCGCGCGCGACGACGGACCGCACGGAGCGCGAGGCGGCGAAGGGGAAGCAGGGCGGGCGGACGATGGAGATCCAGCGCCTGATCGGCCGCGCCCTCCGCGCCGCGGTGAATCCCGAGCTGATGGGCGAGCGCACCGTCTGGCTCGACTGCGACGTCATTCAAGCGGACGGCGGTACGCGCACCGCGTCGATCACCGGTTCCTACGTCGCCCTCGTCCTTGCGTTAGGCCGCCTCTACGTCGACGGCCAGATGGCCAGTTGGCCCGTGGTCGACTTCGTTGCCGCGATCTCGGTCGGCATGTTAGGCGGCACGCCGCTCCTCGATCTCAATTACGAAGAGGACTCCAAAGCCGGCACCGACATGAACATCGTCGCCACCGACAAAGGCAAGTTCGTCGAGATCCAGGGCACGGCGGAGAACGCGAGCTTCAGCGAGGACGAAATGCACGCCATGCTCGTGCTAGCGAAGAGCGGCATCGCCCAGCTGATCGAAAAGCAGCGCGAAGTTCTCAGTCCGCTGTTGACGCGGGTGGATAACGTGGCGCGAGAGCGGCTGAACCGGAAGTTCCGGTAGGACGTCGTAGGACGTCCTATGACGTCGTACGACGTCCTAGGACAATCAACGCCGCGATCGTCAGCCCCGACAAGATCAGCCCATACCGAAACGTCCACGGGTCGTACCAGACGTGCACGTCCAGCTCGCCGGGCGGGACGGCGAAGCCGAGGAAGGTGCCGTTGACGCGGATCGGCTCGACCCGCGCGCCGTTGCGCTCGACTTTCCAGCCCGGCCACCAGGGGATGCTGCTGACGATGAGGGAGTAGCGCGGGGCTTTGACGTGCAGGCGGTAGCTGGTCGGCTTCGCCTCGACGATCTCCGAGGTCGCGAGCGGGGCGCTGACCGGCCGGGGGTGGAAGAAGTCGTCGTGCATCTGCTGGTTTTCGAGATCGAGCTTGTCGAGCAGCGCGGTCTCGCGCCACTCCTGCATCTGGCCGAGGCGCTGGTAGTACGTGGTGTCGTTGAAATCGATGATCACGTTGCGCACGGGGAAAAAGCGCGGCAGGGCGTCGTTGTTCTGAAAGATGCGGCCGTCGCGGCCGTCGTACAGCATCGTGTAGCGCGGCGCCGGCAGGTTGCCCATCCACGGCGTCATCACGTAGCGGACGTTGAGGAAGTCGAGCACGCGCGTGTCGTAGTCGGTCCACCGCGCGAAGTAGTCCTCGGCGTCGTAATTCGTCGTCAGCGACAGGAATCCGATGTAGCGCCCGTACGCCATCGGATCGTGCGGGCGGACGTCTTCGTATCCGTACACGCCGTTGAGGTTCGGGAAAAACGCCGGCCCGGCGCCGACCATGCGCCCGGGATTCTTCGCCAGCAGCTCGTCCATCTTCTCGAGGATTGGCGTCTTCGGATACATCCACTTCGCATCGAGCGTCGGGTTCCAGTCGTGGCCGACGGTCCATAGCTCCGCGATCACGGCGACGAGGAGCAGCATCAGCGCGACGTGCTTCCGTTTCACCAGCACCGCGGCCATGGCCACGAGCAACGCGATCACGCTCGGCATCAGCGCGAGGATCGCCGTCTCGCGGCGATACGCGTTCGCGAAATCGGTGCGCAGTAAGAACGTGAGCAGCACCGCGGCGGCGCAGGCGATGCCGATGAGCACCGCCGCGCGTTTGCGCCGCTCGATGAGATCGACCAGCGCCGCGGTCTGAATTGCGAACAGCATGGCCAGCAGCAATCGCAGGCGCGCGTTCGCGGCGAGGCGGAAGATGAGATGGAACAGCTCGCGGAAGCCGGGCCACGACATGACGATCGCGAGCACGAGCAGTGTCGCCACCACGAACAGCATCTCGCGCGAGCGCCACGAGCGCGTGGCGATGACGTTGGCGAGCAATGCGAACCACGCCGCGACGCCGAGGAAGCCGGCGAAGCCGGTGATGGACTCGGGATGCGCCGCCGTGCTCCACGACGGCTCTTTCGGAATCTCGCCGTAAAAGTGCGGCTGCAGCGTGGCGATGAACGACGGCCAGTCCGAAAACGGCACCTCGACTCCGGGCGGATGCGCCTGCAGTTCCTGGTACCGCTTCGACTTCGTCAGCGCTTCCGCGAACGGGCCGAGGAGCGGCGCCGCGATCAAGGCCGCGACGGCGCAGGCGCCGAGGAACGCCAGCAGGAATCGACTGCGCCGCGCGCTCCAGATCGCGTAAAGCCCCGCGAGGAAAAACGTGTGCGCCGCGGTCTCGGGATGTCCTCCGAACAGCAGCACCGCCCACACGATCGCGGCGAAGACGAAGCGGCGATAGGTCACGCGCTCGGCGAGAAGATCGACCGCGTAGAGAACGGCCGGCAGCATGCACGCCGAGGTCACGAGCGGGAAGTGCAGCCACACAATGAGGAATGTCGAGAAGCCGAAGGCGACGGCGCCGATGCTGCTGGCCAGCTCCGAGTAGCCGCGCCGGCGGCAGAAGAGATACGTGAATGTGAGGGCGATGAGCAGCTTCATCGCCGCCTCGGCGGTCATGGCGTGGCCGAGCGACAGCGGCAGCGCGAGGATGCGCAGCGGCGAGAGCGCGGACGTTTGCGGGTTGCCGAGCAGCGGATAGCCGGCGCCGGAGAGCTGGTTCCACAGCGGCGGCTCGAACGAACGCCACGCCTCGCGCACCTGGTTCGCCCACGGCACGATCTGCAGGACGATGTCGTTCATGAACAGATTGGCCGAGCCGTGGAAGCGCGTCATGTGCGCCCACGGCGGCAGCGTGGAAAGGAAATCGACCGGCAGGTTGACGTAGTCCTGCGTCAGCGGCAGGTAGAGGAAGACGAAGACGATCGCGTAGAAGAAGACCGCGACCCGCAGCGGGATCTCGACGCTTGCACGTCGCGCAAGCCAGACCGCGGCCGCGTACACGACGGCGACGAAGATCCAGGTCGGGTTAAACACGGCGGCGGATGATAGCGAGGACAGCGATGGTCAACAATGAAATGAGCGCGCCGCCCCAGAACGAAAACGGCACGTAGCGCACGCGCACGACGCCGCTGCCCGCCGGAATCGTGAAGCCGAGGAACGCGCCGTTGACGCGTTGCGGCCGCAGCGCGCGGCCGTTGTACAGGATGCGCCAGCCCGGCCAGAAGGCGATGCTGCTGGCGATTTGCGTCGGGTGAGGAGCGTCGACACGCAGGTCGTAGGCGTCGCCGCGCCACGCCGTGATCGTCGTGGTTCCGCCGTAGAAGCGCGGCAGCGCGCGCGGGTTCTCGTAGACCCGCCCGTCCGCGCCGTCGTAGACGAGCCGGTAGCGCGCGAGCTCGACGCGCGGCTCCGTCAGCAGCCAGCGCACGTTGAGCGAGTCCAGGAGCGCGGAGTCGGGATCGTTCCACTTCTCGTAATACGCCTTCGGATCCCAGTCGCGCGTCGTGCGAAGCAGGTGCAGGTAGCGGCCGTTCGCCATCGGATCGTGCACGCGCACGTCGGCGAGGTTGAAGATCGCGTTCGTGTTCGGGAAGAGAGGCGGGCCGATGGCGGCGATGCGGTAGGGCTGGTTCGTTTGCAACTTTAGCAGCGCTTCGAGCAGCGGCGTGCGGGGGTAGAGGTTGGTGCCGCGCTGGACGGGGTTCCAGGCGATGGAGGTCAGGAAGAGCTCGAGGTAGACGGCGATGAGGATTGCTTTAGGACGGGAGAGGACGGATAGGACGAGTACGACGAGGGTAGGACAGAGGGTGAGGAGCGCGAACTGGCGGTCGGCGGGGGAGGGAAAGTTCGTGCGGAGGAAGACGAACGCAATCACGGCGGACGCGCCGAGGACGCCGGGGATCATCGTCTTCTTGTGATGCACGAGCGCGGCGGCTTGCACGGCGAGGAAGAACGAGAACGGCAATCGCAGCCGCGCGTTGAGCGCCATCGAGAACAGCGCGCGCATCGGGGCGCTGATGATCGGGACGTCGGCGAGCCAGAGGAACAGCACGACGGTCGCAATCAGATAAAACGCCTCGTGCCTGGATGGTCGCCGCAGGAGCAATCCGAAGAATCCGGCGATGCCGAGGATGCCGCAGAAGCCCGACACGGCCTCGGTGACGGCCGGTCCCCAGAAATTCGAATCGGGATGCTCGCCGTAAATGCGCGGATGCACGAGCAGCGCGAGCGACTTGAAATCGGAGAACGCCGTCGCGTCGGCATGCGACTCCTTCTCCAATTCCTGGTAGCGCATCGTGTGCGGCATCGCCTCGAGGAACGGCAGCAGGATCGGCGCGGACAGCAGCGCCGACGTGATCGCGGCAGCGATCAGGCGTTTCCACGTGTGCGGTGCAGTGACGAGCGCGTACGCCGTGGCGATGAACGCGATGTGCGCGACGGATTCAGGATGTCCCTGCGACAACAGCAGCGGGCCCATTGCCGCGGCGAGGAGGAAGCCGCGTTTCTCGGCGAGCAGATCAATCGCGTAGAGCACCGCCGGCAGAAACGCGCCGGTCGCGCCGATCGGGTAGTGCAGCCAGCTCAGAACGAACGTTCCGAAGCCGAACGAGATGGCGCCGATGAGGCTCGGCACGAGGTCGTAGCGGCGCCGGCAGTAGAGAAAGGTGAACGTGAGGGCGATGAGGATTTTCATCGCCGCCTCGGCGGTGAGGGCGTAGGCCAGCGGCAGCGGCAGCGCGAGGAGGCGCAGCGGCGAGAGTGCGGCGCTCTGCATGTTCGCGAGGAGCGGCATGCCGCAGCCGGCGAGGTCGTTCCACAGCGGCACGCGCCCCGCGCGCCATTGCATCCGCGCCTGCTCCGCCCACGGCGCCAGCTCGAACATCACGTCCTGCAGCTCGAAGTTCGAGACCGCGTACTTGTCGAATCCCGCGACCTGCCACGGCGGCATCAGCTTCAGCACGTCCGGCGCGACGTTGTTGTACGGGCCGGTCATCGGCCGGAAGAGAAACGCCAGCGTGAGCGCGTAGAACAGCAGCGCGACGCGACGCGGAAGCACGCGCCACGTCACGAGCGCGTACAGCGCGCCGACGTACAACCACGTCGGGTTCACAGTTTCCGCCAGAGCCGCTGCGCGCGCTCGAACGCTTCGCTCGGATCGCCTTCCAGGAGCTCGCGCACCCCGCGCGCCAGCTCCTCCGCGTGCGGCGCGATGTTCGCGCGGTTGGTGTCGAGGATCGACTTCCACACGGACGCGTCGCTGCCCGCGAGGCGGAGGAATGTCTGCAAGCCGCTGCCGGCGAAGCGCAGCGCGTCTTCGTGCTCGCCGAGGTACGCCGCGAGCGCGGTGGAGAGGATTTGCGGCAGATGGCTCGTGAGCGCGACCGCGCGATCGTGCTCCTCGGCGTCCACGACTTCTATGTTCGCGCCGCAGTCGCGAGCGAGCTGCTCGACGGCTTCATGGCGCGCGTCGAGAAACCACGGCTTCCCTTCGAACAGCGCGCCGTCCGCGGACGCGAGGCCGCTCTGTTCCGAGCCCGCCATCGGATGTCCGGCCACGAACTCCGTCCGCGCCGCCGCGCGCAGCGGCGCCATCACGCTGCAGACCGACGTCACGAGTCCGCTGCGCAGCTCGCGCAGCGCGTCGAGGGCGACGTCCACGCTCGTCGCGAGCAGCACGAAATCGCCGTCGATCCGCTCCGCGCGCTCGTCCGCTGCCTCGCATTGACGAGCCTCGTCAATGTTGACGTGCGGATCAACGTATCGGACGCGCCAGCCGCGCCGGCGCAGCGCGATGCCGGCGGAGCCGCCGATCAGGCCGAGACCGACGATGAGGATCTCGCGGTTCATGACGTTCTCAGTTTATGCCGCGCGCAGACGCGGCATCTCCGGTGGCACCGCGCGTGACATGCCACAGGCACGATCGGCGCGGCCGCACCGGAGATCCCGCGTCTTCGCGCGGGATAAACTGCAACATCACCGCGACATCAGGATCAGCGTGCGATCGACCACCTGCGATGTCAGCACGTTGAAGTACGGCCGCTGCACGACCACGCTCGGCCGGTTCGGCCGCCCCTGGATCTCGGCCGCCTTGTACAGTCCCTGCGCCTTCGAAATGTCCGTGGGCAGGCTCAGTTTCTTGATCACCTCTTCGATCGCCTTCGTGTCCGTCTGCAGGTCGCCGGTGCGATAGAACGCCGGCGGCTTCGCCGCGCTGAGGTTGTTCGTCTGGTCCGGCGCCACACCGTTGTAGCCGTACTCCTTCGAGTAAAACTCCGCCACCCGCTCGATCGGCGCGTCGGTGTCGTAGATGGCCATCGGCGGCGGCTCCTGGTTCGGGATCAGGACCTTGAGCGCGTTTTTCCGCGTCTCCGTCAGCTGGCCGAGGTAGGTCGACGAGGGATACACCACGAAGCTGAAGGCCTCGGGCTCGGTGTACTCCTCCTCTCCTTTGCAGGCGATGAAAACGAGCATCGCGGCGGCGAGCGCGGCGAGCATGATTCGAATCCTGGTTGACAAGGGAACTTCCTCCAAAACGTTATCGGGCGCGCATTATAGGCAAGGTTATACGGAGCGCGCCGCGCCGGTGTCGCCGAGGTACTGCGCGACCGTCATGCCGACCACATCCTCGAAGCGCTGCCCATACGCCCGGATCGCGCCCGCCGGCTCATCGAGGAAGATCCGCTCCACGCGGAACAGCGGCACGAACATCGTGATCATCACGATGTCGTCCTCCTCGCCGCGCGCGATCTGGCGGATCCAATCGTCGAACGAGTCGAGGTTGATCGCCCGCATCGTCACCCCGGCCGCCGAGAGCGACCGCAGCACGCCGAAAAACTTCTCCTTCGGATTGACGAGGTTGACGATCACCAGCGACTGCGGGTCGAACCCTTCAATCATGCTTTTCGCTCAATTCAATCAGCACGCCGTTTCCCGCGGCCGGATGCAGAAACGCCACGCGGCACCCGTGCGCGCCCGGCACGCCGCTCTCGTTGATCAGGCGAAAGCCCTGTTCCTTGAGCCGTACGAGCTCGGCGTCGAGATCGTCGACGCGCAGGCAGATGTGATGGATGCCTTCGCCGCGCTTCTCGATGAACTTCGCGATCGTCGAGCTTTCGTCCGTCGGCTCGAGCAGCTCGAGACTCGAGTCGCCGACGGAGAGAAACGCCGTCTTTACTTTCTGCGTCTCGACGATTTCGACATGCTCGATCGTCAGGCCGAGGGCCTCGTAGATTTTTGCCGCGTCGAGCGAGCGAACGGCGATGCCGATGTGATCGAGCGTTGGTTTCTTCATACGCCGCGCGCGTCTCCGCCCCAGATGTGTTTGTGCAACTGCGTCTGAAAGCGCGCCGGCACGTGGTCGGCGAGCATCCATTCCGCGAGCGCTTTCATGTCCATGGTGCCCCAGACCGGCGAGAAGAGCACGGTCCAGCGGTCGAGCTTCCGCTCTTCGATCACCTGCTTCGCCCATTCGTAGTCGTCGCGATCGGCGATCACGAACTTGATTTCATCGTGCGGGTCCAGTGCGTCAATGTTTTCCCACCGGTTCTTCGACACCTCGCCCGAGGCGGGGCATTTGATGTCGAGAATGATCTTCGCGCGCGGATCGACCGGCGTGATGTCGATCGATCCCGAGGTCTCGATCAGCACTTCGAATCCCTCGTCGCAGAGGCGCTTGATCAGCTCGAACGACTCGTTCTGCGCCAGCGGCTCGCCGCCCGTGACCTCGACGAGCTTGCATCCGTAGCTCTTCACGCGGCCGAGGATTTCGTCGATCGACATCCGCTCGCCGCCGCTGAACGTGTACTCCGAGTCGCACCAGACGCAGCGGAGATTGCAGCCGGTGAGGCGGACGAACGTGCACGGCCGTCCCGCGTGCGACGACTCGCCCTGGATCGAATAGAAGATCTCAGTCACCCGCATAGTTCGTCGGGTCTGCAACGCCCGCCTCTTCGAATCCCTTCCTCCGCAAAATGCACGAGTCGCAGTGGCCGCACGCGCGTCCCGCGGCGTCCGGGTCGTAGCACGAGTGCGTGATCGCGTAGTCGACGCCGAGCTCGCGGCCTTTGCGGATGATGTCGGCCTTGGTCATGTGCAGCAGCGGCGCGACAAGACGCGGCTCGTGATGCTCGACGCCGCTGCGCGTGCCTTTCCACATCACGTCCTGGAATGCGTCGATGAACTCCGGCCGGCAGTCGGGGTAGCCGCTGAAGTCGAGCGCGTTCACGCCGATCCAGATCTCCTTCGCGTCGCGCGCTTCCGCGTATCCGAGGGCGAGCGAAAGGAAGATCGTGTTGCGTGCGGGGACGTAGGTGACGGGGATCTCCGACGAGACTTGTGGAGCGGCGGGCTTCAGCCCGCCGGTCTGATTCGGCGGGCTGAAGCCCGCCGCTCCACGATCCTTCGGAACGTCGATGGAGTCGTCAGTGAGCGCGCTCGCGCCGAACACGCGCAGATCGAGCGGCAGCACCACGTGCTCGTCGACGCCCATCGACTCGGCGACGCGCTTCGCCGCCTCGAGCTCCACGCGGTGCCGCTGGCCGTACACAATCGAAAGAGCCAGGCATTCGCGCTGCTGATGTTTTGCGATCGCTAACACGGTGGCGGAGTCGAGACCGCCGCTGAGAAGGATGACTGCCCTCATTCGTGGGCTATGCTACCGCGCACTATGGCTGACTATTCCGTGTACGAGCTGCTCAACAAGAAGCGCCGCGGCGGGCCGCTGGAGACGCGCGAGATCGAATTCTTCGTCGACGGGTTCACCCGCGCCGCGATCCCCGAGTATCAGATGTCGGCGCTTTTGATGGCCATCGCCATCAACGGCATGACCGCGGCGGAGATGGCCACGCTGACGCAGTCGATGCTGCGCTCGGGCGAGCAGTGGCACCTGCGCGACAGCTACGACTTCATCGCCGACAAGCACTCGACCGGCGGTGTCGGCGACAAAGTCTCGCTCGTCCTCTCGCCGTGGGTCGCCGCGTGCGGGATCAAGATCGGCATGCTCTCCGGCCGCGGCCTCGGCCACACCGGCGGCACGCTCGACAAGCTCGAGGCCATCCCCGGCTTCAACGCGCGTCTCTCGCGCGAGCACTTCGAGCGCGCGATCGCCGACGCCGGCTGCGTCATCTCCACCTCGACCGAAGGCATCGCGCCCGCGGACAAGAAAATCTACGCGCTGCGCGACGTGACCGGTACGGTCGAGTCGCTGCCGCTCATCACCGCCTCGATCATGTCGAAGAAGCTGGCCATGGGCGCGTCGGCGCTGATCCTCGACGTGAAGACGGGCAGCGGCGCGTTCATGCGCAACTACCAGGACTCGAAGGCACTCGCGCAGAGCCTCATCGCCGCCGCCGCGGGCTCGGGCACTCGCGTCGAGGCGCTGATCACGGACATGGACCGGCCGTTAGGCATTGCGGCGGGCAACGCGAACGAGATCATCGAAACGATCGACTGCATTAAAGGCAACGGTCCAGCGGACGTGATGGAAGTGACGCGCGCGCAGGCGGTGCGCATCCTGGTGATGTCGGGCCGCTTCGACGATGCGTCCGCGAACCAGGCACTCGACGACGCGATCGCGAACGGCAGCGCGCTCGAGCAGACGCGCAAGTGGATCGCCGCGCAAGGCGGCGATCCGGCGATCGTCGACGACTACGCGCTGCTGCCGCAGCCGCAAACGACCATCGAAGTGAAAGCGCCGCAAAGCGGCTTCATCACGCACATGGACACGTATCAGGCCGGCATGTTCACGGTCGACCTCGGCGCGGGCCGCAAGAAGGCCGACGACGTGATCGACTACGCCGCGGGCGTCATGTTCGACAA
>DATFHJ010000316.1:0-17702 GCA_035248585.1 Thermoanaerobaculia bacterium
GGTGCCCATCAAGGAGCGCGTGCAGGTCTTCTATCGCTACAAGGCGCTGCTCGAGAAAAACATCACCGAGCTCGGCGCGCTCGTCTCCGAGGAGAACGGAAAGATCCGCAATGAAGCGGAAGCGGAAGTGCTCAAGTCCGCGGAGCTGTGCGAGTTCGCCTGCTCGCTGCCGCAGATCATTCCGGGCGAAGTGCTGGAAGTGTCGCGCTGCGTGGAGTGCCGCGTGGAGCGCTATCCGGTCGGCGTGGTGGCCTCGATCGCGCCGTTCAATTTTCCCAACATGGTTCCGAACTGGACGATCCCGAACGCGATCGCGCTCGGCAACGCCATGATCCTCAAGCCCTCGGAACAAGTGCCGCTGAGCGCCGGCCGCCTCGCCGAGCTGCTCAAGGAAGCGGGTCTGCCCGACGGCATCCTCAACATCGTGCACGGCGGACAGGCGACCGTCGAAGCGATCTGCGATCATCCCGACATCGAGGCCATCAGCTTCGTCGGCTCGACGCACGTCGCGAAGATCGTCTATCGCCGCGGCTCGCAGAATCTCAAGCGCGTCCTGGCCCTCGGCGGCGCGAAGAATCATCTGATCGTCATGCCCGACGCGCAGCCGGACATGACTTCCTCCAACGTCGTTGCGTCGATGTCGGGTTGCGCGGGACAGCGCTGCATGGCCGCGTCGGTGATGGTCGCCGTCGGCACGACCGATCACATCATCGACCGCATGGCCGGCATCGTCCGCGCGATGGTCCCGGGCACGCACCTCGGCCCCGTGATCTCGAAGACGGCGAAAGAGCGCATCGAGCGCTACATCTCCGAGGCCGTCGATGCGGGCGCCAAAGTGCTCGTCGATGGACGCGGCTACACCGTGCCGGGCAAAGAAGACGGCTACTACGTCGGACCGACGCTCATCGACTACGTCACGCCCGACATGCGCATCGCGCAGGAAGAAATCTTCGGCCCGGTGATGGTCATCGTGCGCGCGAAAGACATCGATGAAGCGCTTGCGGTCGAGCATCGCTCGCCGTACGGCAACGCCGCGTCGGTGTTCACCGAAAGCGGCGCCGCGGCGCGGTACGTCATGGAGCGCGCCAGCGCCGGCATGGTCGGCGTCAACGTCGGCGTGCCGGTGCCGCGCGAGCCGTTCGGCTTCGGCGGCTGGAACGAATCGAAATTCGGCACCGGCGACATCACCGGCCGCGGCTCGATCGACTTCTGGACGAAGTCGAAGAAGATGACGACGAAGTGGAACAAAGAAGCGGGCGTGAACTGGATGTCGTGATGCGCGCGGTCGCGTGTCTCGCGCTCATCCTGTGGAGCGGCGGCCTTCAGGCCGCCGGCGTCGACGTCTCCTCGTGGGAAACGTTCCTAACGCTCAACAAGAAGCTTCCTTCCGGCCTGCGCGTGTGGGAGACGTGGAAGGAAACCTCGCAGGTGTATCTCCCCGACGGCCGCAAGCCGCTGCCGTGGAACGACTCGCCCGGGCGCAAGATCCTGTTCCGTACCGAAAAAGTCGACGACGTTCTCGATGACGTCATCCAGCCGACAGGTGCGGACGGCACGCTGCCGATCACGCTGACGGACCGGAACCGCAAGGCCGTGCGCTTCGAGATCCGGATGAATCGCCCGGCGTTCGAGTACGTCGTGCGGAACAAGCTGTACGACAGCCACCAGCAGGCGAAGGCGAAGACGATCGATTTCCCCGACGGCTCGATGCTGATCAAGGCGGCCTGGCGCGAACTCGAGGCGGACGAGGTGCCGCAGTACATCTCCACCCGCGCGGACGTGTGCGACAAGAAGCTGGAGCACTGCGTGCGGCGGACGATGGGCCTGGTCGGATTCCACATCATGCACAAGACCAAGAGCGCGCCGCAGTGGCTTTGGTCGACGTTCGAGCAGAAGGACAACGTCGACGGAACGCATCCTTCCTTCTTCGATCCCGCGTGCACCGACTGCACGGTCAATCGGCAAACGTTCCCGGGCGTGCGCAATCAAGTCGTACGCGTCGTGCCGTTGACTGCCGAAGTCATCGCGTTGAATCAACAGTACGAGGCGAAGCTGTCCGCTCCGCTCAACAACTACTTCCTCGTTGCCACGCAGTGGCCGACGTCGTCCGGCACGCCGCCGACGGTCTTCACGGTCACGCCGCCGCTGCTCGCGAACACGACGCTGGAGACCTTCATCCAGCCGACGTCGTCGTGCATGGGCTGTCACGCCATGGCGCGCACGGTGCGGCAGACGAGCTTTGTCTCCTCGGATTTCACGTTCACGCTGAACAACGCCAAGCCGACGCTGAAGCCGCTCCCGCCGTTCGTACCGCTGCATCCGAAATCGTTCGGCGTGAAGCGCGCGAAAGAGCTCACGCTCAACACGTACGAGATGGTCACTCCGCCGTTCGTCATGTCGAAGCTGCATTGCGGGAGCTGTCACCTCGACGCCGGCACGAACATGCGCGCGGCGTGGTGGGTCGGTTCGTCCGACCGTTATTCGCCGCGCCCGAAGCTGTTCGCGCGCATCAATCAGTGCTTCGAGAACAGCATGAACGGCAAGGCCATCTGCGGCAGCGACGACGCCTGCGGGCGCAACGCCGACATGATGGCCCTCGTCGAGTACATCGACGACCTGACGAAGAAGTGGAACCAGGAGCATCCGAAAACCGCGGCGCCCTGCGGCTTCCCGAAGATCACAACGCTGACCGGCGACGCGACGTCCGGCAAAGCGATCTTCCAGCAGAAATGCGCCTTCTGCCACGGCGCCGACGGCCAGGGCCGCTACGAGAGCGGCACGTACTATCGCCCCGCGTTATGGGGCGACCGCTCGTTCAACACGCACGCGGGGATGGCCAAGCAAGTGACGATCGCCGAATTCGTCCACGCCAACATGCCCTTCGGCTCCGGCGGCGAGCTCACGGCCCAGGAATCGTGGGATCTCGCGGCGTTCATCGACACACAGTCGCGGCCCACGGGCGGGACGAGCGGCTCGGGCAGCAGTCCGCAGTGCCCAAGCCCGCCACAACCTTGAATAGGACGGATAGGACGAATAGGACTTCTAGGACTTATAGGTCCTATACGTCCTATTCGTCCTACAGCGTCCTATCCCCTCACCGCACCTCTTCGAAAAACGTGTCGATCGCCCCGAACCCCTCCACCGGCACGTCGTGCACGCGGACGCCGAAGGCGCGGGCGCCGTTGAGGACGCGGTTGGCGAAGCTGCCTTCGAGCGTGCGCCAGCTGCCGTCGTCGAAGCTCGCGGTCGTCGTGAAATCGGAGCCCGTGATTTCGATCGGACCGAGGATGGCGATGCGGCCGTGCTCGACGTAGGTGCCGCTCAGTTGTCCGTTGTGCATTTCGAGGACGAGGCCGTACGACTCGCTCGGACCGCGATAGCTGCCGGCGTATGCGGCGGCCGTCTTCGCCACGGGCTCGAATCGCTTCTCCTTCGTCTTCGACTTCATCTTCTCCCCGTACGAAGCAGAAGCAACGAGGATGAGTAATGCGATGGCGAGTTTTCTCATTGTGTCCTCCGTACGTACTTACGCACGGACGACCATTTGGTTAGGTGTCAATTCTGCGAACGCGTTCCAACAGTTGTTCCGGCAGGGCCTCGAACGTGCGGGCGATGTCGGGCGCGTAGATGGCGTCGTGCAGCGTGCCGCTCATATCGTCGCAGAGGTCGCGGAAATCCTCGCGCAGCGGGCGCCAGAGCGATTCGGTCTCGTTGAAGAAATGATGAACCGTCGAGCAGTTCGCGTCGGTGCGTCCTTCCGGCGCGGCGAGAAAGACGAGCAGGTTCTCGAGCGATGCGCGCAGCGCGGCCAGCTCGCCGCCGCCGAGATCGTCGTACACCGCGTGCAGCAGCGGCTGCAGCTCGCGGGACGCGTGCCGGTACCGCACCGCCGATCGCCACAGCTCGTCGAAGCCGGACATCCTGCGAAACGTAACAGATCGCCGGGCGCGCTGCGACAATACTGTCTCCATGCGCCTCCCCCTTGTCGCAATGGCGACGGCACTCTTTGCCGTCCGCGTCGCCGCGCAGTCTTCCGCCAGCATCGAAGTGCACATCATCGAGCTCGAGGCCACGGTCGTCGACGCGAAAGGAAAACCGGTCGAAGGCTTGAAGCCGGACGACTTCGCCGTGCAGCTGGACGGCCGCAACGCCGACGTCACCAACCTCTATTACGTCCGCGCCGGCACCTCGACCGACACCACGTCGAGCGCGAAGCCGCAGCGCGTGCCGGTGCGTCTCGCCATCGTCGTCGATGACGAGCATCTGGACAGCGGCTCGAAGCTGCGGGCGATGCCCGCGGTCGAGCGCATTCTCGACGACACCCTCGGCAGCGGCGGCACGGCCACGCTCCTCGAATGGAACCTCTATCCCCGCGCCGTCACGCCGATGACGCGCGACCGCAAGCAGCTCCTCGAGGCTCTGAAGTCGGTCGCGGCGGTTCCGCCGCAGATGGCCGAGAAATCGGATGACATGACGTTCCTCGCCGAGGCGGACATCGAGCCGGACCTGGCCATGCTGATGATGAGGAACGTCGGCAACGCACGGCGCAGCCGTTCGAACGGCCTGATGCTCGCCCTCGGGGACGCGGCGACGCAGCTCGAGCGGACGAACGGCCGGCGGCTCATGCTCCTCGTGTCCCGATACGGACTCCCGCCCGCTACCACCGCCACGTTTCGCGCGTTCGTCGACCGCCTCCGCGCCGCGCGCATCGCGTTCATGATCATCGATCCCGCCATTCAAGACATCGAGGCGCAAAGCGTGGCCGGCGTGCAGTCGTTCGAAGTGCTGGCGCGCGAGACCGGCGGCTCGTACCGCAAGCAGGAGGCGAACCTCGAGTCGACCGCGACGGCGATGCTGACGCAGGCCACGAGCTACTACTCGATCGGTGTGCGCGCGCCGGAAGGCGGGAAGCCGTTTTCCGTGGCCGTGAAAGTTCGCAACCGCCCTGAACTGCGCGTGCTCACCGCGACGCAGCGGCGGCTCATTCCGGAAGCGGACGCGATCGTGGCCACGGTTCGCGACCGGCTCGAAGAGCGCGCGCAGGAGAACCCGCTGAACGTGCGCGTGGCGATGCTGCCGCCGAAACGCGACGGGAATCGCTGCGTCGCGGTCCTGCAGGTCGTCGTGGCGACGTCGCAGCTCACGCTCCTCCCGTCCGCGAATGCGGAAGAAGGGCGGATGCAGATCCGCTTCGCCGTGGCGGATGATCGCGGGCACAAGTCGGATGTGCAGACGATCGACCGCAACATCACCGGCAGCGCGGACGGCTTCGTGCGCGAGACGTTTCGCGTCGCCATGCTGCCGCGCAAGCACGCGCTTTCGCTCGCGGTGACGGACGTAATCGCGGGGACGACGTCGTATCTGCAGAACGACATCGACGCCGCGGGCTGCCGCTGAGTTCGGTGTATCGTTTGCGCGATGCAAGCCGAAGATCTGAATCCGTACAACATCGCCCAGCAGCAGTTCGACGCGGCGGCGCAGTACGTCGCCGAGCTGCCGGACGGCCTGCGCAACTGGCTGCGCGGCACGACCCGGCTGGTGAAGGTGGAGTTCCCGGTCGAATGCGATGACGGGACGGTGCGCACGTTCGCCGGCTATCGCGCGCTGCACTCGCGCGTGCGCGGGCCGGGCAAAGGCGGGATTCGCTATCACCCCGACGTGAACGGCGACGAAGTGCGCGCGCTCGCGTCGTGGATGACGTGGAAGTGCGCGGTGGCGGACATCCCGTTCGGCGGCGCGAAGGGCGGCATCGTGTGCGATCCGAAGAAGCTCTCCCCCAACGAGCTGCGGCGCATCACCCGCCGCTTCGTCGTGGAGCTCGGCGACACGATCGGCCCGCACTCCGACATCCCGGCGCCCGACGTGAACACGACCGCCGAGACGATGGCCTGGATCTACGACACCTACGACATGATGCATCCCGGCAAGAACAATCTGCCGGTCGTCACCGGCAAGCCGGTCCACCTCGGCGGCTCGTTAGGCCGCAACGAAGCGACGGCGCGCGGCTGCCTCTTCGTCACGCGCCGCGCAATCGAGAAGGGCGCGGTGCCGGGACTCGATTCGCTCGACGGCGCGACGGTCGTGATCCAGGGATACGGAAACGCCGGAGCGATCTCCGCGCAACTGTTCACCGCGGCCGGCGCGAACGTGATCGCCGTCAGCGACTCGCTCGGCGGCGTGTTGTGCGAAGACGGCATCGATCCCGATGCCGCGATCCAACACAAACAGCAGACCGGCTCCGTCGTCGGCATGCCGGGCACGAAGAACATCACGAACGCGGAGCTGCTGCACGTGCCGTGCGACGTGCTGATCCCCGCGGCGTTCGAGAACCAGATCCGCTCCGACAACGTGGACGGCGTGAACACGAAGGTGATCGCCGAGGCCGCGAACGGGCCGACTACGCCCGCCGCCGATCAGGCGCTGTTCGCGCGCGGCATTCCGGTGCTCCCCGACATCCTCACGAACTCCGGCGGCGTGACCGTCAGCTACTTCGAGTGGGTGCAGAACAACGAGAACGAGCACTGGACCGAGGAGCAGGTCAACGAGAAGCTGCGCCGCAAGATGGAAGCGGCGACGGACGCGGTGTTGCAGATGCAGCGCGAGATCGGAACGAGCGTCGATCTGCGGACGTCCGCGTTCGCG
The DNA here is from genome assembly GCA_035248585.1 of Thermoanaerobaculia bacterium. Lineage (GTDB taxonomy): Bacteria > Acidobacteriota > Thermoanaerobaculia > Gp7-AA8 > Gp7-AA8 > QHVT01. The sequence continues at coordinate 6,643 of DATFHJ010000316.1, forward strand.
CTGGCGATCAGGCGGGTGGCGCGAGTGGCGATGAATCGCGGAATCTGGCCGTGATCGCGCGCGCGAGCGCGACGTACGCCGCCGCGTAGACGACGGCGACGAGGAGCAGCGACAGCGCGGACGTCCGCGTCAGCGGTCCGCTGATGACGAGCGTGGCTACGCTCGCGGCGACGCCGGCGAGCCTGCCGCAACGCGTCGGGCGCATGCAATGTCCGGCGACCGCGCCGTACGCAATCGCGATGAGGAACGAGACGCCCGATGACGCATACGCGCCGAAGAGAAACAGACCGAGGAGCAGCGGGCGGCGCGGAAAGAAATGCAGCGACGCGCCGATGATCGCGCCGCAGACGATCGCCGCCGGCAGTTCGATGACGATCGCATCGAACGCCAGAAACACGAACGCCGCGCTGAGCGCGGCGATCGTTCCGGCAATGGCGGAGTCGGCTACATCGCGCACCTTCCGTGATACGGAGGGAGGCGCGGGTAGTTTCTAGTGATACTTCTCGTGAATCCGCTTCAGCGCCTCGTCGAGCTGCTCACGCGTGTACCAGCGGCCGCCCGCCATCACGCCGCGCACCTTGGCGATGTTGGTGACGTCGGTGAGCGGATTGGCGTCGAGCACCACGAGGTCGGCGCGCTTGCCCTTTTCGATCGTGCCGGACGACGCCTCTTCGCCGAGGTAGATCGCCGGGTTGACCGTCGCCGTGCGGAGAATCTGGTACGGCGTGAGACCGGCGCCGCGAAGGCTCTCCATCTCGCGCAGCACCGAGAAGCCCGGCTCGATGAACTGCTGCAGCGCGTCGGTGCCGAGGAGCAGGCGGACACCGGTGTCGTTCAGCGCCTTGATGATGCGCCGGTTGTTGCTGACGACGTTCGTGGCCGGACCGCGGGGGATGCGCTTCACGCGCTCGTCGTACGACTTCACCCATGAGTCGACCGCGAGATTGGGCGAGTACTTATTCTCCGGATAGTCCTTCAGCGTCTCGAGCGACGTCGCGCCCCAGGTGATCTCGGAGGCCGCGAGCGTCGGCGTGACCCAGGTGCCCGCCTCTTCGAGCTGGCTGGCCAGCGCCGCGAGCTTCTTCTCGTCGACCGGCCCCTTCGCCGTTTCGAGGTAGACCAGGAACGGATCGAGGTGCTCGATCGACTCCTGCCCCGACTCGATCGCATGTGGCAGCGAGACGGCCTGCGGCACGTGGCCGGCAAAGCGCATCTTCACGGCACGCGCGGTATTCGCCAGCGCGTCGTACTGCTCCAGGGTCAGACCGTCGTGCACTTTGAGGAGATCCCACCCCTCCTGCTTCTGCAGGCGCACGCGATCGACGACTTCCTGGGCGGAGCCGATGTTCAGACTGCTGAAGGGAACACCGGCGAGAAAGAGGCGCGGCGAGACGATCTGGCCGAGCCGCGCTTTCGTGCGGACATCGAGCTGGCCCGGGAAGCCCCACATCCCCCGCGCGGTGGTGACGCCGTTCGCGACGAGCATCGTCAGCACGTCGAGCATCAGCTCGCCCTTCGCCTCGACCGCGGGGACGTGCACGTGCATGTCGGCGAGGCCGGGGATCAGGAACTTGCCGGTGCCGTCGACGACTTTCGCGTCTTTCGGAATGACCGGTTTTTTGGAGATGGACGCGATCACGCCGTCTTTGATGACGACGGTCTGTTTCTCCATCGCGTTCGGAGACGTCATCGGGATGACGGTGATGTTGCGGAAGACGACGGTATCGGCGAGCGCCGGCACCGCGAGCAGGAAACAAGTCAGATATCGCAGGACACGCATAGCAAGGCACCAGAACGACAGGAGTTACGCGAAGGATTCCGCGCGCCGCTCTGGTGTGGTGCGCGCCTCCGGCGCGCCTCCCCAAAGCGCGCTGGAAGCGCGCACTCCTCCTTGGACGCGGCAGGCGCCGAATGGCTACGCGGTGCGCGGTGACGGAACGGTGAACCCGTGTTTGACGGCCGTGGCGACGACTTTGTCGAAGTTGGTTTCGGCGTCGACTTCCCGCATGAAGTCGACCGCGCCCCGGGCGCTCGTCACGACGAGGAACCGCGCCGTTTTCGATTTGATGCGATACGCGTGGAACGTCCCGGCGGGGATCTGCAGGAAACAGCCCGGAACGGCGGTCAGATGCCGGCCGTTGAGGTAGACGTCCGTTTCACCTTCGAGCACGAAGTACGCCTCGCTCCACGGATGCGCGTGCGGCGGCGGACCGCTGCCCTCGACCGCCTCCATCACGAACACTTCGTAGCGGTCTCCGGTCTGCTCCGCGGTCGCGAGCACGCGCATCATTTCTCCCGTGACATTGAGGCGCGCTCCGTCCGTCGGGCCGGCGATGATCGAATCCATGAAACTGCTTCCTCCTGCGACCACTACGCGTCAAAAGCACGATCGGTCGTATCGGCGATCGCCTACACGGCCTCGGCCGTCGAAACGATCTCCGGCTTCGAGATCTTCATGAGCGCAAAGTGCACCGCGAACGCCACGCCGAAGCCGACGAACCAGGCGTAGTCGTACAGCGCCTTGTACGCCGGCACGAAGAATCCGATGAGGGCGAAGAAACAGCCGAGCGCCGTCGCGACGACCGCGCGCCAGTTCCAGCCGGCCTTGTATCGATAGACGCCGTGCTCGCGGTACAGATCGGCGAGTCGCAGTTCCTTGTCGCGCAGCAGCCAGTAGTCGGCGATCATCACGCCGGCGATCGATCCGAGTGCGCCGCTGTAGGCGAGCAGCCAGACGAAGATGTAGCCGCTCGGATCGGCGAGCAGCCGCCACGGCTGCATCAGGATGCCGATGATGCCGGTGATGAGACCGCCGGTGCGGAAGGAGATGAGCTTCGGCAGCGCGTTCGCGAAGTCGTTCGCGGGCGAGACGACATTCGCGGCGATGTTCACGGACAGCGTCGCCACGACGACGGTGAACATCGAGATCGCCACGACCAGCGGCTGCGTGAAGTGTCCGACGAGCTTGACCGGATCCCACAGCTCGGTCATCGGCTCGGTCGGATAGATGATCGTCGCGGCGGAGGTGATCATCACGCCCATCGCCGCGAAGACCGTCATCGTCGTCGGCAGCGCCACGGTTTGTCCGACGACCTGCTCGCGCTGGCTGCGGCCGAAGCGCGTGAAGTCCGGCATGTTGAGCGAGAGCGTGGCCCAGAAGCCGATCATCGCCGTCAGCGACGGGATGAACACCGGCTTGAACGCCGCCCACGAATTCAGCTTGCCGGGATGCGAGAGGAGGTGTCCGAAGCCGCCGGCGCGCCACACCGCCCACGCCAGCAGCACCGCGGTCATCACCAGCACGAACGGCGCGGCCCAGTTCTCGACCTTTCTCAGCAGGTCCATGCCGCGATAGATGATGTAGATGTTCATCCCCCAGAAGAGGAGGAAGGAGAGCCATTCGGTCGGCGTGTGTCCGCCGATCGGACCGCCGAGGAGCGTCGGCCAGGAAGGAAGGATCGAGTGGAAGAAGACGTGCAGCGCCTGCCCGCCGATCCAGGCCTGGATGCCGAACCAGCCGCACGCGACGAGCGCGCGCATGATGGCCGGCAGGTTGGAGCCGATGGTGCCGTAGCTGGCGCGCGCGAAGACGGGGAACGGGATGCCGTACTTCGTGCCGGGATGGGAGTTGAGGAGGATCGGGATGAGCACGATCGTATTGCCGAGGAGGATGGTGATGAGGGCCTGCCACCAGTTCATCCCCGCGCCGATGAGCCCCGAGGAGAGCATGTAGGTGGGGATGCAGTGGGCCATCGAGATCCAGAGCGCGGCGTAGTTGTACGTCGACCAGTTGCGCTGCGCGACCGGCACGGGCGCGAGGTCGTGGCTGTAGAGACGGCTCTGTTCGATGGACGCGGCGTCGCGCAATTCGACGCGGCCGTCTTCGTGGCGGATCACTTCGTCGCTCTTGGGCATGGTTCATTGTAACCATGCGACGTACAGCCAGGAGGCAGTGCTTGCCGCCGGCGGCCTGCCGACCTGGAACAGCCCGGACATCCTGACGAACTACAACACGCCCTGGTCTCTGCTCGCGGAGCCGTCGCTGAAGGTGCGCAACCTGTGATGGGCGTGCTGCTGCGCTACGGCATCGGCGCGATTTTCCTTCCGGCGTTCGTGACCTGTTTCCTGACCGTCTGGTTGACGGTGACGCTGCTGGACGATCAACCTGCCGCAGATCGCCGTCCTGCTCGGCCTGTTCCTCGGCACGATCATCGGCCTGCTGCTCTGCTACTTCTTCTGCCGCCGCGACGCGCTGATGGGAGCAATCCGTGGCTAAGCCGATCTGCGGATCCCAGGGCGCGCCGGTCGACGGCAGCGTGGGCGGCGTGCTCGACCACCTGATCGCCGTCGGCGGCCTTGTCGGGGCCATCACGTCGATCATCGCCCTCACCGAGAAGACCGCGCTCGTAACCCTGCTCGGCGTCACCGCACCGGCGGCGATCTGGCTCGCCGCGGTTGCCGGAGCGCTGGCCGCGGGATTCGTGGTCTTCGACTTTTATCGTCATCGCTGCCTGACGTCGCCCGACACGCTCGCGGCCTGCTCGGCCGGCGTGGTCTCCGGAACCGTGGAATCGTTCAGCTCCGTCAGCCAGGACATCTTCCCGTTCGCGGGCATGCATGACCGCGTCGACGTCGTCGTGAAGAGCATCTACTGGCCGCTGGTGGAGACCAACGCGGGATTCGTGCATTGCAACAACGACGTCGACTCCTCGCCCATCCTGCGCGGCTACTACAAGTCCGCGGAGGTGTGCGCGGCTGGGCTGGGCGCGACGATCGGCGCGGGCATCGGGGTGGTACCGGGCATCCTCGCCGGAGTCGCGATCGCGGCGGCCATCGGATGCGCGACGATCATTCTCTGCCTGCTCGCGCTCCTCGTCGCCGCCCTCATCGCCGCCATCGTCGTCATCGCCGCGGCGATCATCGGCGTCCCTTCCCCTCCAGCTTCACCGACCCCGATGCGAACCTCGTCACGGACGCCTGTCCGGCCCGCCCCCAGCCACCCATCGGTTAGCGGTTCGACCAGTTTCGGCGCATAATCTGCCCTTCCCGAAAAGGAGACACCATGGCCGATCTGTCGACGACGTTCACCGGATTGAAGTTCGAAAACCCCTTCCTCCTCGCCTCGGCGCCGCCGACCGAGTCCGACTCCAACATCATGCGAGCCTTCGAGGCGGGATGGGGCGGCATCGTCTGCAAAACCATCGGCATGCATCCGGTCGTGAACGTGAAGGGGCCGAAGACCAAGTTCCTGCGCGCGGAGAACGGCGGCTATCGGATGTCGATGAACAAGCGTCCCGACACTACGCTCGTGGCGTCCTGGAACTGGGAGCTGATCTCCGACAAGGGCATCGACTGGTGGCTGCCACGCATCGAGAAAATCAAGCAGGCGTTTCCGGAAAAGATGTACATCGCCTCGATCATGGCCGGCTCCGGCAGCGACAAGGAACTGCACAACTGGCAGTACCTCACCAAGGCCGTGCAGGAAGCCGGCGCGGACGGGATCGAGCTCAACTTCTCCTGCCCGCACATGGACCGCGTCGACATGGGCTCGAACGTGGGCAAGGACAAAGTGCTTTGCTCCGTCGTGACGGTGGCGGTGAAGGAAGTGGCGAAGGTGCCGGTGTGGGTGAAACTCACGCCTGCGACGGCGAACATCGCCGAAGAGGCAGGCGCCTCGTTCGTCGGGGGCGCGGACGCGATCTCGTCGTCGAACACCTGGCCGTCGCTGCCGCTGATCGATCCGGAGACGCTCGAGTTCGAGATGAATGTCGAGGGCTACTGCTCCTCGGGCGGCCTCGGCGGCCCGGCGATCATGCCGATGTCGCTCGCGAAGATGTCGCAGATGACGAAGGCGTTCCCCGATAAAGCCTTCTCCGGCATCGGCGGCATCGCCACGTTCGACCACGCCCTCTCCTACTTCCTCCTCGGCTGCGGCACCGCGCAGGTCTGCACCGCCGCGATGCTCGACTCCGCCATCGGCCCGAACGTGATCAAGACCCTGAAGGCCGGCATGACCGAGTTCCTCGAGAAAAACGCCCATCGCGGCTGGAAGACCCTGGACGACTTCCGCGGCCTCCGCCGCGACCGCATCGTGACCCACTCGCAGATCAAGCGCCCGGAGAAGGTTGATTACCACGGCGGGTACGAGGCGGAGGGGTACGCGGCCGTTACGGCGTAGCCGTTTGGACTGCGGCAGCAGAGCTGCCGCTTTCCCATCGCGGCGGCTCAGCCGCCGCTGTTTGAAAGCGGTGGCTTTGCCACCGCAGTCCAAAGAGCCACCCCTTCGATCTCCAGCAGCAGATCCGCCCTGCAAATGTCCGCCTCGACGAACAGGTTCGCCGGGAACACGCTCTCCAGCCGCTTCGCGATCACGTCGTAGTCGCGCCGATGGCGGACGTACGTTTTCGCGGCGGCGATGCGGTCGAGGGGCACGAGCGTCTCGATGTTGCGCAGCGTTTCGTCGAGCTGTGCGAGGACGTCACCGGCGTGGACGGTCTCGTGGCCGACCACGCTCGAGGTGCCGGAGAGGAACACCGTGTCGCGCCAGATCGTGGCGCGCGAGAACGACGGGCTCTTCGGGCCGTACTGCCGCGGGTAGTGATAGGCGCTCACCTGCCGCGGGTTCTCGATCTGCACGCCGGGCTCGCGCGAGGCGAGGTAGTGCACGGCCAGCCCTCGGCCGCGCATGCCGACGGCGCTCGCGGCGGGAAGGTCGACGTCGTGGTGATAGCCGGCTTCGACGAACGCGTCGTGGCGGCCGGCGCAGAAGAGCTGATAGCGCTCGAGGCCGCGCTCGTGCTCATTGAGGCTGCCGACGTGATTCCACATCCGCAGAAAGTACGGATGTCCGGCGGCACGCACCTCGGCGATCAGGCGCGCGTAGACCTCGTGCGTCAGCGCTTCGAGCGGCTTCGTTTCCTCCACGCTGATCGATCCGAAGATCACGTCGTCCATCGCCGGCCAGACCTCGAACGATGGGCCGGTGCCGAGGATGCGATCGTGGAAGGAAACGACACCGAGAGCGTCGGACGATGCAACGCGTGCGTAGCGCGGAATCATTGGACCGGCCACATTGAACCACGAATCCGGCGCTAGAATGCCGCGCCATGAGAACAGTGATTCGCAATGGCCGCATCGTCACCGCCGTCGACGACTACCACGCAGACATTCTCATCGAGGACGGCCAGATCGCGATGATCGCGAAGACGATCGAGGCGGAAGCCGACAAGGTCATCGACGCGAAGGGCCGCCTCGTGATCCCCGGCGGCATCGATCCGCACACGCACATGGACCTGCCGTTCGGCGGCACCTCGTCGTCGGACAACTTCGAGACCGGCACCATCGCCGCTGCGCACGGCGGCACGACGACGATCATCGACTTCGCCGTGCAATACAAAGGTCAGGACCTCAACGAAGCGCTCGACGTGTGGCACGCCAAAGCGGAAGGCCGCACCTCGGTGGACTACGGCTTCCACCTCATCTGCACCGATCTCCCCGACGAGCGACTGCCGCAGATGAAATCGATGATCGATCAGGGCGTGACGAGCTTCAAGCTCTTCATGGCCTATCCCGGCGTCTTCCTCGTCGACGACGCCACGATCTACAAGGCCATGCAGACCGCCGGCAAGCACGGTGGGTTGATCTGCATGCACGCGGAGAACGGCGTCGTGATCGACGCGATCGTGAAGCAGGCGCTCGCGGAGGGAAAGACCGCGCCGAAATATCACGCGCTGACGCGGCCGACGAAGGCGGAGGCCGAAGGCGTCCATCGCGCGATCGCGCTCGCGGAGATCGCCGACACGGCCGTGTACATCGTGCACCTCAGCTGCAGCGACTCGCTCGACGAGATCACGCGCGCGCGCGACAACGGCACGCCCGCGTACGCGGAGACGTGTCCGCAGTACTTGTTCCTCGACTACAGCGTGTACGAGCAGCCGGGGTTCGAGGGCGCGAAGTGGGTCATGACGCCGCCGATCCGCGAGAAGTGGAACCAGGAAAAGCTGTGGCGCGGATTGAAATTCAACGACCTGCAGGTCGTCTCGACCGATCACTGCCCATTCTGCTTCAAGGAGCAGAAAGAACTCGGCCGGGATGACTTCTCGAAGATCCCGAACGGCGGTCCCGGCGTCGAGCATCGCATGAGCCTCGTGTACAACGGCGGCGTCGCCGCGGGACGCATCTCGGTCAACCGCTTCGTCGAGATCACCTCGACCTCCGCGGCGAAGATCTTCGGCCTCTTCCCGCGCAAGGGCACGATCGCCGTCGGCTCCGACGCCGACATCGTGATCTTCGATCCGAACGAGGAGATGACGATCAGCGCGAAGACGCATCACATGAACGTCGACTACTCGTGCTACGAGGGGATGACCGTGCGCGGCGTGACGAAGACCGTGCTCTCGCGCGGCGACGTGGTGATCGAAGAGGGCGAGTACGTGGCGAAGCCGGGACGCGGACAGTTCCTGAAGCGCGGACTGGCGTTCTCGCCGAGGTAGGTGGTGCGCGCCGAAACGCACACCACGTTCACACCCGTCAGCTGCGAAGCGCCATCACGCCGGCCGCGCCGAGAATCAACGCCAGCAAAGCAAGCGCCCGCGCGTCGAGCACCGGCGCGCCGGCCGGCGATGCGGCGACGTTGATCGTCGCGCTTCCCGCATCGTTGGCCGCGGTCGGATCGGGCCCGGCCGACGTCACCGACGCGGTGTTCGTGATCGAGCCGGGCGCCGTGACCGTCGCCACGAGCGTGACGGTCGCGTGCCCGCTACCATTGATCGTGCCGAGATTGCACGAGACCGGGCTCGCGGCATTGCACGTGCCCTGGCTCGGCGTCGCGGAGACGAACGCCAGTCCGGCCGGGAGCGTATCGGTCAGCGTCACGCCGGTCGCGGAGACCGCGCCCAGGTTCGCGACGGTGATCGTGAACGTCACGTTCTGGCCGAGTGCCGGCGACGGATCGTCCGCGACTTTCGTCACGCCGAGATCCGCGCCGCTCGCGGTGAGGACGACGTCATTGCCGTCGCCGCCGGCGTAGGTGATGCGATACGCCCGTCCGCCGAACGTGAACGTCGCCCCTTCCGGCAGGGTGAAAAACGTGCCGATGACCGGGTCGGTGCCGTCGTTGTCGATGAGGAGGAACTTGAATCCCGGCGGAGGAGGAGGCCCCAGGGAGGCGAAGTTGAAGAACGCGTCCGTGACGTCGATCGTGCCGTCGACGTCGATGCGCGGCGAGACCGTCGGCGAGAGCAGGACGAAACTGACGCCGCCCTGCAACGGGGCGAGCACCACGTTGCCGGTGGTCAGCGTGGGATCGGCGATGGTATTGCCGCCGATCAGCCGGCCCTGCGTGGCGGTGACATGGCCGACCGTCCCTGTGCCGCCGAGGCGCACGCTGACGCCATTGAGGATGACCGGGCCGCTGCCGGTCGCGCTGGTGCCGCCGGGAGGATCGTTCGCCAGCACCGTACTGCCGCCGGTGATCGTCAATCCGCCGCTGAAGGTGTTGTCGTTCGCCAGCGTGAGCGTACCGGCGCCGCTCTTCACGATCGATCCCGCTCCGCTGAGCACGCCGTCGACGAGGTACTCGCCGTCGAGCGTCAGGACGCCCGAGTTGTTGATGCCGGTGCTGATCCGCAGCGTGCCGCCCGCCGCGACGTCGAAGGTCTGCGAGACCGGCGTGGCGAGCTGCGAGTGCACGCGCGAGGTGCCGCCGTAGGTCGTGGTGATTCCGTTGCTGATGTTGATCTGCGCGCCCTGCAACAGATAGCCGCTGCCGGCGATGAGGATGTTGCCGAACGTGACGCCGAGGTCGTTATTGTTCGTGAGCTGGAGCGCGCCGGCCGGAAAGACGAGATCGTCGCCCGCGACCGGGGCAACGTCGCCGGCCCAGTTCGCCGGCGTGGACCAGAACGGATCGCCGCCACCGCCGTCCCACGTGCGCGTGGCCGCGTGGGCGCCGGAGCCGATCAGGATGAGAAGAGAGAACGTAATTCCGAGGAGGGAGGACCGGGTCATGGGGCGCGCATTCTGCGAAGTTTTTGCGCGCGACGCAAATCAATTGTTCACTTCTTATCCGCCTTGAACTTCCCGCCCTCCACATCCTTCACGAACCGTACGATCTCGCGAAAGTACTCGTCCTGCGCGTCGTACATTTCGAGGTGGCTGCCGCTCGTGAGGATGGTCCGTGAATTCGGGATGAGCTTGCCGATCCGCTGAATGTCCTCGGGGTTCATGGTGCCGAGGCGGCCGGCGATGACGAGCGTCGGCACTTTGATGCGGGGCAGATCGTTCCAGCGATCCCACTCCTTGAAGTTGCCGGTGACGACGAACTCGTTCGGTCCCTGCATGGTGTTGTAGATCGTCGCGTTCAGCTTTTTGAACGCGCGCATCACCGGTTCCGGCCAGGGGTCGAGGCGCAGCACGTGCTGCGCGTACACCTTTCCGAACATGATCTGCTGATACTCCGGCGCCTCGTAATTGCCGGCGTCCGCGTACTTTTTCAGCGTCGCGCGCTCTTCATCGGACAGCTCGGCGAGCAGCTTCTGCGCGTACGCTTCGTACGCATCGATGCCCATCGTCATGTCGGAGATGATCAGCGCCTTCAGATGATCCTGATGCGCGAGCGCGTACTCGACGCCGAGCATGCCGCCCCACGAGTGGCCGTAGAGGATGAAGCGATCCAGGCCGAGTCCCTTGCGCACCTGCTCGACTTCTTCGCGGTAGCGGTCGATGGTCCAGAGCGTCGCGTCGTCGGGATTGTCGGAGTTCCCGACGCCGAGCTGGTCGTAGTAGTAGAAGCCGATGCCGTTCGGCGGGAGAAAGTCCTCGAAGGACTCGAGGTAATCGTGCGGAAAGCCGGGGCCGCCGTGCAGCGTGAGCACATTGGCTGCAGCGGGCCCGACGCGTTTCGTCCAGACGTTGTACTTGCCGCCGTCGAGGGGGATGACCTTCGCGCCGCCGGTCTTCACGTCGGCGGCGGCGAGCGGCAGAGCCAGCGCAAGGGCGAGGATCCATCGTGTTGTGCGCATACGTGGATTCTACGGCGGCAACGTTTGGTTGGATGTGCG
>DATFHJ010000317.1:0-3013 GCA_035248585.1 Thermoanaerobaculia bacterium
CGCGCACGCGCGGCTTGTACCGCTCCGCTTTCACCATCTTCGGCAGCATCGCGTCGACCACCGCCTGCACGCCGTGCTCCTGCACTTTCGCGATCGTGTCGAAGCGTCCTTTGCGTCCTTCCTCGTTATCCGGAGTCTCGCGCGTGTCGATGAGAATCAGTCCGCCCACGCGCTCCGGCGCGAGCCGCGCGATCGCGAAGCAGATGTAGCCGCCCATCGACAGCCCGGCAAATATGTGGCGACCGCTGCCCTCAGCGGTCGCAAGCACATGCCGCGCATAGTCATCCATGGTCAATTCGGAGGTTGGAGGCGGCGCGCTGCCGAAGCCGGGGAGATCGGGAAACGTGCCGCCGAGGAGACGTTGGTGCTCGAAGACGGCGGAGGAGAGAGGGAAGCCGTGAATCCAAACAATCGGTAGCATGCGCGCAGTGCATTCTATCGACGTCGCCATCATCGTCCTCTACCTCTCCGCCGTCATCGCCTCCGGCTTCGTGTTCGCGCGGCGGCAGAAGAGCACGGAGCGTTATTTCACGGCCGGGCACGCGGTGCCGTGGTGGGCCATCGCGGCGTCGATCGTGGCGACGGAGACGTCGACGATCACGTTCATCTCCGTTCCCGGCATCGCGTGGGCGCAGGGCGGCGATTTTCGTTTCCTGCAGCTCGTCATCGGCTACTGCATCGCGCGCGTCGTCATCTCGGCGGTGTTCATGCCGTGGTACTTCCGCGGCGAGCTGGTCACGGTCTACGAGCTGCTGCAGACGCGTTTCGGCGCGCCGGTGAAGGCGCTGGCGGCGGCGCTGTTCGTGATCATGCGCACGGTCGCGGACGGCGTGCGGCTTCTCCTCACCGCGTTCGTGATCGCGGCCGTCCTGAAGAGCGCCGGCATCAGCACCTCGATCCTCGCCCTCGGCGCGGTGATGATCCTCTTCACGCTCCTCGGCGGCATCGAGGCCGTGGTCTGGATCGAGGTCGTGCAGCTCGCGATCTACGTTGGCGGCGCGATTGCCGTGGCGGTGATTCTGATCAACGACGTCGGCCTCTCGCACGCCATCACGCTCGGCGCCGCGCAGCAGAAGTTCCGGCTCTTCGACTTCTCTCTCGACCTCACGAAGACATTCACGTTCTGGTCGGGCGTCATCGGCGGCACGTTCCTCACGCTCTCCACGCACGGCACCGACCAATACCTCGTGCAACGCTATTTGTGCACCGACCGCCCGCGGAGCGCGGCGAAGGCGCTGCTCGTCTCCGGCGCGGTCGTGTTCGTGCAGTTCGCGGGCTTCCTCTTCATCGGCGTGCTGCTGTCCGCGTTCTACGGCGCGCATGCGCCCGTCTCCGCGCCGGACCAGGTCTTCCCGCATTTCATCGCCAATCACCTGCCGCCGGGATTGTCGGGCCTCGTCGTCGCCGCGATCCTGGCCGCGGCGATGTCGTCGTCGCTGAGCGCGATCGCGGCGACGGTGGTCTCCGACCTCCTCCCGCGCGCCCGCTCGATGCGCGCCTCGCGCCTCATCGTTGTCGTGGCCGGGCTCGCGCAGATCGCGGTGGGCCTCGGCCTGCAGCACACGCAACGCTCCGCGCTCGGTACCGCGCTCTCCATCGCCTCGCTCATCAACGGCCCGATCCTGGGCGTGTTCTTCCTCGGCGCTACGAAGCGCGGCGGCACCGGCGCCGCGCTGACCGGCATGCTCGCCGGACTCGCGGCCGTGCTCTCCGTCGCCTTCCTCACGCGCGTCGCCTGGCCGTGGTACACGGTCGTCGGATCGATGACGACGTTCGTGATCGGTATGATCGCCTCCCAGGCGGCCGGTAGCGGCCGCCGCATCGCGTGATGTCCCTCGACGAAAAAATCGGCCAGCTCTTCGTCGTCCCCGCGCATGGCGACGTAGTCCGCCACGTCCGCGACAACCACGCTGGCGGCGTGATCTGGTTCCAGTCGACGACGGTCGAGGTCGCGAAGATGAACGCGCACCTGCAGTCGCTGGCGAAGACGCCGCTGCTCATCAGCGCCGATCTCGAAGCGGGAATGGGCATGCGCTTCACCGACGCGACGTGGTGGCCGTCGGCGATGGCCATCGCCGCGACGGGCGACCCATCGTTCGCCGAGGAGGAGGGACGCGTGACCGCGCGCGAAGCGCTGGCCGTGGGCATCAATCACATCCTCGCGCCGGTCGCGGACGTGAACGTCGATCCGCAGAATCCGGTGATCAACACCCGCAGCTTCGGCGAGGATCCGCACCAGGTGGCGCGCTTCGTAGCCGCGTACGTGCGCGGGATCGAGCGCGGCGGATGCCTGTCGACGGCCAAGCACTTTCCCGGCCACGGCGACACGCACATCGACTCGCATCGCGCATTGCCGACGCTCGACGTGACGCGGGAGCGGCTCGAGGCGGTCGAGCTCGTGCCCTTCCGCGCGGCGATTCGCGCCGGGGTCAGCTCGGTGATGATGGGCCACCTGGCCGTGCCCGCGCTCGACGACACGCCGGCGCCGGTGCGCGCGGAGTTCGAGAACGTCTACGGCACCAGGCGCGGCGAGGTCACGCGCGGCGGAACGCTGCCGGCGACCGTGTCTCCGCGGATCATCGCCATGCTGCGCCGCGAGTTCGACGGGCTGATCGTGACCGACTCGTTCGACATGGGCGGCCTGGCCGCGCATTTCGACGCCGGCGAGGCCGCGGTGCGGGCGATCGAGGCAGGGGAGGATCAGATCCTCTTCTCGACGGACACCGATGCGGCCATCGCGGCGGTGGTGAGGGCGGTGCGCCAGGGCCGGCTCACCGAAGCACGCATCGACGAGTCAGTCGAGCGCATCCTCCACGCAAAGCGTTCTCGGAGTGCGGCGGCCATGCCGCCGCACTCGATCCACAGCGGCGGCATGGCCGCCGCACTCCTAAATGCCCAGCGCGCCATCACCCTCGTGCGCGACGCCCGCGGCCTGCTCCCGGCGCGCAACTACAAAGTGGTGGTGGTCACCGACCTCGTCGAAGGCAACCCACTGACCGAGCTGCAACCCGAC
>DATFHJ010000318.1:0-20153 GCA_035248585.1 Thermoanaerobaculia bacterium
GGTCGCGCATCTGGCCGACGAGCTCGGGATCGCGAGCGTCGCGGCGACGGCGAGAGAGGCACTTTCGCAGTGATGATCCGGTTCGGGACCGCGGGTTGGCGCGGTGTGATCGGCGAGGACTTCACGTTCGAGAACGTCCGCGTCGTCACGCAGGGAATCGCGAACTACCTGAAGGCGAACGCGAAGGGCTCGGGCGTGATCGTCGGATTCGACACCCGCTTTCTGTCCGAAAAGTTCGCCTCCGAGGCGGCGAAGGTGCTCGCGTTCAACGACATCAAAGCCTTCCTCTGCACGCGCGACATCCCGACGCCCGCGGTTGCGTTCGAGACCATTCGCCGCCGCGCGATGGGCGCGATCAATTTCACGGCCTCGCACAATCCGCCGGAGTACAACGGGCTGAAATTCTCGACCGCCAACGGCGCGCCGGCGCTGCCCGAAGTCACGCGGCAGCTGGAAAAGCACATCCACGCGGTTCAGCAAAAGCAGGAGCGGCTGGATGTCTATGAGAAGACGGAGCTGATCGAGGAGATCGATCCGAAAGACCGGTATCTCAACGAGCTGCGGCAGAAAGTCGATCTCAATCTCGTCCGCGACTCGGGATTGCGCGTCGCCGTCGACTGTCTCTACGGCACCTCCCGCGACTATCTCGATTACCTCCTGCTCGAGACCGGGATCGAGCTGCGCAGCCTGCACAACTATCGCGACCCGTACTTCGGCGGCTTCTCGCCGGAGTGCGACAAGAAGAATCTCGACGAGCTGCGCAAGACGGTGACGCGCGAGACGTTCGACCTCGGCCTGGCGACGGACGGCGACGCGGACCGCTTCGGCATCATCGACGAGCTCGGGCACTTCGTCTCGCCGAACACCATCCTCGCGCTCCTCGCGGTCTATCTGAAGCGGCAGCGCAACATCCCGGGCGGATTCGCGCGCTCCGTGGCCACGACGCATCTCATCGACGCCATCGCGAAGAAGCTCGACGTGCCGGTGTACGAAACGCCGGTCGGCTTCAAGTACATCAGCGAGTTCATTCTCAGCGATCGAATCGCGATCGGCGGCGAAGAGTCGGCCGGTCTTTCGATCTATCGCCACCTGCCGGAAAAGGACGGGCTCCTGGCCTGCCTCCTGATCGTGGAGATGCTCGCGCGGACGAAGAAGAAGCTCAGCGTGCTGATCGCCGAGATGCACGCCGAGTTCGGACCGTTCTATACGAAGACCGTCAGCCTGAAACTGACGACGCAGCTGAAAGAGTCGCTCGCCGCCAAGCTCGCCAATCCGCCGCAAAGCATCAACGGGTTCGAAGTGCGCGACGTGAACACGACCGACGGCGTGAAGCTCATCTTCAACGAACAGACGTGGCTGCTGTTTCGCCTGTCCGGCACCGAGCCCGTCGCGCGCGTTTACGCGGAAGCGTGCACTCCGAAGGATTTGAAGCATTTGTTGGATGCGGGCAGAAAATTCGTGATGCCGGCATGAATTACCCTCTCAGACACTTCGTCATCTGCATCGGCAAGGACTGCAATCGCGCGGACCGTGAAATGGAGCGCGGGGAGTGCATTCAGGCCGAGTTGAAGGTTCACAACAAGAACCTCGGCCGGAAGGCGATCGCGCGCGTCTGCACGGTCTCGTGCCTCGACCTCTGCGATCACGGGCCGAACATGATCGCCTACCCCGGCGGGACGGTGTACTCGCATCTCACGCGCGAGACCGCGCGCGCGGCGTACGAGGGGGAGATGGGCGACGGGCCGAAACGAACCGATCTCGAATTGGAGCTGCCTGAAGTAGACTAAGCACACCCCCATGAAAGCCGCCGTCCTCCTCTGCCTCCTGGCGATTGCTCCATTTGCAGGAGCCGCCAACCGGCAGAACATCTACGTCTTCGGCGGCAAGAGCATGACCGGCCGCATCGGGCAGGCGGATATCGAGGCGGTCAACTACGAATTCGGCCAGGCCATCTCCCGGCGCACCGAGCTCGGCACCACGATCGCGCTGATGAACATCCGCCAGATGCGGAGCGGATACGAAGAGCAGTTCGGTCCCGGAACGCGCAACGTCCCCGGGGTCTCGATGTCGCTGTTCATCCGCCGCCACTTCGGCGGCGGCTCGCGGCTCCGCCCGTTCATCGAGCTCTCGTCCGGCCCGCTCTACTCGCGCCACCGCGTTCCCGCCGGCACGTCGCGCATCAACTTCTACTCGCAGGCCGGCGTCGGCATCACCTGGAATCCCACCGCGCGCGTCGGCATCATCACCGGCTGGCGCTTCGGCCACATCTCCAACGGTGGCATCGAGCCGGACAAGAATCCCGGCTACAACACGAATACGCTGGTGATCGGACTGCAGCTGCGGCCGATGCCGCGGTAGCTACTCGAACAGCGTATCGACGTACGCCTGGGGATCGAACGGAATCAGATCGTCCGCGCCCTCGCCCACCCCGATGAATTTCACCGGGATCTCGAACTGGCGCATGATCGAGAGGATCACGCCGCCTTTGGCCGTGCCGTCGAGCTTCGTCACGATCATGCCCGTGACCTTCGCCGCCTCGAGAAACGCCGCGGCCTGATTGACGCCGTTCTGTCCCGTCGTGCCGTCGATGACGAGCAGCGTCTCGTGCGGCGCGCCGGGGAGCTCTTTGTCGATCACGCGATGGATCTTCGACAGCTCCTGCATCAGATGAGACTTGTTGTGCAGGCGGCCGGCGGTGTCGATGACGACGACGTCGGCATTGCGCGACTTCGCCGCCGCGACGGCGTCGTGCGCGACCGCCGCCGGATCGGATCCCGCTTTGTGCTTCACGAGCGCGACGCCGACGCGGTCGGCCCACATCTGCAGCTGCTCGATCGCCGCCGCGCGGAACGTGTCCGCCGCGCCGAGGATGACCGTCTTTCCTTCGTTCTTCCAGCGCGCGGCCAGTTTCGCGATCGTGGTCGTCTTGCCGGTGCCGTTCACGCCCACGACGAGGATCACGAACGGCTTCGCGCGATCGATCTCGATCGTCTGCGCCTTGCGCTGCGGGATGAGCGCGCGCGTCTCCTCGCGAATGACCTCGGTCAGCCGATCCATCTTCGAGATTTTCTCGTTGCGGACGCGCTGCTCCAGCCGCTCGACGAGCGACATCGTCAGCTCCGCGCCGACGTCCGCGCCGAGGAGCCCTTCTTCGAGTCCGTCGATCGCCGCCTGGTCGATCGGCAGGTCGGGAGTCATCGACTCCTTCACCTTCTCGATGATCTCGGTGTGGGTCATGAACAACCCGCGCTTCAGCTTGTCGAAAAATCCTTTTTTAGGCTCGCCCATGTTTGCTCCCGCCCGCGTCCCGCGCCGCGATGGCGCGCTTCACCATCTCCTCGTCCACCGTCAGCGTGCCGCCGGCGGCGGGATCGAATTCGAGTCCGCGGATGATGCGCCGGTAGATCTCGCGCAGCGCGCGCGCGCCGAGGCGCTTCTGCCGCGCCGCATCCCACGCGATCGCAATGAGCGCGCCGCGCGTGATCTGCAGGTCGATGCCGAAGCGCTTGAAGTATTCGCGCGACGTCCGAAAGATCGAGGCCTCGGGCTCGACGAAGATGCGCGCGAGATCGCTCTCGCCGAGATCGTTCAACACCACGATCGCATCGAAGCGGGAGATGAACTGCGGCGTCATGCCGTAGCGGAAAAGATCGTCGTATTTCAGATAGTCGCCGAGGTGGAACGGCAGCTCCTCGCGCACCTCGCCGGACGCGGAGACGACCACGACCGGCTTCATCGGCGTCACGTCTTGCCCGATCGTCGCGCGGCGCAGCACGCTTTCGTACAGCTCCTCGAACGCGCCGCCGGCGACGAAGAGGACGTGCGAGGAGTTGATGAGGAACGTCCAGCCGTCGGCCTCGAATTCGACGTTCTCGTTTTCCATCAGCGTCAGCAGCGCTTCCTGGGCCACGATGCCGCGTACGTTCGGCTCGCCGCTGACGTTCGCGCGGATCTTGTCGACTTCGTCGATGAACACGATCCCGCGCTCCACGCTGCGCACGATCTCGTCCGGCGTCGCGCCGTGGCCGAGCTTCTTCCGCGCGTTTGCGTACAGCCTCGAGAGCACCGCCCGCCCGTAACCCTGCCGCTCTTCCGCGAGGACGTTGGCGTTGAGGCGGACGATGTTCGCGAACTGGCGGAGGCTCGCATGGCCGGCGAGGAAATGCTCGACCGCGCGCATGAGCGTGGTCTTGCCCGAGCCCGAGTTGCCGATCAGCAGCAGGTTCGGCGCCGGATGGCCGACGAGATGCTTCACCAGCGCGACGGAGATCTCCCGGATCGCCTCGTCCTGGCCGACGACCATCTTTCGGATTTCTTCGTAGACGTCCTTCGGGCGGATGGAGAACTCGGACATTCGGCGGGCGATTCTACATACTGCGCGCGTGAAGGTCATCGTGATCGGCCTCGGCGGGATGGGCAGTGCGGCGGCGGCGCGGCTTGCGGCGCGCGGGGCGCGCGTCCTCGGCATCGAGCGTTTCACGCCCGCGCACGATCGCGGCTCGAGCCACGGACGCTCGCGCATCATCCGCCAGGCGTACTTTGAAGGCGCGCAATACGTGCCTCTGCTCCTGCGGGCCTATGAGCTGTGGCGCGAGCTCGATCCGTCGCTGCTCCACCTCGTCGGCGGGCTGATGATCGGCGCGCCGGACAGCGACGTCGTCACCGGCAGCGTCGCCGCCGCGCGAACATACGGGCTCGCGCACGAAGTGCTCGACGCGGCGGAGATCCGCCGGCGCTTTCCGGAGCTCACGCCGGCCGAGGACGTCGTCGCGCTCTACGAGCCGATGGCGGGCTTCGTCGTTCCGGAAGCGTGCACACTCGCCCATCTCGCACGCGCAACGAAGCACGGCGCGGAGCTGCATTTCGAAGAAGCGGTCACGTCGTGGAGCGCGTCCACGAGCGGCGTTTCGGTGACGACGACGCGCGCGCACTACGAGGCGGACCGGCTGGTGATCGCGCCGGGCGCGTGGGCGCCGGAGCTGCTCGATCTCGCCGTGCCGTTCACGATCGAGCGGCAGGCGCTCTTCTGGTTCGACGCGCCGTTCCCGTCGCAGTTTCCGATTTACATCTGGGAGCTCGACCGCATGGTGCACTTTTACGGATTCCCGGCCGATGCCGCGGGAGCCAAGGTCGCGCTTTACCACGGCGGCGACGTCTGCACGCCGGACACCATTGATCGCAGCGTCCGCGCCGAGGAAGTGGAGCGGATCCGGGCCATCCTTTCTTCTCGCATTCCCGCGCTCAACGGACCGCTCGCCGACGCGACGACGTGCATGTACACGAACACGCCCGACCTCCACTTCGTCCTCGGCCTGCACCCCGCCCACGCCAACGTCATCGTGGCCTCGCCCTGCTCCGGGCACGGCTACAAGTTCGCGAGCGTGATCGGCGAAATTCTCGCGGACCTCGCGATCGACGGAGCGACGCGGCATCCGATCGAGGAGTTTTCTCCTACGCGCTTTGGCTCGGAACGCCGCCGTCCCGGCGGCTGATCCGGCGCCGTCTCGGCGCCGAGGCGGCGGGACGCCGCCTGGCCAGCCGGCGAGGACGCCGGCGTTCCGATGTACATTGCCTCCGCTTGGATTCGCGCGGCGTCATCGCATCATTGTTCGGAGTGCCTCGGGCACTGATCGGCGTGATTCACGCGCAGGCGTTGCCGGGAACGCCGGACAACCGCCTCGGCGTCGCGGCCATCGCCGAGATCGCGGCGGGCGAGGCACGCATCTACGCGGACGCGGGCTTTCACGGGTTGATGCTCGAGAACACGCACGATCGCCCGTATCTGAAGGGCGACGTCGGTCCGGAGATCGCGACGGCGATGAGCGTCATCGGCGCCGAGGTCCGGCGGGCCGCGAGTCTTCCCCTCGGCATTCAGGTGCTGGCGGGCGCGAACCGCGCGTCGCTCGCTGTCGCTCACGCGTGCGGCGCCGCATTCGTGCGCGTGGAAGGCTTCGTTTTCGCGCATGTCGCGGACGAGGGCATCATCGAGTCGAGCGCGGGCGACCTGCTGCGCTACCGCCGCGCGATCGGCGCGGATCACATCCGCGTCTTCGCGGACATCAAGAAGAAGCACTCTGCGCACGCCATCACCGCGGACGTCGATATCGCCGAGACCGCGAAAGCGGCGGAGTTTTTTTCGGTCGACGGCGTGATCGTCAGCGGCGCCGCGACCGGCAGCCCAACGAATCCGGATGATGTCCGCGCGGTGAGTGACGCGGCCGGCGTCGCGACGCTGATCGGCTCCGGCATCACACCCGACAACCTCGCGCTCTTCCCCGGCGCCGACGCGTTCATCATCGGCTCTTCGGTGAAGAGCAACGGCGTGTGGTCGGGACCGCTCGAGCCGGCGCGCGTTCGCGCGCTCGTCGCCGCGTTTACGTGACGAACGAAAACACGATCGCGAACAACAACACCACCACGACCGCGGCCGAGATCCACATCGCCTGCACCGTCGGCCGGTGCATGTTCACGGTCTCGCGGCGCTCGCCCAGGAGGTATTGCAGGTACTCGACGCGCGGGCGGATGACGCCGACTTTGTCCTCGACGTTCGGGTAGACGACTTCGTTGATCGCCGGAACGATGATCACCGGGATGAACGTCGCGCCGCCGCGGCGGGTGATGTAGGCGTCGAGCGGTTCGCTCCGCGGCTGATCGCCGCTGACGACGAGGCAGTGATAGACGGTCGTCGACTGCAGCACCGAGAGCGCCATCGCCAGCGGATTCTTGGCGCGATAGGTGTGCACGACCGACTCCGAGGTCTGGCGGAGGATGCGGTCGTTCATCTCGTCGATGCGCGTGAAGATGAAGACGGTCTCGCCTTTCGTCAGCGGGAGCGATTCTTCGCGGCGGTAGATCACTTCGCCGTATTCGTCCCACCATTCCGGCCCCTGCTCGGTCGTGAATCCCTCGTCGGCGAGGCGCGCCATGAGCCTCAGAACGGGATCGCTTCCCTCGGGGGACTCCGGCGGTTTCTCAGCTTTCAGCTCTTGCATATTTGTTCACCAGGCGAATGAGATCGTCGAACTCGAACGGTTTGCCCATGTAATCGTCGGCGCCGCAGACCCGCGCTTTTTCCGCGATGTCGCGGTCGCCCGACAGAATCACGTACGGAATGTTTTTCGTCTCTTCGTGCGACTTCAGTGCACTGCACAGCGCTGCACCGCCCATGCCGCGAATCGTGAGGTCGGCGAAAATCATCTCCGGCTTCGACTCTTTCGCGCGCAGCAGCGCGGTCTGGCCGTCGGCGACGACCTGCGTCTCGCGTCCGTTGCGCTGCAGCACGAGCGAGATCAGCCGGGCGACCTGAGGATCGTCCTCGACGACCAAAATCACGGCGCGCACCTCAAATCGCGAACCGCACCCTCACACTCTTCCGCGCGTGCCCCAGCGCCGCGCCGGCGAGCGCGCCGATCGTGTTGGAAATGGTGTCGGGCAGAGCGGTAACACGCGTCGGCAGCGACTGTTGCCAGAGGCACATCGCCAGCGCGAAGAGAAACGCGGCGATGACGGTGATGACATAGGTCCACGTGCGCGAGCGCGACGGCGTGTCGAGTGCGACGAAGGCGAAAAAGCCCCAGGGAACGAAGAGGAGGATGTTCGCCAGGACGGGCATCAGGAACGCGAGCAGCGCGCCGCGCGAGAGCGGGCGCTCGGAGCTGAGCAAGCGCGCGAGCAGCTCCCGAAACGGATGCGCCTCCGCGGCGTAGGCCTTGCCGGAGAGGAAGTAGAGCAACGCGATCATCGCCGCCGTCGTGAGGACGAGCAGCGCGACCGTGGCCGGCTTGGGCACTCGCACGACGTGCACCTGCCGTTTCCCCATGACCGGGCATTATCTCTTGCATCGATTGGCGAGGGATTGCCAGATTCATGCACAGCGTCCTTCCGCTAGAATCGTAAGAACTTGCCCACTGTCCACGTCGCCCCGTACCGAGAAATCGCAGCCACCGTTGCCCAGAGGCTCCTCGATGGTCGGGGAAGCGATCCCCTGGCGCCCTGGAACGAAGAAATCATCGTGCCGTCGCGAGGGATGGCGGAGGCGATCGCGGCGGCGGTGCTGGCGCGCGAGCCGCGCGGCGTGGCCGGATTGCAGATCCGCTTCCTCGACGAGCTCGCGCGCGCGATCGCGAACGACGCCGGCCAGTGGCCGCGCGTGGCCGGCGAAGCGGAGCGACGGCTGGCGATGCGGATGGCCGTGCGGACGGTGGACCACCCCATGATGGACGGCCGCGGCATCGCATCGATGCTCGAGCGCTCCTACCGCGACATCCGCGACAGCGGTTTGCGCGTGATGCAAATCCGTACGCGACGGCCGGCGATCCTCCAGGCCTTCGCCGAGTACGAGCGGCTCATCGCCTCGGCGAACGCAATCGATCCGGCGGATCTGCTGACGACCCCCGTGAAGAACGTGCGGCCGCAGGTCATCGCCGGCTTTTATGACATGACCGGCGCGCAGCTGGCGTTCGTGCGCAAGCTGATGCCGTTTGTTGCGATGGTGTTCGTGCCGACGGACCTGCCGTTTGCGCGGCCGTTTTTTTTGGAGTGCGGCGGCGATGCCGCCGCTTTCAAAAGCGGCAGCTCTGCTGCCGCGGTCCAAACAGTTCTCGAATCCGATGACGAGATCCGCACGGTCTGCGCGCGCGTCGCGGCGCTGATCGCCGGGGGCGAGACGAGCATCGGCATCACCGCGCGCTCGCTCGATCCGTACGACGTGCAGCTGCTGAATCGCTTCGCTGCCGAGCACGGATTCCGCACGACGCTCGCGGGCGAGACGCCGCTGGCCGCGCATCGCATCGGACGCGGCACGAGCACGCTGCTGCGCCTTCGCGATCGCGGATTCCCGCGCGGCGAGGTGCTGGAGCTGATCCGCGACGGTCTGCACACGCGCACGCGGATCAATGTCGACCGCGCCGACTATGAAACGCGCCGCAACCGCATCGCCGGCGGTACGAGCGAAGAGCTCGCGCCGCTGCGCCAGCGCTCGCCCGTCATCGACGACTACATCGCCCTCGTCGCCGAGCTCGAAGACCTGCTCGATTCCCTCGACTTCGAGCGTCTCAGCAGCTTGTTCCGCCTCGAAACCGAGCTCGATCTCCAGGCCGCCGGCAAGCTCGACGACCTCGCCGCCGTCTTCAAACGCCTGCGCTCCACCGATGCCGCCTCGTTCATCGACGCCATCGAACACGAGACTCTCCCCTGCCCTCCCCCCTCCGCCCTCCGCCCTCCGGTCTGGGCGGGGGACGTCATGCGCTTCCGCGGCCGCTCGTTCAAACATCTCTTCGTCCTCCGCATGCAGGACGATCGCTTCCCGCAGCGCCGCACCGAGGACCCGCTGTTCCCCGACTCCGACCGCCGCAATCTCGGCATCCGCGAGATCGGCGACGGCCGCGAGGAAGAAGAGCTGCTCCTGCAACTGCTGCGCGACTCCGCGGAGCACGTGCATTTTTCGTATGCGGCGAGCGATGGGTTCGGGAAGGTGTTGCGGCCGTCGCGGTTCGTGCGGAATGTGGAGCGGCGGGCTTTAGCCCGCCGAGAGAACACCGGCGGGCTAAAGCCCGCCGCTCCACGTGCTCTCCAGCTTCTCGCCAAATCCGGCACCAAATCCCTCTTCGACGGCTACATTCCTCCCGTCCCTCTCGAGCGCGCGCTGTCGCCGACGCAGCTCGAGGATTTCGGCGAGTGTCCGCAGAAGTTCCTCCTCAAACACATCCTCGGCGTGGAAGACGTCGAGCATCCCGAGCGCGAGCTGCAGATCAATCATCGCGACAAGGGCACGATCGATCACCGCATCCTCGAGCGCTTCTATCGCGCCGGGATCGCCGACATCGCGCGCCTCGACGAAATCATCGACGACGAATTCGACAAGCTCGGGCCGCCGTTCAATCGCACCATCCGCGCCATCGAGCGGCGCGCGACGAAGCGCATCCTGCGCGAGTTCCTCGCCAACGATCTCGCCGACCTCGCGTCGAACGGGCTCGTGCCGCGGTATTTCGAGTATCGCTTCGGCACGAAGCATCGCGTCGAAGCCGATCATCCCGAGCCGTTCATCGTCCGCGCCGGTGCCGCCGTGGTGCGTGTCGAGGGAACGATCGATCGCATCGATGTCGGCGACGGTTGCTTGCGCATCGTCGACTACAAATCGGGCAAGGCGCTGCGGCACAAGGATCTGCCGGAAAAGATCGATCGCGGCGTGCGGCTGCAGCTCGCGCTGTACGCGATGGCCGCCGCCGAATTCTTCGACGCGACGAACGTCAGCGGCACGATCAAGCCGCTCGTGAGCGGCGACAAGGCGAAGTTCGCGTTCGAGCTGCACGAGAAGCGCGACGGCCTGCTCGAGACGCTGGAGATTTTCGCGAACGCGATCGCGCGGGGCGTCTTCCCCGCGTTTCCGATGGATGACGACTTCAACTCCTGCAAGTACTGCCCGGTGAATCACTCCTGCCGCACGCGCCACGATCAGGAGGAGCGCTACGCGATCCAGCAGCAGCGCGACGCGCGGACGCTGCTGCGCGGGGACGGCGCGTGAAGCAGCAGGCATTCGACTTTGCGCCGCGCGCAAGACCGTCGCGTCGCAATCTCGTCATCGAGGCCGGCGCCGGCACGGGCAAGACGACCGCGATCGTCGCCGAGGTGCTGAAGCTGATGATGGAGCGCGACGACCTCGCGCCCGAGCGCATCGTGCTGATGACGTTCACGGAGAAAGCGGCGGGTGAGATCGCGGACCGCATCCGCCTCGCACTCGAAGAGCTGAGCGCGAGCGAAGCGACGGCGTGGCCGATCGGCTCGCCGAATCCGCTCGTGACCAGCATCGATCGCGAGCGCGCGCGCCGTCATCTCGAAAACATCGATCACCTGCGCTCGCAGACGATTCACTCGTTCTGCCAGTCGCTGCTGCGGGCGTTTCCGATCGAGGCGGGGCTCGATCCGCAATTCAAGATCATCGAAGGCTTCGAGCGTTCGCTGCTCTACGGGCAGCTGTACGACGCGTGGGTCGACGACGAGACGCGCGTGCATCCGACGCCGGAGATCGAGCGCGAATGGGAGCTCCTCTTCACGCACGCCGGCTATCTCTTTCAGATCCGCGATCTGATCCTTGGCATGATCGAGCGCCGCGACTTGCTGAACGAGACCGGCTACGACTTCGGTACGTTCGCCGAGGTTGAAGAACCGTTGATCGATGCGCTCTCCGCGATCCGCCGCACGAGCGACATCGCCGGCGACGAGCAGGCCCAGGCGCTCTTCGCGTACATCCGCGAGACCACGCCGCCGGAGAGCGACGACATCGACGAGTGGCTCGCGTATCTGCATCCGATCGCGGCGCCGATCCGCGAGGCCAATCTGCCGCGCCACGGCGTGCTCAAAGAAGCGTTGAAGATCCTGCGCGCCGGGAACAAGGGGCGCAGCATGTACGACCGCCTCGTCAGCCATCGCGCGGCGATGGCGCTGCTGGCGATGACGCGGCGCTTCCTCGTTTTTCTCGATCACGAGAAGCGGCAACTCGGCGTCGTCGACTTTGACGACCTGCTCCTGCGCACGCTGGCGCTGCTGGACGACGAGACCGTCCTCGCCCGTGCGCGGGCGCAGTTCGATTTCATCTTCGTCGACGAGTTCCAGGACACGGATCGCACGCAGGCGCGCATCGTCGACAAGCTGGCCCGCGACGCATCCGGTCAATATGTTGACGGGAAGACGATCGTGGTCGGCGATCCGAAGCAGTCGATCTACGGATTCCGGCGCGCCGATCCGGAGACGTACTACCGCATCACCGAGGAGCTCGTGCGCGGCGGTGCGGAACGGCGGCTCCTCGTCGATCAATATCGCAGCGACGCTCCGCTGCTCGACGCCATCAACACCATGTTCGCGCGGCTGTTTCCCGACGCGCAGCACGATCCGAATGTGTTCCGCCCGGCGTACACGCCGCTGCGCGCCCGCCGTGTAGCGCGCGCCTCCGGCGCGCCCCCGCCAGAGGCGCGCTTCACGCTGCTGCACGCGATGCACGAAGATTCGGCCGATCGCTTCTTCGCCGAGGGCGCGGCGATCGCGGAGTGGATCCGGAAGAACAGCGACGGCGATCTGCGCCGCTTCGCCATCCTCTTCCGCAGGCTCACGAAGCTCGACGACTACCTCGACACGCTCGACCGCTACGGCATCGCCTACGTCTTGCCTCCGACGCGCATGTTCCTCGACCGCCGCGCGCCCGTCGATCTGCTGGCCGTGCTGCGCGCGATCGCGCATCCGTTCGACAAGGGGGCGCAGATCTCCGCCGCGCGCACGCCGTACTTTGCGCTGACGGACGAGGAAGTGGTTGCTGGTGTTTTGGGGGATGGGGTTGGGTGGCAAGAGTTTCAGAAGGCGATCGAGCAGTACCGCGAGGCGAGCCGACATCTCACCGTCTCGCAACTCATCGATCTGATCGTCCGCACGTCGAACATCGAAGGCGTGTACGACGCGGCGGCGGACGGGGTGCGGCATCTGCGGCATCTCGAGCATCTGCGCGCGATCGCGTTCGAGTATGACCAGCGCGCGGGCGGTTCGGCGGGACAGTTCGTCGAGGAGATCGCGCGGCGGCGCGGCGAGCCGGACGAGGTCGAGCCGAGTCTCATCGACGAGTCCCAGAACGCGGTGCGCATCCTCTCCGTGCATGCGGCGAAAGGGTTGGAGTTCGACACCGTCATCCTTCCCGATCTCGCCGTGCAGCCGCCGACGAACGATCTGCAACTGTTCACGGTCGAAGAGCCGCGCAGCATCGTTCTCACCGGCCGCGCCGATTCGATCTCCGCGAACTTCCGCGTCGGCGAGGACGGGGAGAAGTTGAAGAAGCTCGCGGGACGGCGCGAAGAAGCGGAGAACCGCCGCCTCTTCTACGTCGCCGTGACGCGCGCGAAGACGGACGTCGTCTTCGTCTGCAACTTCGGCGAAGACACGAAGAACGTCGGCTTCCTGAAGTGCCTCTGCGAGACCACGGGCATCGATCGGGCGACGACGTGGCCGGACGAGGGGCGCGAAGTGCGCGGCTCGCTCGCATTCGAGAAGCTCGCGATCAGTGGTGCCGGCGCTCGCGTGCGCCGCCGGTTGAATGACGTATCGCTCGAACACACACTGGCCACATCGGAGATCGTGCCGTTCGAGATCGCGACGCCGCCCGCGGCCGCGACGCTGACGAGCGGCGAGATCGCGGCGCGCCGCGCGGGCTCGCGCAATCGCGCGGCCGGCATCCTCCTCCACCGCGTGCTCGAGCGCTGGGACGGACGCGCCGACATCGAGCCGCTGCTGCAGCAACTCGCCTCCGAGGCCGCTGCGAATGCGGAGGCGGTGCTGCGCGTGCGGCGGCGGCTGGCCACGATCGCAAAGTCGGACATGCTCCAGCGCATCGCGCGCGCGGAGACGCTCGGGCGCGAAGTGCCGGTGCGTTTTGTGGAAGACGGAACGCTCGTCGAGCGCCGCATCGACCGGCTCATCCGCGAGAACGGCGCCGAGGTCGTCATCGACTACAAGAGCGGACTCGCGGAGGAGGCGCGCGTGGCGAAAGATCGCGAGCAGGTGGCGCGCTATTGCCGCGCCATCTCCGGGATCACCGGACGTGCGTGTGCGGGCGTGCTCTGGTACGTCGACGCGGAGTGTGATCAGATCGTGGAAGTCTGATGCCGCTGTCGAAAGTGCTGCTCGTCTCGTTCACCACGCTGATCACGATGGTGAACCCGCTCGCCGTGATCCCGGCGTTCGTCGCGTTGACGGAAGGCGTTTCCCGCGGCGGACGCGCGCGTGTGGCCCTCGGCGCGGCCATCGGCTGCATCGCCGTCCTGGCGCTCTTCCTCCTCGCCGGCAACTACGTCTTCCAGTTCTTCGGCATCACCGTGCCGGCGTTCCAGATCATGGGTGGCGTGATCTTTTTCACGAACGCGCTGCGCACGCTGATCGAGCGCGACGAGCGCCGCGCGTACAACATCGGCGGCGAGAAGCGGATGAAGGAATCCGACGTCGAGCGCGCGGAGATCGATCCCGCCTCGATCGCCGTGGTCCCCCTCGCCGTGCCGATGCTCTCCGGCCCCGGCGCGATCACGTCGACGATGCTGCTCGTGAACCTCTACCCGCGCTACGACCAGAAAGGCGCCGTGCTGTTGGCGATCGTCGGCGTCGGCGTCATCTCGTACATCGTCCTCCTCGCCGCCGTCCCCCTCTCCCGCTTCATCGGCGACCGCGGCCGCGCCGTGTTCACGAAAGTGATGGCCCTCCTCCTCGGCGCGATCGGCATTCAGTTCATCATCAATGGGTTGAAGCCGGTGCTGCTGGAGATTTTGAAGGCGAGCTAGAATTTACGTATGCGCCAGTCGCAACGGCAGTACAGCGTCCGAGACTACTTCTTCGTTGATGTGGGATCGCCGATTCGACATGAGTATTTCGACGGCGAAATCCTTGCGATGTCGGGAGGTACGCGGACACACGCGCGCATTAGTGGACATGTCTGGTCTGTTCTTGACGCCGCACTGGACAGTACAGATTGCGAGCCGTTCCACCATGACATGCGGGTGACGACTCCCTCGGGCTTGTATACCTACCCCGACGTGTCAGTTGTCTGCGGTGAGGCCGAGGAAATCGGCGAAGGCGACGAAACCACACTTTTGAATCCCATTCTGATCGTGGAAGTACTCTCGGATTCCACGCGCAGATACGACCGCGGCCAAAAATTCGAGAACTATCGAACGATCGCATCGCTTCGCGAGTATGTTCTGATCGAGCAGGATCGCCCATTCGTGGAGCTTCGACAGCGAGTCGCCGCCAATGAATGGAAGACCTCGAGCGTCGAGGGGCTTGCTCAAAGCGCGCATCTCGCATCGATCGGTGTGGATCTGCCTCTCGCCCACATCTATAAACGTGTGAAATTCCCTCACTGATGTTCATCGGCCACCACGCCGCCGCCCTCGGTGCGAAGCGCGTCGCCCCTCCCGTCTCCCTCGGCCTGCTCATGTTCGCGGCGATGTTTCTCGATCTGCTTTGGCCGTTCCTCACGCTCGCGGGGGTCGAGCACTTTCGCATCGATCCGGGGAACACGGCGTTCACGCCGCTCGACTTTTACGACTATCCGATCTCGCACAGTCTCGCGATGGCGCTCGTCTGGTCGGTGATCGCGGCGGCGGTGTGGCGCCGCGCGATCGTTGGAGCGGCGGTGCTGAGTCACTGGATGCTCGACTTCATCACGCATCGGGCGGATCTGCCGCTCTGGCCGGGCGGGCCGAAGGTGGGGCTTGGATTGTGGAACTCGGTGGCCGGCACGGTGGTCGTCGAAGCCGTGCTCTTCGCGGTCGGCATCGTGCTCTACCTGCGCGCGACGAAGGCGCGCGATCGCGTCGGCGTGATCGCGTGGTGGGCGCTCATCGCGTTCCTCGTCCTCGTCTACCTCGCGAACCTCGTCTCGCCTCCGCCGCCGAGCTGGCAGGCGGTCGCGTACACGGCGCTCGCGGCGTGGCTGTTCGTGCCGTGGGCGTGGTGGATCGACCGGCACCGACAGGCTCGCACGTGAAGGCGCTCTTCCTCGTCAACGAGCGCTCCGGGCGCCGGCGCAAGTTCGATGTCAACGACGTCATTCGCCGCTCGGCCGCGTGCAGCTTCGAGATCATGCCGTGCGGCGCGAAGAACGAGCTGCCCGACATCGTCGATCGCGCGGAGAGCGAGGGGTTCGACGTCCTCTACGCCGTCGGCGGCGACGGGACAGTGCACGAGACGGCGAAGCATCTGATCGGACGCAAGCCCGCGCTCGGGATTCTGCCGATCGGCTCGGGGAACGGGTTCGCGCGGCACATCGGACTGCCGCTCGACGCGACGGATGCGATCCGCGCTTGCGCTGCGGGCACGATCGTGGAAATCGACACTGCCGAAGTGAACGGCACGCCGTTCCTCGGCGTGATGGGAGTGGGATTCGATGCGCTGGTCGCGGAGCGGTTCGCGTCGAGCACCGTGCGCGGACTCGGGACGTATCTCACCGAAGGGATTGCCGCGTTCACGAACTACCGCTCGGATGAATATGACGTGGAGACGCCCATCATGCAGAGGAAAGCGCGCGCGTTCGTGATCGCGATCGCGAACTCGGGACAGTACGGCAACAACGCGCGCATCGCGCCGCTCGCGTCGCTGCGCGACGGGCTGCTCGATCTCGTGATCATCGAAGACGCGTCGCTGCTCCGCGCGCTCCTGCTGTTGCCGCCGCTGTTTCGCGGCACGCTTCACCGCTCGAGCGGCGTGATGTCGCTGCAAACTCCGGAGGTCACGATCCGCCGCGCCGCGGATGGCGCGGCGCATCTCGATGGCGAACCGTACGTGCTGCCGGCCGAGCTGCGCGTTCGCGTCGTGCCGCGCTCGCTGCGCCTCCTCGTGCCGCACGGCGTGGGCCGAATCTAGCATTGGTCGCGGCGTGGGCAGTACGCATCCCCTTCGAGCGCTCCGCCATTCGAACTTCCGCCTCTTCTTCGCCGGCCAGCTGATCTCGCTGATCGGGACCTGGATGCAGCAGGTCGCGCAGTCGTGGCTGATCTATCGCCTCACCCACTCCGCGCTGCTCCTCGGCGGAATCGGGTTCGCCGGCCAGATCCCGGTCTTCGTCCTCGGCCCGATCGGCGGACACGTCGCCGATCGCTTCGATCGCCGGCGCGTGCTCCTCATCACGCAAAGCGCATCGATGTTCCTCGCGTCCGTCCTCGCCGCGCTGACGCTCACGGGCCGCGTGCGCGAGTGGCATCTGTTCGTCCTGGCCGCGCTCCTCGGCGTCGTGAACG
This sequence comes from Thermoanaerobaculia bacterium, assembly GCA_035248585.1. Classification (GTDB taxonomy): domain Bacteria; phylum Acidobacteriota; class Thermoanaerobaculia; order Gp7-AA8; family Gp7-AA8; genus QHVT01. The sequence continues at coordinate 16,764 of DATFHJ010000318.1, forward strand.
CGTTCGACATTCCGGCTCGGCAGGCGTTCCTGGTGCAGCTCGTCGAGCGCGAGGATCTGATCAACGCCATCGCGCTCAACTCGTCGATGTTCAACGGCGCGCGCATCGTCGGCCCCGCGGTGGCGGGATTGCTCGTCGCGGCAATCGGCGAAGGGTGGTGCTTCTTCGCGAACGCGGTCAGCTACATCGCCGTGATCATTGGACTGGTGATGATCTCCACGCCGCGCTTCGTCGCGCAGGCGGGGCGCTCGGTGTGGGCCAACATCGCCGAGGGATTCCGGTTCGTGGGGAAAACCGCGCCGGTGCGCGCGCTGCTGCTGCTCATCGGCGCGGTCAGCTTCATCGCGCTGCCGTACACCGTGCTGATGCCGGTGTTCGCGGACAAGATCTTCCACTCCGGCGCGCGCGGTCTCGGCATTCTGATGGGCGCCTCGGGCGCGGGTGCGCTTCTCGGATCGCTCGCGCTGGCGACGCGCTCCTCGGTGAAAGGCCTCGGACGCTGGATCGCGATTGCCTGCACGATCTTCGGCGCCGCGCTGACGGCGTTCGCGCTGTCGCGCTCCTTCACGTTGTCGGCGGCGCTGCTCGTCATTGCCGGCGGCGCGATGATGGTGCAGATGGCCTCGTCGAACACGCTCATTCAGTCGATGGTTCCGGACGAACTGCGCGGGCGCGTGATGTCGGTCTACACGATGATGTTCATGGGCATGGGCCCGTTCGGCGCGCTGCTCGCCGGCAGCATCGCCGAGCGGATCGGCGCGCCGATGACGGTGGCGGGCGGCGGCGTGATCACGATCCTCGCCGCGATAGGATTCACGCTGCGGCTGCCGTCACTGCGCCCTGCCGCGCACGAGCTGATCATCGCCCAGCAGGCCGGAGGCGGCGAGCCGGCGGAACAGGCGACGGCGACCGGCGCGGAGGCTACAGCGTCGGAATGAACTCTTCGATGCGCCGCGCCAGCTCGTCGCGCGTGGCGATGAAGCGGTCGTAGCGGGTCGCGGGATCGTCCGGTCCCCACGACGGATCTTTCACCGGCCAGTGCTCGATGCGTTTCGCGCCGGGCCAGTATGGACAATCGGCGGACGCGGAATCGCAGACCGTGATCACCGCGTCGAAGGGCTGCGACAGGAACGGCTCCGCGGATTTCGAAACATGGTCGCGGATGTCGATCCCGATGGCCGCCATCGCGCGGACGGCGAGCGGATGCACCCAGCCCGCGGGACGCGAGCCGGCGGAGACGACGTCGACGACGTCTCCATGAAACGCGCGCGCGAGGCCCTCGGCCATCTGCGAGCGCGCAGCGTTGCCGGTGCAGAGGAAGAGGATGCGTTTCTTCGTCACGCGGTGATCGCTTCGAAGGTGCGTTCGTTCTGGAGATTGCCGGTGTTGAGCGTCCCCGCGGGCTCGAACATCAGGATGTGCGCTTCTTCGTGCGCGAGCGGGCAATGCTCGACGCCGCGCGGGACGATGAACATTTCGCCCTCACCGAGATGCACGTCGCCGTCGCGAAGCTGCATCGTGAGCGATCCCTTCACGACGAGGAAGAGCTCGTCTTCGTTTTCGTGATGGTGCCAGACGAACTCGCCCTGCACCTTGGCGATCTTCACGTGCTGCCCGTTCAGCTCGCCGATGATGCGCGGCTGGAACTGTTCGCTGAAGGAGGCGAATTTCTCGGCGAGATTTACTTTTTCCATGGCGATAGTTCTAACCTTTCAGAGGGCTTGGCGTCTATGCCCGCGGAGGACCTTTCATGCGATCTCTGCCCTTAATCCTTTTCGCGCTGTTCCTGGCCGCCGCGGCGTTCGGCGAAAGTCACAGCCGGCATAGCACGCACGTCGTCAGCACCGACGACGACGGCGGTTTCGAGTTTCAGTTCATCCGCGACACTGACGGTGACACCTGGTCGTCGCTCAAGCGCGACGGCGTCCGCTACGTGACGCGCGACCGCGGCGTGCTCCAGGAAATCGAGGACGTGATGAGGCCCTATCGCGAGCTGTCGCAGGAGCACTCGGCGATCGGCAGGAAGCATTCGGAAATCGGTCGCGAGCATTCGGCTCTCGGACGCGAGCACTCACGCCTCGGACGGGAACACTCGAGGCTCTCGCGCGACGTCAGCGCCGGACGCATCACCGAGTCGGAAGCGGATCAGCGGCGGCGCGAGCTGGAATCGGAACAGCGCGAGCTGGAGAACAAACAGCGCGCGCTCGAGGCGCGTCAGCGCGTGCTCGAAGACGAGCAGCGCGGGGTGGAAGCGAAGCAGCGCGCCGCGGAGCAGGACGTGAATCGCGACATCGAGAAGATCTTCGAGCGCGCGGTGCGCGACGGCAAGGCGACGCGGGATTGAGGCTCGCCCTCATCCTGCTCCTCGCCGGCTGTGCGACGGTGCCGCGCGAAACGCCGCGCGACACCGTCCAGCGCTTCATCGGCGCGTTCAATCATCTCGACGCCGCGGAGCTGCGGCCGCTGCTCGCGGAGCACGCGACCGCGTTTCTGCCGATGCCGCAGCACGCGGGCCGCGTCGAAGGGCGCGAGACGATTCTCGGGATCCTCGCGCCGCTCCTGGAAGCGGATCGCGTGCGGCGCAACGGGCAGCCTCTGAGCCTCGAGGCGAAAGAGCTGGCGATTCAGGAGCAGGGCGACGTCGCCGTCGCGACGTTCGACGCCGGCACGGCGGACGTGCATTCGCGGCGCACGCTCGTGCTGCGGCGGCGCGGCGGGCGGTGGGAGATCGTGCACCTGCACGCGTCGAACATGCGGCCGTGATTACGGCGACAGCCGCTCGATGATCCAGTCCTTCGGCTCGCGCAGGCGATAGACGAAGCGGTCGTGCAGGCGATCGGCGCGGCCCTGCCAGAACTCGATCTCCAGCGGGATCACGCGATAGCCGCCCCAGTGCGGCGGGCGCGGAATCTGCCGCTCGCGATAGTTCGACTCGATCTCGGAGGCACGGCGGTCGAGATCGCCGCGGCCCGGAATCACCGTGCTCTGCGACGACGCCCACGCGCCGATCTGGCTGCCGCGCGGCCGCGTCGCGAAGTACGCATCCGATTCCTGGTTCGTCGTCTTCACCACCGCGCCTTCGATGCGCACCTGGCGCTCGAGCACGGCCCAGTAGAAACAGAGCGCGGCCCGCGGGTTCTCGCCGATCTGCGCGCCTTTGCGGCTGTTGTAGTTCGTGAAGAAGACGAAGCCGTGCTCGTCGAAGCCCTTGAGAAGACAGACCCGCGAGGTGACGTAGCCGTTCATGTCGCAGGTCGAGACCGTCATTGCCTCCGGCAGCTCGGCGACTTTTTGCCGGGCCTCGTCGAACCAGCGTCCGAATTGTACGAACGGGCTCTTGTCGAGATCACTGTCCAGCAGCGGCGTCGTGTTCAACGTGCAGTCCTCTCC
>DATFHJ010000319.1:0-5292 GCA_035248585.1 Thermoanaerobaculia bacterium
CTTCGAGCGAGGCGTCGATGAGCTTGCGCAGGAACGTCTCCACGTCGTGGCGGATCAGCTCCGGCGGCAACGCGGCGATGGCGAAGGCGTTGCCGGAGAAGCGCTCGATGTCGAAGCCGACGGCGCGCAGCTCGTCGACGTGCGACTCCAGCGCCGCGCTTTCGGCCGCGCCGGTCTCGTACAGGATCGGCGTGAGCAGCTGCTGCGACACCGGCGCGCGCGCTTCGACGCGCGCGAGGTAACGGTCGTACAGCACGCGCTCGTGGGCGACATGCTGATCGACGAGGCGCAGGCCGCCCGGCGTGTCGAGGAGGATGTAGCTGAGGCGGTATTGGCCGATGACACGGCCTTGCAGATCGCCGAGCTGGGGCTGGAGCTCTTCTTCAATCGCGACCGCCGCTGCCGCCTGCACGGGCGGCTGCACGACGGCCGCGCGTTGAAACAGCGGCGTGAATTGCGGCGTCCAGCGCGGTCCTTCGTCGTAGCGTTGGGGCGGGAAGAGGGGAGCGGGTTGTGACGACAGCAGCGCCGCGCCTTCCTCGGCGCCGCCTAACGCCTTCTTGATCGCCTGCTCGACGACGACGTGCACTTGCGAGGAGTCGCGGAAGCGCACTTCCGTCTTCGCGGGGTGCACGTTCACGTCGACGAGCTCGGGCGGGATGTCGAGGAAGAGAACGACGGCGGGATGGCCGTCGAAGTCGAACGCTTCGCTCGCGCGATTCGCGGCGTGCGTGAGGACGCGATCCTTCACCAGCCGGCCGTTCACGAAAAAGTACTGATTGCGGCGGCTGCCGAAGCGGAGGCCGCGCGTGACGTAGCCGGCGGCGGCGCTGGAGCCGATGACGGCGTCGATCGCGGCGAGATGCGGATCGGTCTCGCCGCCGAGGATCTGCACGACGCGCTCGCGGCCAGTCGATGCGGGCGCGAGATCGAGCACGACGCGGCCGTTGTGCTCGAGTCGGAACGCGCGCGCGGGCTGCGGGAGCGCGTACGAGGAAACGATCGTCACGACGGAGCGGAACTCCGCGTCAGCGGAGCGCAGAAACTTGCGACGCGCGGGTACGTTCTCGAAGAGTTCGCGCACGGAGATCGTGGTGCCGCGGTCGCGGGCGGCAGGGCGGTGGTCGCGTGCCCCGGTCATCGGGTCGCAGACGATCTCCGTCGCTTCGCCGCGCTCGTTGTCGGAGGTCAGGAGCGTGAATCGCGACACGCTGGCGATCGACGGCAGGGCCTCGCCGCGGAAACCGAGCGTGCGGACGCGCGTCAGATCGTCGAAGTCGCGAATCTTCGATGTCGCGTGCCGTTCGATGGCCAGCCGCGCGTCGTCCTCGGCCATGCCGCAGCCGTTGTCGCGGACTTCGATCAGCTTCCTGCCGCCGTGCTCGAGCACGATGTCGATGGCCGTCGCGCCGGCATCGATCGCGTTCTCGACCAGCTCCTTGACCACCGAGGCCGGGCGCTCGACGACCTCTCCCGCGGCGATCTGATTGACGAGATCTGATGGGAGAATATGGACGCGCGGCACGGGTCCCGATTGTACGGCACCACCATTGCTGCGCATGAGTCGCATGACGCGCCGCCTGCTGGCCACCTTCGGCATCATCGCCATCCTGGCGCTGGCGCTGACTCTCCTCTGGCGCGTGTACGTTCATCACGTGCACACTCAGCCGTACGACAGCGAGGAGCCCGTGGTCGTTTTCTTACGGTCGCGAGCGGCGTAAAATTTTCGCCGATCTGCGCTAAACTCTTCTGACATCAATACCGGGAAATGTGGCACGGGCGGTGCTATCTCCATGGTGCAGGAGACGCAAATAAATGAAACGCCAGACGACCCAAGCCGTTCTCATCGCGATGGTCCTCACCCTCGCGCCGGCGGCTTTCGCGGCAACTCCCGACACCACCGACCTCACCAATCAATTCCGCGGCGCCAATGCCGTGGTGAATGGACTTCAGGTTTACGAGCTCGCGGGCATCGTGATCATCCGCGGCCGCACCGCCGACAAGGCCCAGGCCGAAGTGCTCAGCAATTACGCGCGTTCCCTCGGCTATCAGCGCATTGCCAATCTCGTCCAGACCGTCCAGCACGACGACGCGAACATCGCCCGCCGCGCGGAGGTCGAACTGAGCGTGCACCGCTCGCTCGACGGCTGCCGCTTCAACGTCCGCTCCGAACAGGGCGTCGTCCACATCGGCGGCCAGGTGACGCATGAGCTGCAGAAAGACGTGGCCATGCAGGTCGTCCGCAACATCGACGGCGTGCGCCGGGTCGAGATGGATTTGCAGAAGTTCTAAGAAACCAACTCGCGAGAAACAGTGGAGGACAGGCACTCTTGCCTGTCCTTTTTGTTTGTGCGGCAAACGTGGAATTGGCCGGGACGGCATCGCGCTTCTGACGTCCATGATCCGATCAGCCCGGTGGTGGTTCGCGACGGCGTTCGCAGCGGTAATCGTTGTCGGCTCCGCGCGTGCTGATCAACGAGTCATCGTTCTCTTCGCTCGACCGCGAGGGGTGGCGGCGATGGAGCGCGACGCGGCGCGGATCTATGCGAAGTGGCGCGTGGTTCCGGGATTTGCGGCGACCGTCGACGACGCGGAGTTGCAGCGCCTCCTCCACGATCCCGACGTCCTCTCCGTCGAGCCCGACCTCGGCGGCAGCGTGACCGCGGTTTTAAACGAAACGGCGATCGGCCAAAACGGAGAGCTGATCGGCCTCGGCGCGGTGCAGGCGCTCGGCTACGACGGCACCGGCAGCACCGTCGCGGTGCTCGGCACCGGCGTTTCGCCGCATCCGGATCTGAGCGGCCGCGTCGTCGAAGAGCGTTGTTACTGCGCTTTTGCGAACGGCAAGGGATGCTGCCCGAATGGCGGAACCGAGGAATCCGGCACCGGTTCCGCGCGCGACGACCTCCCTCACGAAACAGGCGTCGCCGGGGTCATCGCCGGCAACGGCGGCATCGCGCCGCGCGGCATCGCGCCCGGAGCGAAGATCGTCGCGATCCGCGTGGCCGACGCGACCGGCCACATCGCCTGGACTTCGCAAGTGATCTCGGCACTCGATTCGATCCTCGCGAGCCCTGTGCACGTCGACGCCGTCAACATGAGCTTCGCCATCGGCTTTCTGTCGAACAGCGCGTGCGACGGAGATAACCCCGCGCTCACCGATGCGATCGCGCGCGTGCGCGCTCGCGGGATCGTCGTCGTCGCCGCGAGCGGCAACGACGCCGCGACGAAGGGGATCCGCCCGCCCGCCTGCATCTCGGGGGTGGTTTCCGTCGGCGCGGTCTACCACACGAATCTCGAGTCGGGTTCGCTGCTCGGATGCACCGACACGCCCGCGGAAGTCGATCGTGTCACGTGCTTCTCGAACTCCGCCGCGCAGCTCGACCTCCTCGCGCCGGGTTACCGCGTTCGGACGCCATTCAAGACGGCCGGAGTCTCGAGCGCCAGCGGAACGTCCTTCTCAGCGCCGCATGTGGCCGGCGCCGTGGCCCTGCTGCGGCAGATCGATCCTCAGCTGACGCCCGACGCCATCGAGCAGCTGCTCGAGTCGACGGGACGTCCCATCGTCGACAGCCGCAACGGCATCACGACGCCGCGCCTCGACCTTTTCGCCGCGGTGATGAAGCTGCGTTCGCAGGCAACGTCGCCGGTGCGGCGCCGTTCCGTTGGGCACTGACGCCAAACTCTGAGAGACCATGGAGCGGCGGGCTTTAGCCCGCCGTTTTGTTTTCGGCGGGCTGAAGCCCGCGGCTCCAGGGGTCAGCGCACCGTCCGGATCGCGAAGCGGAACCCATTGCCTTCATCGATCTCATCCGGTTTCGTGATCGCCTTCGCGTAGATCACGCTCAGGTAGATATCCCAGTCCCGGAACGTGATGGCGTGCTCGGTGCCGATGCCGGCGTCGACGACGATGCGGTTGCTCTTCACGAGCTCACTGCTCTTGAACGACGCGGCTCCGGCGCCGAGGTAGGCGATGCCGTAGAGCGTGTTCCAGGCGAGCGGGCCGAGGTGATAGTTCTTGTTGCGGAAGATCGGGAAAAAGTACTCGTTCGTCAGATGCACTTCGTGCGTGCCGAGCGAGTCGTCGTTGCTCTTGATGGACTTGAGCGCCTCGCGTCCGCCGAGGCGGAAGAATTCGCTCTGCGGGATGTCGAAGAACTCCCACTGCGGCGTGACGTCCTTCTCGTCGATCATTTGATCGCCGTTGCGGTCGCGCGGCACGGGCGGCGGATCGGTTTCGTCGCGCGCGAGGAACGTGCCGACGTGGAGACGCGAGAAGACGAACGTCGTCGAGGAAACATCGAAGCGCCGCAATCCCTCGGCCTCGAATTTCGTGTACGTGTAATCCGCGCCCAGCGCTCCCACGCTCTGCGTGATCGCCGCGGCCAGCCCGGTCTTCTGCGGACCGATCTCGCGGAAGGCGGTGAGCACCGGCGTCAAACGGCCGCGCTGCTCGCCGACGATCGCGTTCATCCGCTCGTCGAACTGCGTCCCGTACTGATAGCCGATCTTCGTGTAGAGATTGTTCTTCCGGTTGTCGGGGCGGTTGATGTCGCCGAACGAGAGGCTGTCATTCTCCAGGAGGAAGAACCAGCGGTTGTTGTAGTCGCGCGGAACGCCGAGGAGAAACAGCCCACCGCGCACGCGCTCGAACTCGCGCGTCGAGTCGTCGCTGGTGATGTCGGGGAAGTCGATCGCGTCGAACACGCCGATGCGGTACGTGTAATTGCGCGCGTAGTACTTGTAGCGGAGGAACGTCGAGATGTCGCCGTTGATGAACTCGTAGTCGATCTGACTCTCGAAGAGCACGTTCTTGATCAACTTGCGCAGGCGCACGCTGGCCTGCATTTCCGGCAAGTACAAATTGACCGCGGGCAGCGACTCGCGGCGCTCGTACGAGCCGCTCGCGGCCTCGGAGAGGACGGACGGCTGCGCGGCCGTGCCGGTGGGCGTCACCGTCGTACCGGCAGGAGGCTGCTCTGCCGGCGGCGCGGGGGGCGTCTGTTCCGGAGGGGTGGCCGGCGGTGTTTCCGGCTGTTTTTGGGCTTCCGATTCGGGCGGCGGCGGTGGCGGCTCGGGCGTCTGCGCGAGCGACGGAATCGCAAGAATTGCCGTGAGAACCGCCGCGGAAAGAGTCTTCATCATCAGGTCACGTCCCCTTTTTATTGCGCGCCACGTTATACCGCCTGCCTCGACCTATGGTAAAACTCAGCATGTGAAGTCTTTACGGGAAAGACTACCGATCGCTCTGGCATATGTTTTGTAGGGGCCGCTGGCATAATAGACGCGGAC
>DATFHJ010000320.1:0-3312 GCA_035248585.1 Thermoanaerobaculia bacterium
GCTGTCATGGGTCAGCGCAATCGCCGAGTCGAAGCCGATGACGTCGTTCCCTGCAAACGCGAACGACGGCCGCCGCGCGAGCTCCTCCGACGCGGTCGGCGCCGGCCAGGGATAGTACATCATCGCGATCCCGCTCCCGAACCAGACGAACGTCATCACGCCCAGCGTGATGCCGATCCACCGATGCAGGAGATAGTTGCTCGTTTTCCAGTTCACGGCGCGAAAAAAATAGGGCGCGGAGCGTTGCTCCGCGCCCTCCTGTTCGCCGCGAACCGGAACTACTTCGTGCCCAGCTTCGTCTGCAGCGCCTTCGCCCGGTCGAGATGCTTCTGCATCACCGGAAGGGTCTTCGTCACGAGCGCCTGCACGTCCGGCTTCTGCAGGCCACTCTGCGCGGACTGCAGCTCGGAGATCTCCTTGGTGTGATCCTCCACCGCGTGATTCACGAACGCGGTATCGAAGTCCTTGCCCTTCGCCATGGCCTTGAAGCGATCCAGCACGAGCTGGTGCTCGGCCGCGCTCGTGTCGTTCGCCGGCGGCTGTGGCGTCACCGAATCCTTCTTCGCCACTGACGCCACCTCGCGCGCGTTCGCGCCGTGATCCGTGGCGAGCATGGTGCCGTACTGCTTCACGCCGGCGTCCGTCCCCTTGGTCGCCACGAGCTTGCCGAGCGCGATCTCGGCCGAGTCGCCGCCGCTGAGCTTCGCCAGCACGTTCGCATCGTTGAGCTGCGGCGGAGCGGGCGCGGGAGCAGCGGCAGTCGTCGCGCCGACCGCAGAACCAACCGCGCTACCGCCGGCCACCGTGTCGGGCCTGCTGTTGTCCCCCTTGCTGCACGCGACGACGAACGCCCCCGCGGCGACGGCAATCACGACTGATCTCATGGGAATTCTCTGTTGGAGTGTGAGGTTCACCGGCTGCGCTTGCGACCACCGCTCCGCTTGCGCCCGCCCTTCTTTCCACCGCGCTTGCGAGGGACTTTCGCGCCTTTCTTCCTGGCCTCCGACAATCCGATCGCGATCGCCTGCTTGCGGCTCTTCACCTTTCCGCCCTTGCCCCCGCGTCCGCTGCGCAGGGTGCCGTGCTTGCGCCGGCGCATCGCGCTCGCGACGCGTTTGCCCGCCGCCTTTCCGTACTTGCGCTTGCCCGATCTCTTGCGCGCTGCCATGACGTGCTCCGCGTAACTGGTTTGAGAGACAGCGTGAATTGCGTGTTGAGCTGCGTGTGTGGACAACTGCATTTGCTTTGCCACACACAGCCGTGCGAATCGACGAGAGTAACCGTCACCTCAGCTCGAACAATTCGGTTTCTTTTCTGGATTGCGTGATGAAACGCACGCTGACATTATCATCGCGCGATTCGATCTCACGGTATTGATCGGAACGTGGTCGCACGGTGAAAACGCGAGAGCGAGTCATCGAGCGATCTCCTCACGGGAGTTTGACCCCGATGAGGACGGCTGCGGAGTCGCTGGTCGCAGCTAGTAGCTCCACTCGAGGGAAAAAAACAGAACGGAGCACTTGGGTCGTAACCGTGCGACCTGAGTAAGGGAAGTCAGTCGGGCCACGCACGAAGTGGCGTCAAACCGATGATTGAATCCCGCCAGCGGTGAAAGGCCTCCCGGGCCGAGCGTGCTCAGTTCGGGAGGCTTCTCATTTTCTACCGCTTCAACGCCGGCACCGACTTGAGCAGCTCGTCGGCCGCGCGGCGATCTTCCTCGGAGATCACGTCCTCGCCACGAGCGACGCGATACGAGGCCAGCACTTCCTCGCACAGCTCGCGCAGATGCACGCGCGTACGGCGATCCCCACGATTGCGACGCGGACCACGCGGGCCGCGGTTCAGAATCTCGGACGTCGAAGCGAACATGGGTGCAGGGTGTTGGGAGTTGACCGGTGTTCTTGCTGTCCACCCCGCCTAATGCAGACGCCGGGCCAGTCATGGAACGCTTTTCGCCCATGTGGCTGCCATGACTGTGAGCCTTCGTACATTGGCGCTTTGCGCGGGCCTGGTCGCCCTCTCGGCGTGCGGACGAGACAGCAACGGCAACCGCACCGCGATCTTCGGCGGCGATGTGTCCCGGTCCTGGAACCCGGCGGGTGTGAAGAACGTGAAAGGCGTCCCCACCACGGACTTCAAAGCCGAGCTCGACAAGCAGATGGCGTCGAAGGCCACCAAGATCACCGACGAGCAGCGCGAGCATGCCACCCGCCTCTATAAACAGTATGGATCGTCCCCGCTGTGGCTGGATGGCGACGGACTGATCAAGGGCCGGGCAGACGCGCTCGTGGATGCGTTGGTCAACGCCACCACCGACGCGATCAACCTGGACCAGTATCCGTTGCTCGAGCTGGCGGCGAACCTGGATTCGGTCCGGCGCGCGGAGCATCCGACAGCGGCGCAGCTCGCCCGGACGGATCTGCTCCTCACCACCTCGTATGTCGCGCTGTCCGAGGACTACCTCACGGGCCAGATCGACCCGTCGAAGATGTCGCAGAGCTGGCACATCAACACGGAAGAGCAGGCCGTGGACAGCGCGCTCGCGCGCTCGCTGCGCGAGAAGGATCTCGCTGGCGCCATCGGCCGGATGCGTCCACCGGACTACGACTACGACATGCTGCGCCGCAAGCTCGCCGACTACCGCCGGATCGTTGCGGGCGGTGGCTGGCAGCCGATTCCCGCCGGCAAGGCGCTGAAGCGCGGTGAAAAGGATTCGCCGGCGCGCATCGCCGCGCTGCGCGCCCGCCTGCGTGCGGAAGGCTTCCGTACCGACAGCGCCAGCGCGGACACGTACGACGCGTCGCTCGCCGCCGCCGTGGCGAACTTCCAGGCGCATCACACGATCGGCGTCGACAGCATGCTCGGCCAGGAGACCGTCGACGCGCTCAACGTTCCGGCGACCATGCGTCTCGCGCAGATCGCGGCGAACCTCGAGCGCTACCGCTGGCTCCCGCGCACGCTGGGCAACAAGTACATCCTCGTCAACGTTCCGGCGTTCCACCTGGACGGCTTCGAGAACGGCAAGAAGACGATCGAGATGAAGGTCATCGTCGGCGCCGAGTACGAGGGCCGCGCGACGCCGGTGTTCAGCGACAAGATGGAGTTCGTGGTGTTCCGCCCGTACTGGAACGTCACGCCTGACATCGCCGAGAAGGAGTTCTTCCCGAAGTACGGTTCGAACCTTCCCGACGGCTACGAGTTCTACACGGAAGGCGGACAGACGCGTATCCGCCAGCGTCCCGGCCCGAAGAACTCACTGGGCCTCGTGAAGTTCATGTTCCCGAATGACTTCAACATCTATCTGCACGACAC
>DATFHJ010000321.1:0-9084 GCA_035248585.1 Thermoanaerobaculia bacterium
ACGAGATCTCGGGGACGTGGCTCGACATCGCGCTGCATCCCGAGCTCCGCGACGCGCTGCAGCAATCGCTCGCCGATCAGAAAGCGCTGGCGAAGCTCGACTCGAAGCAGGACGCCGTCTATCACGCGCGCTTCCTCGCCACGCGCCGGCTGCTCAACCGCGTCGACGTCGTGAGCATGAGCCGCGAGGCGATGATGAAACAGATCGAGCTGATGCTGGTCGCGCTCTTCGCGCTCACGCTCATCACCGCGATCCTCGGCGGCTGGTGGCGCCAGCGCTTGCGCGAGGCGAAGCAGCGGCGCGAAGTCGCCGACCGTCTCGCGTCGTGGCAGGAAGCCGCGCGGCGGCACGCGCACGAGATCCGCACGCCGCTCACCGGCGCGCGTCTCGAAGTCGAACGGCTGGCGACGCTGATGGACCGGCGCGCGCCATCCGAGGAGTTGCAGCGCGTGACCACGAACGTGCTCGCGCAGCTCGATCGCATCGGAGAGTTCGCCGGCGAATACGCGTCCTTCGCGACGGTCGCGCAGCCGGTGCTGCGCGCGGAGTCGCTCACGCATCTGACGCGGGAGTTCTGCTCGACGTTCGCGAACGTCTGGCCGAATCTCGAGCTGCGTTGCGCCGCGACATCCTCGGCGCACATCGCGCTCATCGATCGCGATCTCCTGCGCCAGGTGCTCGTCAACCTCTGCTCCAACAGCGCGCGCGCCACGCCGGGGCGCGGCAGCGTCACGTTCACGCTGACGCAGGAGCGCTCGCGCGTGCGCCTCGACGTCGCCGACACCGGCACCGGCATCCCGGAGTCGATCCGCACGCAGCTCTTCGACCCGTACATCACGACGCGCGAGATCGGCGAGGGGATGGGTCTCGGCCTGTCGATCGCGCGCAAGATCCTGCTCGATCACGGCGGCGACCTCACGCTCGTCAGCAGCTCGCCCGCGGGCACGACGTTCCGCCTGACTGTCCATTCCGCGGAACAGTGAGGTGTTCGTCTGCACGAACACTCCTCGCGTAAGTCGTTGAAACTACGACCGGCGCGCATGGCACCGCGCTTTCAGTCCGAAGTAATCGGGGGTTCCGCATGCACCTCATCGGAGTGATCGAGGACGACGAGACGATCGGGGTCAACATCGTTCTCCGCCTGCGCGAGGAAGGGTACGGCGTGACGCTCTTCCGCCGCGCGGAGGAGGCGCTGGCGTGGCTGGAAGCACCGGCGAATGTCCGTCCGGACATGCTGCTCATTGACGTGCGGCTGCCCGGCATGACGGGCGTCGAGTTGCTTCGCCGCCTCGGCGAGGATGCGCCGCCGTCGGTGATCCTTTCCGGCGCGGCGTCGATGGGGGAGACGCTCGAAGCGATCCGCCTCGGCGTGCACGATTTCATCGACAAGCCGTTCACGACGCAGCGGCTCGTGCAGTCGGTGCGCAACTGTCTGCGCTTCGCGGAGCTTCGCCGCCAGCTCGACGCGTTCCAGGACGACGAGCAGCAGATCCTCGGCAACTCCGCGCCGATCCGCGAGCTGCGCGCCACGATCGCCAAGGTCGCGCCCACGAACGCGCGCGTCCTGATCCGCGGCGAGAGCGGCAGCGGCAAAGAGCTCGTCGGCGCGGCGCTGCACCGGCTCAGCCCGCGCCGCGCGCATCCGTTCGTCACCATCAACTGCGCCGCGATTCCGGAGACGCTGATCGAAGATGAACTGTTCGGCCACGTGCGCGGCGCGTTCACCGACGCACGCCACGCGCGCGCCGGATTGTTCGAGCAGGCCCATCACGGGACGCTCTTTCTCGACGAGATCGGCGACATGGACCGCGCCACGCAGTCGCGCCTCCTGCGCGTGCTCGAGGACGGCCGCGTGCGCCGCGTCGGCGATGTCGTCGAGCGCGCCGTCGACGTGCGCGTGATCGCGGCGACGAATCGCGATCTCGAGTCGATGGTGCGGAGCGGCGCGTTCCGCGAAGACCTCTACTTCCGCATCGCCTCCGTGCCGGTCGACGTCCCGCCGCTGCGCGAGCGCAAGGACGACATCCCGCTGCTCCTGACGTCGTTCCTCCGCCAGCTCTCCCGCCGGCAGCCGCTGACGTTCGACGAGGAAGTGTTCGCGCGGTTGCGCGCGTATCGCTGGCCCGGCAACGTGCGCGAGCTGCGCAATCTCGCCGAGCGCCTCTCCGTCTTCGGCACCGACCCGATCACCGTCGAGCAGCTGCCGTCGTCACTGATGAGCGATGGTCCCGAAAGCGGCGTCGTGCGGCTCGAAGCCGCGGCTCCCGTCGTTCCGCTGCGCGCGTTCCGCGTGCAATGCGAGAAGGAGTACATCGAGGCCGTGCTGCACCGCGCCCGCTGGAACATCACTCGCGCCGCCGAGCTGCTCGAGATGCGGCGCACGCATCTGCATCAGAAGATGAACGCGCTCGGAATCCGGCGGGAAGCGGAAGTGCCGAGATAACGCTGGCCCAGCGACGTGCGGAATGCCCACGCCGCGATCGCCAGGATGAACAGCGGCGCGATCAGGCCGCGCGCGGTGTACCACGCCAGCGCGTCGGGCGTCGGATTGAAGAAGATCGCCCGGAACGTGGTCAGGAACGCGATGATGGCGAGCAATCCGAAGCGTCCGGCCGTGATCGCGATCAGCGCGGCGATCGCCGCGAACACCGCGATCATCATCGGCTCGCGCGATGCGAATAGGAACGCGATGAACATCAGCAGCGCCACCGCGGCCATCGCCAGGGTGCGCCTGCGCAGCAGCACCGTGAACAGGACCAGCGCGAACGTCACCGTGAGGCCGCTGATGATGCCGCGCTGCACCGCGCCGAAGGTGAGCTCGAAGAACGAGCCGAGGCGGTCGAGGTAGGCCAGCTCGCCGCTCGGCACGGAGTTGCTCGCGGTCGCGAGACAGCTGTTCAGCAATCCCCCGATCATCCCGATCAGGATGTCGCGTCCCACCATCGGGTCGCGCCACCGTCCTTCGATCAGGCGCGTCCAGGAGATCAGCCGGTCCGGCCAGCGCCGGCGGATGAACGGCTCGAGCGCGATGTACAAGAGGACGATGACGGCGGCCGAGAAGAGGCTGAACGCGAGCGCGTTGACGAAGAGCTCGAGCTCGTACAACACCTCGATCCGGTGCTCGGCGAATCCGAGCGTGCCGATCATCGCCAGGACGAAGTAGGCGATGCCGAGACGCAGAGCTCCCCGGAGGTCGCCGCGGCGCAGCCGCAGATTGCGCTGCGCGAACAGCACCGCGACGCCGGTGATGATCACGGTGAGAGCCAGCATGGCCAGGTCGAAGCTTTCTCCGCCGAACGGCATCCGGCTTCGCTCGTCGACTTCATCCCACGGCGCGAGGATGCGGAACAGCACCGGCACGCCGTGCCACGCCGCCGCCTCGATGCGGATCGGCGTGCCGTCTTCCGGATGCCGTCCCGTCCACGCCGCGCGCGCGTCGGCCATCGAGAGGGGAACGGCCTTCGGCGCGGCGGGCGTGAAGGCCGCGGGATCCAGCTTGGCCGCCGCGAACAGCGGGCGCCAGTCGAGAGGCCGCGCGCTCCATGACGGCGCCGCGACCGAGGCGAGCATCACCAATCTGCCGCGCGGATCGAGCTCGATCGTCGACGAGCCGGGAACATGCTGCGGCGGATTCTCCAGCTCCGGTTTGAAGCCGGTCGCCCGCGAGAGCGCGAACGGCACCGGCTGTTCGCGCGTCCAGAAGGACATCACCGGCAGGCCCCGCTCGTAGCGGCGGCGCCGGTTTGCCTTGTCGTGCACATACGCCCACGCAACGTAGTGCTGCTTCTTCGCAAGCCCGTACGTCGTGAATTTCTGCCCCGGAATTCCGAGCTCCCGCAGCATCGCCAGCGCGTGATCGAGCTGCACCACCGGCGGTTTGTCGAGATGGGTGATCGTCTGTACCCGGCCGCGCTGCATCAGCGCGAACATCGTCGCCATCAGCGCGACGATCGCCGCCAGCAACCCGATCGCCACCGCCGGCTTGAGCGATCCCTCGGTGCCGGCCGCGGCCACGATGCGCGGCGACGGCGTTTCGCCCGCCGCCAGCGCGGCCGCGAGCGGATCGCCGCCGGGCAGCGAGGCCAGCACATCGCGCGCGGAGCGCGGGCGCTGCGTCGGGTCGGGATCGAGGCAGCGCAGGATGACCCGCTCGACCGCGGGATCGAGATCGCGGACGAGGTGCGACGGAGCGGTGATCTCGTTCCACTGCTCGCGCGGGCGTTTGCCGGTGAAGAGCTCGTACATCACCAGGCCGAGGGAGTAGAGATCGCTCTGCACCGTGGCCGGCTGGCCGGCGCGATGCTCCGGCGCCATGTACGCGGGCGTGCCGGCGATCACGCCGTCCTGCGAGTCGTCTTCCGCCGCGAGCGCGAGGCCGAAGTCCATGATCCGCGCCTGCCCGTGCGAGTCGATCATGATGTTGGCGGGCTTCAGATCGCGGTGAAGAATCCCTTTGCCGTGCGCCGCGTGCAGTCCCGCCGCGATGCCGCCGGCGATGTCGACGGCCTTGTCGTGCGCGAGCCGGCCGATGCGGCGCAGGAGGCGCGAGAGATCTTCGCCGTCGACGTATTCCATGGAGACAAAGTGCGCGTCGTTCCACTCGATGATGTCGTAGACCCGGCAGACGTTCGGATGGGCGATCTGCCGGCCGTGGCGGACTTCATCGTGCAGGTGACCGAGGAGCGAGCCGTCGCGGGCGAGCCGCGCCGGAAGAAACTTCAGCGCGACCTGCTGGCCGAGCTTGATGTCGTCCGCCCGATAGACCTCGCCCATCCCGCCGGAGCCGAGAATGCCGGAGATGCGATAGCGGCCGGCGACGATCGTGCCGGGCGCGAACTGCGCCTCGCCGCCGCGGCCGCGCGGCGTGCGCCGCGCATCGGAATCGATACGCGCCGTCGCTTCCGAATCGGGCGTGGTCATCGAGGGAAGTGAGAGTCTAGCGCGACCAGGGCGGCACGACGCCGTTCATGCGCGCGTACGCGATCGACTGGCCGAGGTGCTCGTGCAGGTGGCTCAGCACCATCACCAGCACCGCGCGGCTCGTCGTCCGCTTGCCGAAGATTTTCGCCGGCTTCTCGAAATTCTTCATCGCGTGCACGTGCGTGCGCAGGTGGAGAAACGACTTGCGCAGCTCGGCCACGACGCCCTGCTTCGTCGTCACGGTCTTCTCGATGTCGCCGTTCATCTTCGGCGGCTGTACGCCGGCGAAGGAGAGGAGGACGTAGTTCATGCCGGCGATGTGCATGTAGACCTCGCTGATCGAGCGCACATCTTTTGCCGGCCGCCAGGCGTACTTCTCCGCGGGCGTGGCCTCGGCGAGGGCCATGATTTTCTCTTCGACGTCGTCGAGGTTGTCGAAGAACTCGCCGCCGAATCCGGGCGGAAGTTTCGGCGCATTCTGCGCGGCGAGAGGCAGCGCGAGCGCGAGCAGAGTGAGAGCGAGGAGGATGCGGGAGGATTTCATAAGGGGCACGCGTGGACGTGCCCCGGAGAGTAGCACGGGCGGCGCGTCGCCGCGC
Organism: Thermoanaerobaculia bacterium; assembly: GCA_035248585.1. Lineage (GTDB taxonomy): Bacteria > Acidobacteriota > Thermoanaerobaculia > Gp7-AA8 > Gp7-AA8 > QHVT01. Next base: position 5,520 of record DATFHJ010000321.1, read on the forward strand.
CGCCCGCTCACAACATCGTAACTACGTGGTGGTGGTGCTCACGGTGCCGGTCGTGGTCGACGTCGAGCTGGTGCCGACGGTGCCCATCGTATCGGTGCCGGTCATGGTGTTCGTCTGCGCCGACGTATCGGTGTCCGCCGAGATCGTCGTCGTCGCCGTCGTTTCGGTCGTGACCACCGCGCTATCGGTGGCGACCGTCGCCGTCATGGTCGTGTCGGTGGATTCCACTTCGTCCTTCTTACACGCAAACATCGAGAGGGCGAGCAGCGTGATCAGCGTGATGACAAAAACCTTCTTCATGAATCTTCTCCTTCTGATTTTTTGATCAAAGTCCTCAGTGATGACCGGGCGAAAATTGAGGGTGCCGAGATCACCTCCTGTCTCTTGTGCGTGATTCCGGGCCGAGCTATGCGCAACCCGTGCCTGAGTCGGCTTTCGGGTGGCCGCGGCGCTCGGATAGAATGCCGCTCCGCCCAGTGGAGGACAGGCACTCCTGCCTGTCCCGGACAGACAAGAGTGTCTGTCCTCCACAGTGAAACATTGACGAGGAGCTCTTCCGAATGGATTTCCGTCTGACCGACGAGCAGTTGCAGATTCAGCAGATGGTACGCGATTTCGCCGAAAGCGAGATCAAGCCGCATCTGATGGAGTGGGACGAGGCGCAGCATTTTCCCGTTGACACGTTCAAACGCGCCGGCGAGCTCGGCCTTCTCGGCGTCATTATCCCCGAGGAGTATGGCGGGGCCGGGCTGTCGTACATCGACTACGTGAACGTGATCGAAGAGCTCGGCGTCGTCGACAGCGGATTCGCCCTCAGCGTCGCCGCGCACAACTCGCTCGGCAGCGGGCACATCTACCTCGCCGGCAACGAAGAGCAGAAGAAGAAGTGGCTCCCGAAGCTCGCCAGCGGCGAATGGATCGGCGCCTGGGGACTGACCGAGCCGGGCTCCGGCTCCGACGCCTCCGGCATGCGCACGGTCGCCGTCAAAGACGGCGACGAGTGGGTGCTGAACGGCACGAAGAACTTCATCACCAACGCGACTTACGCCGACATCTCGGTCGTCCTCGCGGTGACGGATCGCAGCGATCAGAAGCACGGCATCACCGCGTTCGCGGTGGAGATGGATCGCAACGGCATCCGCGCCGGCAAGAAGGAGAACAAGCTCGGGATGCGCGTCTCCGACACCGCGGAGCTGGTGCTCGAGGAGTGCCGCGTGCCGGCGGAGAACATCCTCGGCGAGGTCGGCTACGGCTTCATCGACGCGATGAAGGTCCTCGACGGCGGCCGCATCTCCATCGGCGCGCTCGCCGTCGGCATCGCCCGCGGCGCGTACGAAGCGGCGCGCGATTACTCGAAGCAGCGCCTGGCCTTTGGTAAGCCGATCTCCGAGTTTCAGGCCATCCAGTTCATGCTCGCCGACATGGCCACGGAGATCGACGCCTCGCGCCTGCTCTGCCACCGCGCCGCGACGATCAAGGACGAGGGCCAGCGCGTGACGCAGTTCTCGGCCATGGCCAAGCTGTACGCGTCGGAGGTTGCGGTGCGGGCGACCGAGAAAGGCGTGCAGATCTTCGGCGGCTACGGGTTCATCAAGGAGTTCCCCGCCGAAAAGTACTATCGCGACGTCAAGCTCTGCACGATCGGCGAGGGGACGAGCGAGATTCAGCGGCTGGTGATCGCGCGGAACCTCCTGAGCGACAAGTAATGAAGACGCGCGCCCTGGCCCAGGCGATCTCGCTGATCGAGTCGAACGATCCGCGCGCGGAGCAGATGCTCGCCGAGCTTTATCCGCGGACCGGCCGTGCGCGCATCATCGGCATCACGGGCTCGCCGGGCGCGGGCAAGTCGACCCTCGTCGCGGCGCTGGCCAAGCACTATCGCAAAGAGGACAAGCGCGTCGGCATCATCGCCGTCGACCCGACGTCGCCGTTCACCGGCGGCGCGATCCTCGGCGATCGCATCCGCATGGCCGAGCTCTATACCGACCGCAACGTCTTCATCCGCTCGATGGCCACGCGCGGCTTTCTCGGCGGCCTGGCAAAGGCGACGAACGACGCCGTCGACGTCCTCGACGCCGCGGGCTTCGACATCATCCTCGTCGAGACTGTCGGCGTCGGCCAGGACGAAGTCGAGGTCGTGCGCACCGTGCAGACGAATCTCGTCGTGCTCGTCCCCGGCATGGGCGACGACATCCAGGCCATCAAGGCCGGGATCATGGAGATCGGCGACATCTTCGTGGTCAACAAAGCCGACCGCCCCGGCGCGGACAAGACCGTGACGGAAGTGACGATGATGATGTCGCTGGTCGAAGAGCACGGCGACTGGATCCCGCCGATCGTGAAGACCGTGGCGTCGAAGAATGAAGGCATCACCGAGCTCGACGAAGCGATCGCGAAACACGATGCCTATCTCCGCACCTCGGGCGAGCTCGATCGCCGCAACCGTGACCGCGTCCGCATCCGCGTCGAGACGCAGCTGAAGGAGCGCTTCATGGACCGCCTCATCGGCGGCACCGTCCCCCGCGCCGAGTACGAAGAGCTGCTCGAAGACGTGCTGCGCAAGCGCAACAACCCGCACGATGCCGCGGAGAGCGTGCTGCGCCGCGTGACGTTCTGAAGATTTGACAAAACGCTGATAGCGCGCGCGGACTCCCTGTCGCTAGGATGAAATAACTTTGGCGACGATGGAGGAGCGTGAATGCATCTGAACCCCGCTGGCCGGTTGCTGTGCGTTGCGGCGGCTGTGCTGCTGGCGAGCTCCGCGTGGGGGCAACGGACCGTACGGGACGACGAGCATCCGTACCGCGGCGGTGCGCCGGTGCGGTCGACGACGGCGGATACGTTCGAGCGCTTTTCGGATGCGCGGCTGAAGCCTCCGCCGATCGGGCGCGGCTTCGCGGCCGAGGCGTCAACGGTCATTACGCCCGGCGATGCGGCGGGCGCGGTGGGTCCCGTTCACCTGGTGAGCTCGACCAACGCGAGCTTCATCGTCTACGACCGCTCCGGCTCGCGTCTGCTGCAGCTGACCCAGGATCAATTCTGGATCGGGGAGGAGAAAGAAGACGATGTCTTTTTCGATCCCAGGATTGCCTACGACGAGCGCGCGGGGCGGTGGGTGGCGATCGCGCTTCATGGAAGCATCAGCTCCGAGGAGGGAGGCGCCGACGCGGTGATGGTGGCCGCTTCGGCAACGTCCGACGCCACCGGGGCGTGGAGTCGTTACCGCCTTTCCAACCGCGGCCTCGACTTCACGCGGCTGGCATTGACCCGCGACACGATCATGGTCTGCTCTCGTTTCGGAGGGGGTGATGATTTCCTGATCTTCTCGATCGACAAGGGGGCGCTATACGCGAGCCCGCGCGAGCTCCCGGCGCGGCGCTACTTCGGAGCGCCGGCCGATACGGTGCCGGTCGATGCGCGCGACGAGAGCGTCGAGTATGTCGTGTCCACGACCGCCCGGTCCATCCTGCTGAATCGCCTCGATCGACTCGATCAGCCGTGGCTGGAATTCGCGACCGGGGAGACGTCGGTATCGACCGAGGGACCGCCTGCTCCGCAGGCCGGA
>DATFHJ010000322.1:0-15367 GCA_035248585.1 Thermoanaerobaculia bacterium
TCCGCCACCGGCGCGCTGGCCCTTCGAAACGCCAGCGCGCGAACATCCACCAATACAATGTCAGCAGCACCGCAACCCCAATCATCGTCCACAACACGAGCTCGTTCGGCGGAAGCATGAACACGATCGTGATGAATGCGATCCAGAGAATCGCGATCGCGTTCAATGCGGATGACCAGCGTCCGAGGTTCCAGGGGGCGACGTCGCGCGTCATGAACTCGCCGCTCTTGCGAATGCGATTGCGCAGGTTGAGATAGATCGGGATGCCGTACGCGAGGTAGAGGCAGATCGTGCTGATTGATGTGACGACGAACCACGCTGCGGCATAGACGCAGATCGCGACGCTGAGGAGCGACGTGACGATGATGGCGATGAACGGCGTGTGATGCTTGCCGCCGACGCGCTTGAGCCAGCGCGAGCCGGGCATGCCGTCGTCGCGCGCGAACGCGTACCACATCCGACCCATGGACGTGACCGACGCGACGCCGCACAGCCACATCGCCACGCCGATGATCACGGCGATCAAGGCCGCGAAAAACGGGATGAGATTGTTGCGGACGATGTACAGCACCGGATAGGCATCGTTGGCCGTCGCGGCGACGTCGCCGTTCGGAATGCACCACGTGAGCGCCATCAGCATCACGTATCCCGCAACCGCCGATACCGCGACCGACAGCACGATCCCCCACGCGCTGTTCCTCCGTGCCATCACCGTCTCCTCGGCCATGTGCGCCGAGGCGTCGTAGCCGGTGTATGTCCACTGCGCCTGCAGCAGCGCGAGCACGAAGAAGAGCGCCGGCGTCGACGCGAAGAGCGACGGAAACATGCGGAACAGCGGTGACGGCAGCGACAGTTCGCCGACCGCCAGCACCGGTGCCGGCGGCGGCGCAACGGGATGCCACGAGAAGAGAAACGCGAGCGAGTTGTGATGATGGCCGTAGATCGTCAGGAGCAGCGTGATCGTGAGGACGCCGCCGATATGCCACCAGACGCTGAGATCGGAGAGCCGGGCGGTGAGCTTGATGCCCCACACGTTGATCGCCACCTGCGGGATGAGAATCAGCAGCATCACCAGGAGCTGGAAGTTCCAGCTCGTGGCGTTGCGCGTGAAGATGCCGGTCAGATAAATCGCCGCGGCGATGTTGATCCCGGCCGTGATCGCGACCTGGCCGATCATGTTCAGCCACGCCGTAATCCACGCCCATCTCCGCCCGCCGAGGCGATACGCCCAGTAATACAAACCGCCGGCGGTCGGATACGCGGACGCGATCTCCGCCATCGACGCCGCGACGGCGAGCGTCATCAGGCTGACGAGCGGCCAGCCGACGGAGTTGACGATCGGCCCGGCGTACTTCAGCCCGTAGCCGTACAACAGCACCGCGCCGGTGAGGATCGAGATGATGGAGAAGGAGACGGCGAAGTTGGAGAAGCCGCCCATCTCGCGATACAGCTGCTGCGCGTATCCGAGGCGCGCGAGGTCACGAACGTCATCGTCGATGATTTCGGTCCGAGAGCGTTTCGGCATCCTCCAACTGTACCTTGCCGAGCGGCTCGCGCGCCGGCCCATTCAACACGCCGCCGTCCGTCGTGAAGCGCGAGCCGTGGCACGGGCAGTCCCACGTCCGCTCCGCGTCGTTCCACGCCACGTCGCATTTCATGTGCGTGCAGACCGCGGAGACGCAGTGCAGCGCACCGCTGTCATCGCGATACGCGGCGACCTTCTTTCCGTCCAGCTTGAGGATCTTCGCCTCGCCCGCGCGCACGTCGGCGACGTCGTCTCCTTCGACATCGTGGGACGTCAGTCGATCGGCGGCGAGGCGTTTCGGAAACTGCATGTTCTCGGTGATGAACTCGCGCGCGGTGATGTTCGGGATCGTGCGGTTGTAGTGGAAGACGTCTTTCCACGGATTCTCGACGCCGGTGATGAAGTCGGCGACCATCATCGCGCCGAGGGTGCCGAACGTCATGCCTTGCCCGGAGTAGCCGGTGGAGATGTAGATGTTGTCGTGGCCGCCGATGAGCGGGAGTCCGCCGTGCGGCTCGATGACCTGGCCCGACCAGCGATAGCGCGGCGTCTTTACGTGAAAAAACTCGCGCGCGTACGCAAGCAGCGAAGCGAATGCGCCTTCGGTGTCTTCCTTCTCGCCGACGCGATGATCTTCGCCGCCGACGATGAGAAACGTGCCCTTATCAGTGTCCTGCCGGCGTGTGTAGTGATACGGATCGGCGGTATCCCAGAAGAGTCCCTCGGGATGCTCGTCCGTCGCGTCGAACGCCATCGCGTACGTGCGATACGGCGCGGCTTTCAGATGCACGGGGGTGAATCCCGCGACCGGCACATTCGTGGCCATGAAGACGGATCGCGCATTCACGACGCCCGCTTCCGTCGCGACCTTTCCTTCTTTCACCTCGGTCACGAGCGTGCGCTCGAAAATGCGGCCGCCGTTCCGCGTGAAGACGCGCGCGAGCGCGGCGAGATATTCGCCGGGATGAAACTGGGCCTGATTCGGAAAGAGCACCGCGCCGCGCGTTTCGAACGGCAGCGGGACGTTCGTGATCCATTGCGCTTCAATGCCGGACTCGCTCGCGGCACGCGCTTCATTCTTCAGTTCCGCGACGTATTTGCGTTTCTCGGTGTAGAGATATCCGGGCACGCGCCGGAAGTGACAATCGATCGCGTGCCGCTCCACGAGCTCCGCGATTTTCTCGAGCGCCGCGCGGCTCGCGTCCGCGATCAGCTTCGCTTCATGGATGCTGTATTTGCGGCGGAGGTAGTGATAGCGCGCGTCGATGGCCACGGTGAGGTGCGCCGTCGTTCGTCCCGTCTCGCCGGCACCGACGCTTTCTTTGTCCAACACGACGACGTTGAGGCCGCGCTCCTGCAGCAGCAGCGCGGCGGTGAGTCCGGTGATGCCGGCGCCGATGATTGCGACGTCCGCGTCGAGGTCGCCGCGAAGCGGGGCGGGCGTCGCGCCCGCCAGAGAGTCCATCCAGAGTGATTTCACAGTTGCGCATCAAGGCAAATCGCGTGCTCGCAGAAGTTGCAGGGACCGGCACGTTTCGTGCTCGACTGTAGACCGGCTCAGGTTGGGTATTCACATACCCGCAAGCAGTCTGACTTTGATAACCCGAAGGGAGACTACGCATGGCAACGAGTAAGCGCGGTTTCGCGTCGATGGACGCTTCGAAGCAGCGAGAGATTGCAAGCAAAGGCGGGCGCGCTGCGCATGCCAAGGGAACGGCTCACGAGTTCACGTCGGATGAAGCTCGCGTGGCGGGTCGCAAAGGCGGCGAGGCCGTCAGCCGCGACCGTGCACACATGGCCGCGATCGGCCGCGAGGGCGGACACAGCCGCGGCGCACGTGCGCGTGCGGCAGCAGCCGCGACCGGCGCAGCGGTCGGCGTGGCCGCGGGCGCGGCAGTCGGCGCGGCGATCACGTACGCGGCGGATCATCGCAAGCAGGATCAGGAGATTTCGCCGAACACCGGCTCGCAGCCGTTCGTGCGTCAGGTGAACGAGGAGCGCAGCGGATTCGAGGGACGCAGCGGCAACATTCAGGAGCGTCCGAACCGCGACCGCGATCGCACCGACACGCCGAGCGACAGCGGATTTTCGTCCGGCCGCGATGGCCGCGACGGCCGCGATCGTTTCTAGGGTTTCGCAGCAAGGCGCAGCACCTCGGCGAGGTGCTGCGTTTCTCTTCCGGTTGCCTGCTCGATCTGCTCGCGGCAACTGAATCCGTTGGCGATGATGATCGTGTCGTCGCTCGCGTTGCGCACGAGCGGCAGGATCACGCGCTCGCCGATGCGCATCGAAATGTCGTAGTGCTTCCCTTCGAACCCGAACGCGCCGGCCATGCCGCAGCAGCCGGAGTCGGGATGCTGAAGGTCGAGTCCCGTCGCGCGCAGCACCGTCTCTTCCGCATCGAAGCGCATGACCGACTTGTGATGACAGTGCGACTGGACGATCGCCTTTGATTTCAACGTCGGCAGCGGCACGTTCTCGCGCAGCAGAAACTCGCTCAGCGTGAGCGTCGACTTTGCGAGCTGCTTCGCCGACGCGTCGTTCGGCAACAGATTCGTCAGCTCGTCGCGGAACACGGATACGCAGCTCGGCTCGAGCCCGATCACCGGCAGTCCTTCGTCGAGCTGCGGCTTCAGTACGTCGAGCGTTTCGCGCAGCAGTTTTTTCGCGCGGTCGAGGAAGCCCCAGTCGTACAGCGGACGTCCGCAGCAAACGCGTTTCTTCGGAATCGTGACGGTGTAGCCGGCGCGCTCGAGCACTTCGACGGCGGCGAGCGCGGTCTCGGGGCGGAAGTGATTGTTGAACGTGTCGGGCCAGAGCACGACGCGCCGTGGAGCGGCGGGCTTTAGCCCGCCGGGAACAAATCGGCGGGCTGAAGCCCGCCGCTCCACATCAAAACGTTGGCGGAATGTCTTGCGGGCGAAGCGCGGCATCGTTCGTTGCGAGGCGACGCCGCCGAGCATTTTCATGAGGGGCATCATCGCGTTCGCGACGCGCGGCATCGTTGAGGCGATTCCTGCCCACCAGTAGATCAACCCCATCGTGTACGCGGGCAGCGGACGAAGGCGGCCCTTGTAGTAGTGCGAGAGGAACTCCGCCTTGTACGTGGCCATGTCGACGCCGGTCGGGCAGTCGCCTTTGCAGCCCTTGCATGAGATGCAAAGGTCCAACGCACTTTTTACTTCGTCGTTTTTCCAGTCGGCAGGAATTGCCTCGCCTTCGAACATCTCGAAGAGCAGCCGCGCGCGGCCGCGCGTCGAATGCTTTTCCTCGCGCGTGACCTGGTAGCTCGGACACATCGTGCCGCCGTCGAGGCGGCGGCAGCGGCCGACGCCGACGCAGCGCAGGACGGCGTGATTCAGCAGCCCTTTGTCCTCGGCATACTGAAAATGCGTCTTTGGCGTCCACGGCTCGTAATCGGCGCCGAGGCGCAGGTTTTCGTCCGGCATGTACGGCGAGACGACTTTGCCGGGATTCATTTTTCCATCAGGATCCCAGAGCGATTTGAACTCGCGGAACGCGGCGATCAGCTCCGGCCCGAACATCTTCTCGAGCAACGCCGCGCGCGCCTGGCCGTCGCCGTGCTCACCGGAGAACGAGCCGCCGTACGACGCGACGAGATCCGCGGCGTCGTCGAGGAACGTGCGGAACTTCGCGATGCCGCGCTCCGATGTCATGTCGAAATTCGTACGCGTGTGAACGCAGCCGTCGCCGAAGTGGCCGTACAAATCGCCGCCGTAGTCGTAGGCATCGAGCAGCTTGCGCAAATCGCGCAGGTACGCGCCGAGCTTCGCCGGCGCCACCGCCGCGTCCTCCCATCCTTCCCACATCAGCGGCTTACCGGGAACATGCGCCGTCGCGCCGAGGCCTGACTCGCGGACAGCCCAGAGGAACCGCGCTTCCTTCGAAGAGTTGTCGAAGAGGCGCGCGTCGTTCGTCATCAGCCGCTGCGCTTTCGCCATCGCTTCGTCGAGCGTCTCGCCGCCGAATTCGACGAGCAGCCAGCCGGCGCCCGGCGGCAGCAGCTCGAGCCCGTGCGGGTTCAGGCCTTTGTGTTTTTGGTCGCGCACGAGGAGGTCATCGAAGCCTTCGAGACCAATCGGACCGAAACTCAGGATGCGTGGGACGTCGTCCGCGGCGTCGTAAACAGTCGGATAGCCGAGGACGAGGAGAGCGCGATGCGGCGGGCTGTAGACGAGCTTCGTCTTCGCCTCGAGGACGAGCACGCACGTCGACTCCGAGCCGACCAACGCGCGCGCGACATGGAAGCCGTTTTCCGGCAACAGCTCGTCGAGGTTGTAGCCGGAGACGCGGCGCGGGATCTTCGGGAAGCGCGCGCGAATGAGATCGGCGTAGCGGTCGCGGATCGATCGGAGGCCCGCGTAGATCTCGCTGCGGCGGCCGCCTTCGCGGATGATGCGCGCGAGCTCGTCATCGCTCGTCGGGCCGACGCGCATGCGGATGCCGTCGTACGTGAGGATCTCCAGCTCCTCGATGTTGTCGACGGTCTTGCCCGACATGATCGAGTGCACGCCGCAGGAGTTGTTGCCGATCATCCCGCCGAGCGTGCATTGCGCGTGGGTTGCGGGATCGGGACCGAACGTGAGCGTGTGCTTCTCCGCCTCGCGGCGGAGATCGTCGAGCACGATGCCGGGCTCGACGCGCGCGAACGTTTCGCGCGGATTCATCTCCGCGACGCGGTGCATGTACTTCGACATGTCGACGACGATAGCGACGTTGCAGCACTGGCCGGCGAGGCTCGTCCCCGCGCCGCGGCCGAGGATCGGCGCGCCGAACTGTCGCGCGAGAGCGACGGTGGCGACGACGTCATTCGCGTCGCGCGGCAGGACCACGCCGATCGGCAGCTGGCGGTAGTTGGACGCGTCGGTGGCGTAGAGCGCGCGCGACCCGTCGTCGAACCGCACCTCGCCGCGCACGGCGCGTTTCAATGCATCCGCGAGCGCGGCGGCATCGAGCTGCAGGTTCTGAATGCGGTCGCGGTGGACGAACACGGGCCGAGTTTAGCGGCGTGCGCGTTTCTTCGACGAAGTCTTCTTCGCGGCCGACTTTTTCGCGGAAGTCTTCTTCGCGGCAGCCTTCTTCGCCGGCGCCTTTTTGCTCGCGCTCTTCTTACTGGCCGCCTTTTTCGCGCCGCCACGCGCGACGAGCTTGTTGAAGCGGCTGCGCGGCCCATCCGCGAGCAACATCGCCAGGTTGTTGCGGTCGAACCACTCGAAGAACTCGTCCCACGAAATCTCTTCGAGCGTGTCCGCGCCGGAATAGCCCGGAAAATCGATGCGCAGGATTCCGGGGTCCTTGCCTTTGCCGGTGGCACTCACGCGCGCCGGATGACCTCCGCGCGCCTTGACCCATCGTTGAATCCTGGTGTGACTGGTCGTCGAAGTTGCTGTTGCCATGCGCGGCGAAGCGTGCACAACGAGCGCCAGCTACAATCGCGCGCATGCAGGATCGCAGCGGTTGGCTCGCGCGCGCGGGCATGCGCATCGCCGACGCGTGCGAGCGCTGGTTCCCCGACGCGTTCGTGTTCGCGCTGGCCGCGATCGTCCTCGTGTTCTTCGGCGGCCTGGCCATCGGAGTTCCGGCGCCGAAGCTCGTCGCCGAATTCGGCGGCGGCTTCTGGTCGCTCGTGAACTTCACGATGCAGATGGCGCTGGTGATCATCGGCGGCTTCGTCGTGGCCAGCTCGCCGCCGATCGCGCGCTTCACGTCGTGGCTCGCATCGATCCCGAAAACCGCGCGCGGCGCGGTGGCCTTCGTCGCCGCCTTCGCGATGCTCTCATCGCTGATCTCATGGGGCCTCTCGCTGATCTTCACGGGTCTGCTCGTCCGCGAGATCGCGCAACGTCTCCGCGTCGACTATCGCGCGATCGGCGCCGCCGCGTACCTCGGCCTCGGCAGCGTCTGGGCCCTCGGCCTCTCCTCCTCCGCCGCGCTGCTGCAAACCAGCAAGACCGCGATCCCCGCCGCGCTGCTGCCGATCACGGGCGTCATCCCGCTGACGCAGACGGTTTTTCTCTGGCAGAGCCTCGTGATGGCGCTTGTCCTAATCGTCGTATCGGTCTTAGTGGCCTATTACTCGGCGCCGACGGAAGAGAACGCCCGTCCTATGGCGTCGTATGACAAATACGACAGAGAGGACGGGATAGGACGCGCGACGACGCCGGTGGAGAAAGCGGAGAACAGCCCGATTTTCAACATCCTCATCGCGGCGATCATGTTCTGGTTTTTGGCGCAGCAGTTCCGCGAGAAGGGCGGGCTCGCGGCGCTCGATCTGAACAACTTCAACTTCATCTTCCTCGCGTTCGGGCTGCTGCTGCATTGGCGTCCTCGCTCGTTCCTCCGCGCGGTCGCGCGCTCGGTTCCGGCGACGGCGGGGGTGTTGATCCAGTTCCCGTTTTACGGCGGGATCTTCGGGATGATCTCGAAGACGCCGATCGCGGAGCGTCTCGCCGATCTGTTCGTGCACGTCACGACGAAGGGCACGTTCCCGATCGTCGTCGCGCTCTACTCGGCGATTCTCGGCATGTTCGTGCCGTCGGGCGGCGGCAAGTGGGTGATCGAGGCGCCGTACGTGATGGCGGCCGCGAACGCGTGGAAGGTCCACCTCGGATGGACGGTGCAGATCTACAACGCCGCCGAGGCGCTGCCGAATCTCGTGAACCCGTTCTGGATGCTGCCGCTCATGGGCATCCTGAATGTGAAAGCGCGCGATCTGGCGGGCTACTCGATCCTCCAGCTCCTCTTTCACACGCCGGTCGTGTTGCTGCTGTGCTGGCTTTTTGCCCGGACCTTGCCGTACATTCCGCCGGTCATTCCGTAACAAATCGTCATTCCGGAAACGAAACCTAACGTTCTCCGGTTCGTAACGTATATATCCTGTGAACTCATGAAGCGCGTTCTGATCCTCGTTGCCCTGATCCTCCTGACGGCGTCGGCATACGCCGATCGACAGATCATCGGCGGCGAACAGGATCACTCGGCGGCGCAGGCCAGCGACTGCGATCACTTCTTCACCACGACCTTCACGAATCTGCCGGCCGAGGCGAATGAACAGGATCAGAGAGACATCTCGCTCGCGGGCGTCGACCAGCTGCGAGTCATCGCCGGAAGCGAAGGCGGCGTCTCGGTGCGCGGCTGGAACAAGCCGAACGCGAAGCTGATCGTCTGCCGCACCGCGGTGGCGGAGTCGATGCTGCACGCGCAGAAGATCCTGTCGTCGGTCAGCGTCACGCATCGCGACGGCGAGATCCTCGCGAAAGGGCCGGCGGTCGACTCGTCGCAGGCCTGGTGGGCGAACCTCATTCTCTATGTGCCGCGACGGATGAAGCTCGACATCCGCGCGGGCAACGGCGGCGTCGCGCTGCGGAACCTCAGCGGCAAAGTCGCGGCGAAGACGGTGAACGGCGGCATCTCGGTGGCGACCTCGCGCGGCGACTTCAAGATCGAAACGGAAAGCGGCGGCATCACGCTCGACCGTGTCGCCGGCCGCGTCGAAGCGATCTCGCACGTCGGCGCGATCGCGCTCAAAGTCCCCGAGACCCCGCTCCCGAACCTCGAGGCGCGCGCGGGCGGCGGCGGCAGCATCATTTGCAATCTCACCAGCGACGGCACGTGGGACCCGACGCGGAAGATGCTGCGCATCGGCGAGGGATTCCCGGACGTGCGCCTTTTCACCGACTCGACGATCATGATCGATCGAATCCGGTAACTCCCGCCGTTTCAGTCATTTCCACTCAGCAATTCGCGGCATAGAACCTGCACTTTCGCAGAGGGCTATGAGCGCACTGCCAGTCCTCGACGAATCCAGCATCCGCTTCTATCGTCACGCTCTGTCGATCCTGAAAGGCGCGGAGATTCCGCATCTCGTCGGCGGCGCGTACGCCTTCGCCCGCTACACCGGGATCGAGCGGCACACGAAAGACTTTGATGTCTTCATCCGCCGCGAGGACTTCCAGCGCGCGTCGTTCGCGTTTCAGAAGGCCGGCTATGAAACCGAGCTCACGTTCCCGCACTGGCTCGGCAAGGCGTACAAGGGCGAGGACTTCGTCGACCTGATCTTCAGCGCCGGCAACGGCGTGGCAAGCGTCGACGACCGCTGGTTCGAGCACGCGGTGAAGGAGCAGGTGTTCGGCGTCGACGTCGAGCTCATCCCCGCCGAGGAGATGATCTGGTCGAAGGGACTGATCATGGAGCGCGAGCGCTTCGACGGCGCGGACGTCGCGCACGTGATTCGCGCAACCGGCGAGAAGCTCGACTGGAACCGCCTCCTCGAACGGTACGGCCCGTTCTGGCGCGCGCTGCTCGCACACCTGATTCTGTACGGCTTCATCTACCCCGGCGAGCGCTCGAAAGTGCCGGCGGCGGTGATGGATGAGCTGTTGAACCGCGTGCGCGCGGAAGGCGACGAACCGGAGAAGATCACCTACGGCACGATCATTTCGCGCCAGCAGTATTTGAAGGACATCGAAGAGTGGGGCTACAAGGACGCGCGCCGCGAGCTCGGCCTCATGCGCGAGGAGGATCTCCACCGCTGGACGGCGGGCATCGAAGTTGATGGTGCGAAGTGACATGCGCGAGACACTACGGATCGCCGCAGTAGCGGACATTCACGTCAAGAAAACCTCGGCCGGAGCAATGCAGCCGCTCTTCGCGAAGATCAACGAAGCAGCGGACGTCCTGTTGCTCTGCGGAGACCTGACCGACTTCGGCACCGTCGAAGAGGCGAAGATCCTCTCGAAAGAGATCACTTCGGCGCTTCGCATCCCCTCCCTTGCCGTCCTCGGCAATCACGACTTCGAGTCGAATCACGAGAGCGAGCTGACCGACATCCTGACTGACGCGGGCGTGGTCGTGCTCGACGGCACGGCCTACGAGATCGAAGGCGTCGGCTTCGCCGGCGTAAAAGGCTTTGCCGGCGGATTCGGCCGCCGCTCCCTCGGCGCGTGGGGCGAGAAGATGATCAAGGACTTCGTGCACGAGACGATCAACGAGGCGTTGAAACTCGAAGCGGCGCTGGCGCGTCTGCGCACGCCGCAGAAGATCGGCGTGCTGCATTACTCGCCCATCCAGGCGACTGTCGAGGGCGAGCCGCCGGAGATCATCGCGTTCCTCGGCTCGAGCCGCCTCGAAGAGCCGCTCGACCGCTATCGCGTGAACGCCGTCTTCCACGGCCACGCGCATCGCGGCTCGCCGGAAGGCCGCACGAAGAACGGCGCGCCGGTCTACAACGTGGCCATGCCGGTGCTGGCCGCGGCGTTTCCCGATCGCCCGCCGTTTCGCGTGATCGAAGTTCCGGTCGGCGAACCCGCGCATGCGTGAGTAGAATCACGCGATGCTCCGCCATCCGTTCGCGGGCCGGGTCACCCGCGAATCGCTGATCGACTGGTACCGCGCCACGCGCGCGCGCACCCGCCAGATCTTCGATTTCATCACTCCCGACGCGTACTACGACCGCCCGATCGCGTTGCGCAACCCGATCGTGTTCTACGAAGGCCACCTGCCGGTGTTCTCGGTGAACACGCTCGTGAAGATGACGCTGGGACGCGACGGCATTCATCCGTACTTTGAAACGCTCTTCGAGCGCGGCATCGACCCCGACAGCGAAGCGGCCGTAAAGAGCCCGACCGACGCCTGGCCCGCGCGCGAGGAAGTGCAAGCGTACGGCGCCGACGCCGACGCACTGATCGAGCGCACGTTCGCGAACGACAACATCGACATCGATGAAGGCGAAGCCGTCTACACCATCCTCGAGCACGAGCTGATGCATCAGGAGACGCTGCTTTATATGTTTCATCAGCTGCCGTACGAGAAGCGTGGAGCGGCGGGCTTCAGCCCGCCGAAAACCGGCGGGCTGAAGCCCGCCGCTCCACCTGTTCGCATCCCTGCCGGCCCCGCGCTTCTCGGCAACACCCGCGATTTCTTCGGCTGGGACAACGAGTTCCCCCAACACGTCGTCCATGTCGACGCGTTCGAGATCGATGCGTACAACGTCACGAACGGCGACTATCTCGAATACATCGACGCCACCGGCGCGAAGGCGCCGCATTTCTGGACGCGCGTGGATGGCGAGTGGCACCGGCGCGGGTTGTTCGAGCTCGTGCCCCTGCCGCTGCACGCGCCGGTGTACGTCACGCACGAAGAAGCGACGGCGTACGCGCGATGGAAAGGCGCGCGGTTGCCGACGGAGGCGGAATGGCATCGCGCCTCCACGGGTGAGGAGCACGGCAACTACGGCTTCGAGCATTGGGATCCCGTCGACGCCGGCTCATATCCGCCGAACGAGCACGGCATCTACGATCTCGTCGGCAACGGCTGGGAGTGGACGTCGACGCCGTTCGGGCCGTTCGACGGCTTCGAGGCCATGGCCTCCTATCGCGTTTACTCCGCCGACTTCTTCGACAACGCGCATTTCGTGATGAAAGGCGCGTCCCCCGTCACGCCGCGCGAGCTCATCCGGCCGAGCTTCCGCAACTGGTTCCGTCCGAACTATCCGTACGTCTACGCCACGTTCCGCTGCGCGCGCTGATTGCAACGCACGCGCTCATGGAACAGAAAGTCTATAAGCCCAAGTCGTTCAATCTCTCCGGCCTCAACGGCATCTCCGACAAGACCCTCGAGATGCACTTCAAGCTCTACGAGGGCTACGTCACCAACACGAACACGCTCACCGCGCGCATCGCCGCGATCCTCTCCGACGGCACGGTCGATCAGGAGGAAATGCCGGCCTACTCCGAGCTCACGCGCCGCCTCGGCTTCGAGTACAACGGCATGGTCCTGCACGAGTACTACTTCGGCAACATGAAGCGGCAGGGCGGCCCCGACGCACCGAAGGGCTCGGAGTTCCGCGGCGCGGTCGAGCGCAGTTTCCCGAGCTACGACATCTGGAAGGCCGATTTCACGAGCGTCGGCAAAATGCGCGGCGTGGGCTGGGCCATCTGCTACCTCGATCCCGCGAACGGCAGCGTCTCCAATCACTGGATCGAGCTTCACGAGACCGGCAACGTCGCCGGCTTCGTGCCGTTGCTCGTGATGGACGTCTGGGAGCACGCGTTCCTCCTCGACTACAAGCCGGCGGACCGCCCGAAATACATCGAAGCGTTCCTGTCGAACGTCGATTGGGATGCGGTCGAGAAACGCATCGACGCGGTGCATGTGACGGCCGCGGCGCGCTGAAATTTGTCATTTGGTTCGTCAATTGCTTTATGTTATAAAGCGAATGACCGACCATGACTTCGCAACCTTTTTTGCCTCCGGGCCGTATCTTGATCTCATGACCACGCTGATCGAGGTGTCCGGACTCCGGAAGCTCTACCGGTCTTCGTTGGGCAAGCCGAAGATCACCGCGCTCGATGGCATCGACTTCACGGTGCGCGAGGGCGAGATGTTCGGCTTGCTCGGACCGAACGGGGCCGGGAAGACCACCACCGTCAAGATTCTCCTCGGCCTGACGCACGCCACGAGCGGCAGTGCCTCCGTCTGCGGGCTGCCGGTGAGCAACCCCGAGTCGCGCCGCCACGTCGGCTACCTGCCGGAAGGCCACAAGATTCCGAACTACCTCACCGCGCGCCAGGCCATGGCCATCTTCGGCAAGATGTCCGGCATGGAGGCGTCCGCGATTCAGAAGCGCACGCCCGAGCTCATCGAGCGCGTCGGCCTCGGCTCGAAATGGCTGGACGTGCGCATCAAGAAGTTCTCGAAGGGCATGACCCAGCGCCTCGGCCTCGCCTGCGCTCTCATCCATTCGCCGAAGCTGCTGCTGCTCGACGAGCCGACCGACGGCGTCGATCCGGTCGGCCGCCGCGAGATCCGCGACCTGCTTCGCGAAGAGGCCAAGAACCACGGCGTGGCCGTGCTCCTCAACTCGCACCTCCTCTCCGAGATCGAGCTGACCTGCGACCGCGTGGCCATGCTGCGCAAGGGAAAAGTCGCGGCCTTCGGCACGGTCGACGAGCTGACGCGCAAGAGCGCGGCCTACAAGATGGTCGCCACGCCGGTCGATGACAGCCTCGTCGCCGCGTTCCGCGAAACGGGCGCCGGCGTCGAGCGCGTGAACGGGCACATGGTGCTGTCGGTGAACGACGTCCAGCACCTCAACGCGCTCGTCGACAAGCTCCGCGCGGGCGGCGGCATGCTCAACGAGCTGACGCCGATGCGCTCGACGCTGGAAGACGTGTTCGTCGATCTCATTCGCGCCGAGGAGGCGCCGGTCCAATGATCAAGGTCGTCGCTGCGAACATTGAAGACGTGATGCGCGAAGCCGCGGCGCGGTGGACGCTCATCGCCTACTTCTTCCTCTCCACGCTGTTCATCATCATCTTCGCCTCCGCGATCAACCTCGACATCGTCGACGGCGCGCTCGCCGGCGCGAAGCTGTTCGGCAAAGAAGTGCAGATGGGCGGCAACAACGACATCAGCATCGAGAAGCTCGTCCTCGGATTCGAGTCCGGCTTCTCGGTCTTCCTCTACTTCATCTGCACGTTCCTGGCGATCTTCGCCACCGCGCACCTCGTGCCGCGCATGCAGGAGAAGGGGACGATCGATCTCTACCTCTCGCGGCCGATCGGCCGCGTGAAACTGCTGCTCTCGCGCTACATCGCCGGACTCATCCTCGCCGGCAACAACGTTCTCTATCTCATGCTCTCGATCTGGCTGATCGTCGCCTGGAAGACGCATGTGCTGCATCCGCGCTTCCTCCTCGGCGGGACGATCATCTTCCTGATCATCGCCGTCCTGCTCGCGTTCGCGTTCCTCGTCGGCGTGATCACGTCGTCGACCGCGGTCTCGATCATGACGTCGTACGGCATCTTCTTCTTCGGGCTGATGCTCGCCGCGCACGACCGCATCGCCGCCGCCGTCTCGAAAGATTGGCAGGCCGCGCTGATCAACGGGCTGTACTGGGTTTTCCCCAAGAGCGCGGAGCTCGGGCAGGCCGTCGTCGCCTTCGTCGGCGGCGATGAGATGCCCGAGCGCGTGCTCAGCGTTCTCACTCCCGCGCCGTTCATCTCCACCGCCGTCTTCGGCGTCGTATGTCTCATACTCGCTTCCTGGCTATTCACGAAAAAGGAGTTCTGACGATGAACCGTACCCCGTTGTTCCGCACCGCCGTCGTACTCACCGCCGCCCTCGCGCTGGCGCTTCCCGCGCTCGCGAAAGACGACGCGCTTTCGCTGGTTCCGGCGAACGCCGTCACGGTTGGCATGGTGAAGCTGCAAGAGATGCGCAGCAGCCCGCTGTCCTCGATCCTGTTCGAACAGACCGACAAGATGAGCGCCGACGGCGAAGCGCAGAAGTTTCTCTCCGACGCCGGGCTCGCGCCGTCGAAAGATGTTGACGTGCTCGTGGTCGCGACCGCGCCGCGCACGAACCTCGGCTCCGACGCCGACGTGCTCGTGATCGCGGAAGGCCGCTTCAACGTCGAGCGCCTCTCCACCGCGTTGGCCTCCCGCGGCGCGGTGAAAAAGGGCGGTTACTTCTCGCTTCCGGAAAAGGAAGGGACGGCCGCCGTCGCGTTCCCGAGCGCGGCGCTCGTGATCGCCGGCACCGAGCGCGCCGTGATTGCCGCGCTCGAAGCGCGCAGCAAGGGCGGCACCTCGTTCCGCTCCGCCAACGGCCTCGGCATGGACCTCGCGCGCATCGACCGCAGCGCCACCGCGTGGGCTCTCGTCGACGTCACCCGCGCCGCGCGCCTCACCAAGGGCGGCACGATCAACACCGGCAAAGGCCAGGCCGGCGAAGCGCTCGGCACCGCGCTGAAGACTCTGTCCACCGTCGCGGTCTGGGCGAAGGACACCGGCGCCGCGCTGGAGCTCGGGGCGTTCGGCC